>CAZKYA010000001.1:0-36398 GCA_964556725.1 uncultured Pirellulales bacterium
AAAACAATACAGGATTTGATTTACTATCAGTATGTGAAGATAATCGTGCGGAGGACAGGTTTATAAATGCACGGCCAAGATGGCCGTGCTACGATATAAGCCCCGAAGCAGGCCCGGAGCTAAACGAACCCCTACCCTTCGTTCATATACTCATAAAGCTTGGTAAGCGCGTCACGCCGTATCTGCCGAATCCTTTCCCGTGTGAGGTTCATTTTCTCGCCGATTTTTTTCAGCGTCATCGGCTTGCTGCCGTCCAGCCCGTAATGCCATCTCAGAACATTAGCTTCTCTCGGCTCGATTCTATCGAGCAACCTCATAGCTTTTGCCTTTTCCTCACTGGCAACAAGCGCATCTTCCGGCTTGCCCGTGTTTTCATCCTCCAGAGTTGCATCGAGCATTTGATTTTCGTCTGTCTCATCGCCGCCGGCTTCCCCTGCGAAGCTGAGAACCTCAACAATCCGATGTATGATTTTTGCCTTCCGCAGCGGCAGCCCCATTATATCGGCCATCTCTTCAACATTCAGCGTCCTGCCAAGTTTGCTCTCCAGTTCCGCAGCGGTATGCCTCCATTGATTTATCAATGCTACCATATAAGTTGGAATATGCACCGGCTGAACATTTTCCAAAAGCGCACGCCTGATACCTTGCTTTATCCACCACGCAGCATACGTACTAAACCGAACCCCACGGTCAGGGTCAAAGTAATCAACGGCTTTTATAAGGCCGAGATTACCCTCCTCAATCAGGTCACCGAGACTCATCCCCCGGTCAGCGTATTTCTTGGCGATGTTAACGACCAGCCGAAGATTGCTTCGCACCAACTGTTCCCTCGCCCACGGGTCGTTATCTTCAACGACCAGCGTGCCCAACATATGCTCCTGCTCTAATGTCAGCAGCGATGCTGCGTCTATTTCCTTCAGATATTCTTTTATGGTAACGTCAAACGCTATAGCTCACTCCCGCCCAGCCAAAAGTCTCTCGACTCCAGCCATAAGGGCAAATTTGACCACAACCCTGCCTTCATTGAACCTCTTTTGCAAAATGAGGTCACTATCTTATAGGACGACCGCTTCCTCACGGATTCCATCTGGGATATCGGTAAAATATACCCCCAAGTTTACAAGTCCCTTATCAACCAACGCATCAGCAGCAATGCCGATAATGCTTATAAACGATTAGACGAGACGGCGTTGAATAAACCATATCGTCTTGCTTTCTGCAGGAAAAATGCTTGACTAACTACAGAAAATATAGATACTTGGGTCAAAAACTATCATAAACAAAGCATCTATAGTGAAAAAATGCTGTTTTGGAGATGTGGCGTAAAAATTCATAGGATTAAAGCCGCTGGCTGATGAAAAAAGCTGAAAAACAAATACTTACTAATACATTGTTATGAAACCGACAATATCAAAAAAAGCGAAAATATTTAAACACTCAAAATCACCTGTGCGAGAAATAATGGATTATGCGAATCCAGCTTATTTTAAAAAAATTGGTCTCGACCCCGCTGAAGTTATTTCATTTGTGGGTGGATGGGTTAATCACCAGTCCCCGAAAGAACTGCAAGAATCCTATCTTAACATCATACAAGATAATAAGCGATTTCACATCTCGGGCGGTTATTCCCCAACCATCGGCTTTCCTGAATGCAGACAAAGCATAGTTGATTATGAAAAACACTTATTCAAGATAGAAGGGCTAAATCCCAACCATATTGCCATCGGCGCCAACTCAACACAATTAACTACAAACCTAATACAAATTTTACTCGACAATAATGATAAAATTTTGTTATTGGACCCCTCCTACTGTAATTACCCGGCCCAAATTATATCTGTAGTGGGTGCGGAAATTCTACGTTTTCCTGTTATAGATGTGGACTCATGGACATATATTGCAGACCAAAAAATTGATGAATTCAAAAAATTTATTTTAGAAAACAAGCCAAAGGTCGTGCTGCTAATATCTCCCGATAATCCAACTTCTCAGGTCCCATCTGACAAATTCGTGGAAGCCGGTTTGGAAGCGGCCAAAGAAATCGGAGGTTTTCTTGTCATCGACTACGCTTATAAAGAAATATTATTCAATAAAGAACCTCCGGATTACTATTCCTGGGCACCGAATGATAATTACATCTCACTTCACTCAAATTCCAAATGGTGTCGCGGCCTTGGCCGCCGACTGGGATGGATCGAAGCTCCTGAATCGATAGTAGAGTTATTTGATTCCGTTCAAGCTACATCTATACTATGTCCGGACTCTCTGCACCAAATGGCTTTGGTAGAATATATGGAAAAAGCAATCAAAAATAATTCTATAAAACCCTACCTTTATAATATGAACGAACATTATAAAAAAGCCGCCGAATTTACCTGTTCATGCATCCATTCACAGCTCGGTTTACCCTGTTTACTACCACAAGGTGGTCTATATAATTGTATAAAGATTGATGAAGATGGAACCCAATTTGTTGAAAAAATACTTAAAGAAACAGGAGTTCTTTTTGTTCCAGGATGGGGTTTTGGAAAGACACTACAAAATGCCGTTCGTATTTCATACGGACCACTTGTATATGACCTCGAAAAGATAGAAATCGCAATGCAGAAGGTAGGAAGATTTCTGCGCGGCTAACTCAATTTAAGAGTATGTATCAACCGCAAAAACGCAATGTATGCAAAGAAAGAATAAAAATTAGAAAATCCTCACGCTCTTTGTGGCCCTTGTGGTTATTTCTAAATTTCGCGGTTACACCGTTGTGGGATACTCCCTAAAATCTATCCTGGAGGGAAAAATATTGAACGACAATATTCAAGAACTAAAAGAACTGGCTCGTCTGATTAGAATCGATATTGTTACAATGATATATAAAGCAGGCGACGGACATCCTGCTCCTGCTTTATCGGTGGCAGATTTAATTACCGCACTGTATTTCAATATTATGAGAATCGACCCCCAAAAGCCTAATTGGGAAGACCGAGACCGATTTATTTTGTCAAAGGGGCATGCATGTCCGGCACTATATGCAGCTCTTGCAAGAAAAGGTTATTTCCCCCACTCTGATTTAACAGGCCTTCGTTCATTAGAATCTCATTTGCAAGGGCACCCGGATATGAACAAAACACCCGGAGTTGACACCACATCTGGGTCGTTAGGCAATGGGGTCTCTATCGGTTTAGGGATGGTTTTAGCCAGCCGCTTATTGGGCAAAGACTTTTTTACTTATGTTATCACGGGAGATGGCGAAATCGAGGAAGGTGTGATTTGGGAAGCTGCTATGTCAGCAAAAAAATATAAAGCGGGCAAATTAATCGTTTTTGTTGACAACAACGGGGTTCAAAGCAGTGGACCTATTGAGCAAGTCAGTGGTTTGTATCCAATTTTACCGAAATGGGAGGCCTTTGGTTGGCACTGTCAGGAAATAGACGGACATAATTTTGCCGAAATCATCCAGGCTGCAAACCATGCAAAAGCAAATATTGAACAGCCATCTTTAATCCTGGCACATACTGTCAAAGGCCAAGGTGTGCCTTATATGATTGGAGATAACTCCTGGCATAAGCGAGTTCCGACAAAAGAGCAATTTAAAGAAGCAATGATTGCCCTGGGAGGAGAATACCAATGAGCAAAATTGGTAATACACGAATTGCTTTTACGCAAAGCTTGATGGAAATCGCCGAAGATGACCCAAAAACAGTATTGGTTTGCGCCGACTCTGTGTTAGTAATAAGGGGAAACCCCTATGTTGATAAATATCCTGACCGGTTCTTTGATTTTGGCATTGCCGAACAAAATGCCGTCAACTGTGCAGCCGGAATGGCTATCTGTGGTTTGATACCGTTTGTAGCTACCTACGCCGGTTTTATAACAATGAGAGCTTGCGAGCAGGTTCGAACATTTGTCGCTTATCCCGGATTGAATGTTAAATTTGTTGGTGCGAATGGCGGTATTTCAGCAGGGGAAAGAGAGGGCGTAACTCATCAGTTTTTCGAAGATATCGGCATTATGCGAACGATTCCCGGCATTACCATAGTAGTTCCAGCCGACCCGTCACAGGTTATTCAAGCAACCAAGGCAATTCATAAAATTTATGGCCCTGCATATCTCAGGATAGGCAGTGGCCGTGACCCTGTGGTCGATATTGATATACCGTTTGAATTAGGGAAAGTCAGAATCTTAAAAGAGAATGGATACGATGTTGCCCTCTTTACGAATGGCTTTGTTATCAATCGAGTCTTGAAGGCCGCTGACGTCTTAAAACAAGAGGGTATTAACGCTATAGTCATTGATGTACATACGTTGAAACCATTAGATACAGAAGCTATCATAAAAATACTCCAGCGAACGGGTGCTGCTGTTACTGTTGAAGACCACAATATCATTGGTGGCCTTGGCAGCGCTATTGTGGAGCTTAGTGCAGAAAAGCTGCCGGCGCCGATTATTCGTATAGGCCTTAAAGATACCTATCCTCGCTCTGGAGCTCCCGACCCATTATTAGACTATTATGAAATAGGGGTGGCCGATATTGTCAAAGCAGCAAAAAAGGTAATGCAGAAAAGAGACCAATGACGTTAATCATAAGAAAACGAAAGGATAACTCCAATGCCTAAAAAACGGTTAACTCTTATTCACACCTCAGCGGTAATGATTCCTATCTTCACGGAATTGTGTAAAGAATTGTTACCTGATGTCGAAGTAGTGCATTTCGTTGACGATAGCATATTGAAAGACATCATACGTAATCAACAACTCTTAAAACCAACTGCACGAAGGGTGGTCGGGCATATTATTTCCGCAGAACAGGCCGGTGCTGATTTTATTATGGTAACGTGTTCCTCAATTGGCGCTGCCGCAGAACTGGGGCGTGAATTAGTAGATGTGCCGGTTTTACGAGTTGACCAGCCGATGGCTAATCTGGCAATCAAAAAAGGGCCTCGAATAGGCGTCGTCGCCACATTGCCTTCCACTTTAAATCCTACAGCAAAATTGATTGATGCAGAAGCAAAGAGAGAAAAACAGAAAATAAAAGTGATTACTAAACTGTGTGAAGGCGCATTTGAAGCTGTAATTTCCGGTGACGGTAAAACGCATGATAGAATCGTCGGCACCGCAATCAGAGAATTAAGCCAGCAGGTAGATGTTATTGTGCTTGCTCAGGCATCAATGGCGCGAGTTGTAGATAATCTGCCGGCTGAAGACAAAAAAATCCCTATTTTATCGAGTCCAAGACTTGCTGTAGAGCATCTTGCAACTTTAATTTAAGTATACTGTAATACATATTCTTGGTAGAAACACAATCTCTTACGGAGAAAGAAATGTTTAAAAAAGCATTGAACACGATATATCGTACCTGCTTGTATCTATCTGGTGCATGCCTTATCGGTTTTATTGGTTGCTGGATAGCAGGATATGTGGCGGAATTCAGATTTTTGCCGGTATGGGGGACCATTTTATTGGTGATTGGGTTATCGAGCGTTCCTTCGTTGAAAGGGTATCGCTTTACAGTTTGCATCTTAGCTGCGGTAACGACAGCTATGATATACCCCAACTACTTTTCTGAAATCGGCGGCGTAAACTTACAAAACCTAATTCCATTTGTAGTTGGGTTGGTTATGTTCGGTATGGGCACACAAATGAGCGTCAATGACTTCATCGGTGTTGTTAAGATGCCAAAAGCCGTAATTATAGGAATTGCATGCCAGTATACGATTATGCCTTTGACTGGATATGCCCTGGCAAAAACGATTGGCTTCCCACCGGAAATTGCTGCAGGAATAATACTAATTGGCTCCTGTTCGAGCGGCCTTGCATCCAATGTAATGGTTTATCTTGCCGGAGCCAATCTTGCTTTGTCAGTTACTTTGGTAGCGCTGGCCCAATTGCTTGCACCGGTCGTAACGCCTCTCTGGATGAAAATATTAGCCGGTGAGTTTGTTCAAATAGCTTTTTTAAAAATGATGACAGATATTATTTATATGGTTATTTTACCAATCTTTGCCGCACTACTTTACAATAAGCTTCGGAAGGAGCGATTAAAATTACTGCACAGTTTAATGCCGGTTTTATCTATGGCTGGTATTATTTATTTTACTGCTATTACTACAGCCGCAGGCAGAGACAATCTGCTTCAAGTAGGAACCCTGCTTGTTCTGGCGGCCATTTTACACAATTCAGCCGGCTATTTATTAGGCTACTGGGGTGGTCGTCTGTTCGGTCTGGACAAAAAATCCTGCAGAACGATAGCAATTGAAGTCGGACTGCAAAATGGAGGAATGGCCTCCGGCCTTGCCGAAAGAATGGGCAAACTGGCGACTGTTGGTCTCGCAGCAATTATTTTTAGCCCCTGGATGAACATCTCTGGTTCTGTACTGGCTAACTTCTGGCGAAAACGACCAGTTATAAATCAAGAAACTGCAACCCCATCAGCAGAAGTGGCATAAATTGGTTAGGAGAGAGGTTCAAGCGGTTTCTGAAGGGTAGGAAGCCGCCCGGTTTTTATATTCTTCCAAAAATTTCAGCCACTTTGTCCAGCCGCCTTTGTAAATCTCGCTTGATACCAGAAAGCCATCATTATGGCTGCCGAATATCTCGATAAACTTTTTCGGCTCATTCGCCGCCTCGTACAGCTCCAGACCAAAATCAAATGGCACAACCTCGTCATTCCTGCTGTAAATCAGCATCGCCGGACAGAAAACGTCCTTTATATAATCGATAGTCCTGTAGCTGAATCTCGCAAACCATCGCACAGGCATATAAGGGTAAAACATCTTACCAATGTCAACGTATGAAGTAAAAGTGCTCTCAACAACCAAGCCCCCCACCTTGACCCTGCTGGCCAATTGTGCTGCTATACTTCCGCCAAGAGACCTGCCAAAGACAATAATATTATCCGGCTGTATCTTTTTTTCTTCAGTCAGCCATTTGTATGCAGCCAATACGTCAAGATATGTCCCTTCTTCGCTGGTTTTGCCTTCACTATTGCCATAGCCGCGATAGTCGAAAATAAAGCAATTTAATCCCAGATTACGAAAGATATTTATGCTGTCCAAACAGTGCATCATATTGCCCCCATTGCCGTGGCAGAACAGAACCGTGAACTTTGATTTACCTGCAGGCCTGGTTACAAGCGAACCGCCTGGCTGGACCGATGCACCTTCGGCCAGGTCTTCTAACAGAGCTGGGATATACCAGCCGCTCAACTGCAGCCCATCATCGCTTTTGAAAACCACATCTTCAAAATCAAGCCCCAAGTCACCAGGTGTATAAGAAACCTCCCGAACGGGACTATACAGAAACTTCGGCTGCATAATATAAAGCACCACCCCCCAACCCCAATAGGCCACAAACAACAACACAAATATATATATCAACATCGAACCCATTTTTATAAGCGGGAGAATAGTTTATTATTCCAACACGCCGACAACAACTATTTTGCCAAAGTATCTGGCCTGCGAATAGGAACAACCGACCCTGCAGGCCGTATTTTAATTTGCCCAACATAATAAAACAAGCTACAATCTTGATGTGATTAAAAGAAGAAAAACAAAAACTGTCAGGGTTGGCCCGATAAAAATCGGTTCTTGTGCCCCTATTGTTATCCAGTCGATGACAAAGGTTCCGACTGTCAATATTGCCCGTTGTGTAAAGCAGATAAATCAGCTTGTCCAGGCCGGCTGTCAACTGGTAAGAATCGCCGTCCCCAGAAGAGCTGATACCATCGCTTTTGCAAAAATCGTCCAAAAAGTAAAAATCCCCCTAATCGCCGACATTCACTTCAGCCCAGACCGAGCCATTGAAGCCATAGAAGCCGGCGCAGCTAAAATCCGGCTCAACCCAGGCAACATAAAAAATCGAAAAGACATCCATCGAATAATAGATGCAGCCAGGATGCACAAAGTCGCCATCCGCATAGGCGTCAACGAAGCAAGTATCAGAGACCTCAGAAAGCAGGATGTCCCGCCGCAAAAACGCACCGCTTTAATGTTGAAGGAGATGAAGAAATATGTGCGAATCTTTGAAAATCGCGGCTTCACCCAACTGGTTCTAAGTGCAAAAAGCCGCGACCCCTTAAGAACCATCGAAATCAACCGCAGTATCGCCGAAACCTTCGACTACCCCATTCATCTCGGCCTGACCCACACAGGCCTGCCCGAAGACGCCCAGACACCTTCAGCTATTGCCCTCGGCACACTGCTCGCAGAAGGTATTGGCGACACCATCAGAGTAAGTGCCGCCGGCGACCCCATTGTGGAAACCGAAATTGCAAAACAGATTCTAATCGCACTCGCTCTTCACGAGCGCAGACGCCCGGAGCTGATAGTTTGCCCGACTTGCGCACGGGCCGAGATTGACGTAATAAAGCTGGCTCGACGTGTCAAAAAAGCCCTCAACAACATCAATAAACCGTTGCGAGTCGCTGTGATGGGTTGTATCGTCAATGGCCCCGGCGAAGCCGCCGACGCGGACCTTGCCGTCTGCACAGCTAAGAATAAAGGTTACATCTACCGCCACGGCCAAAAAATTGCTGTCGTCCCGGAAAGCAAAATCATTTCCGCACTGCTGAAAGAACTACAAAAACTATAATACTCCGGATATGAACAATAACCTCATAGATGCGTCAAAACATCCGTTGAAAACAACAATAAAGCGATTCTGTATCGTTTTTATCTTCGGCATCGCTTTTGCATACATCGAAGCTGCTGTAGTCATTTATCTGCGAACAATCTTTCATCCTGAGGGTTTCGCCTTCCCCTTCTCTGATATTCCCATCAGGCACCACTGGAGAACTTTTTCAACTGAAATCGGCAGAGAAGCTGCCTCATTGGTTTTAATCTTTACCGGTGCCTGGCTGTTTGGCAAAAACCGTCACCAGAGGTTTGCTTATTTCGCTGCCATTTTCGCCGTCTGGGATATCTTCTATTACATCTGGCTCAAAATCCTCAGTTCCTGCCTTAAACCCATCCCTGATTGGCCGCTGTCAATTATGGATTGGGACATACTATTTTTACTACCAGGGACCTGGGCTGGTCCGCTGCTGGCTCCTGTCCTCATTTCACTTACATTGCTGCTCTTTGCTGTAATAATACTTTACAAAGATTCACACGGCAGAACCATTTATGTAAACCGATGGGATTGGCTCGTTTTTATCTTTGCTGGCCTTGTTGTGGTTGTCTCTTTTGGTATCGCCGGCTTACACATCACCAGGCCCGACTACAAAGACCATTTCTACTGGTCATTATTCGCACTTGGTAACATATCTGCCATCGCAATATTCTTGAAATGCCTCTTGAAGTCAAAATAGAATGCACAAATTGCCTGTCGCTTGTCGCTATCGGCAATCTGTAATCTACGATTTGCAGTTTTAGTCCTTGTTATTCCCTGATATATTCGTTTCAGCCGGCTTTCTATATGACGTTCGTCGATGGTCTCGCTCCGTATCTTGCGCATATCCTTCGAATTTGCCGAAAATCATCTTCCCGGCCACGGTCTGGAGTGAGCTGGTTACACTAATGACCAATTCCTGCCCTATCTTGTTTCGAGCGCCTTCAACAACAACCATCGTCCCGTCAGCCAGATAACCTATGCCCTGCTCTGCCTCTTCGCCTGGCTTTATGATTCTAACCTCCATAGTCTCACCCGGAAGTGCAACTACCTTCAGTGAATTAGCCAAATCGTTTATATTTATTACGTCAACCGTACGCACCTGTGCGACCTTACTGAGGTTATAGTCCGTTGTCGCCAGACGCCCGTTGCAGCTTTTAGTAAACATCATCAATTTCTGGTCAACACCTTTGACTTCCTCGACCTCTGGAATTACTGTATCATCAATCTCCATGTCAATAACAGGATTCATCTGCATCTTGTTAAGTATATCAAGTCCCCGCCTGCCACGGTTACGCTTGAGCTTGTCAGCCGAATCAGCTATCAATTGCAGCTCACTGAGAACAAAACGCGGAACAACAACTGGTGCATCAAACATCTTACTCTGGCACAGGTCTGCTATCCGCCCGTCAATAATTACGGAAGTGTCCAAAACCAATGGCCGGGCACCCTTGGTCTGTTTGGTAAACGCAACATAAGGAACCACAAAACGAAAATCGTCCTTCGTTCGCATCACAACACTGACGGTAAGATAGCATATACATATACCCAACATCCATTTGATTGCCTCACGCGCCTCCGGAATTATGTTAATTCGATACGAATCAGCTACCATATCCACAGCAGGTGCCAGTACGCCACTAACAAGCAGCCCAACCAACAGGCCGAAAAACACACCTGCCAGAGCGGCGAGTTTTCTCTTCGGCGTAAGAACATCTAACATAAAAACAAACAACGCCATCCCAAAACCGCTCCAAATTATCGCCCAGAAACTCGGCGAATTCTCCTCCTTCGAAAACGTCACAGAACTTGCGCAAAATAGAAGTACTCCCACTACAATCGTAACAAAAATGCCTCTGAAAACCCAAAGTAACATAGCTATTAACCTCCAAATTATGACATATTTTCGTTATTTACAATCGCGGCCATTATACCCCGCATCAAAAACAATATCAATAATTACATCCTCATCAAATTTTTTTGCCCCTATTGGTGCGTCACAGGTTAAATAATGGCTGTCATTCCTGCGAAAGCAGGAATCCAGTTTCGTTACCTTTCTGGATTCCGCATCAAGTGCGGAATGACAACTCATCGAATCATCTGTGACAGAGCACTACAAGCCAGCCCTTCCAGTGCAAACGTTCCACTCTCATCGAGAGTGCAAAGAGACTTTAACCCCGAATGAACCAAAGCCCTGAGCAAAGACGAAGGCGAAGCAATCTACACCCGCAATCGAAAATCGAAAATCGAAACTTGTCCGCCGCTTGCCCGCCATCTGTGTGGCGGGTTTGTCTGGCGGAATCAGAAATTAACCTTCTTCCCCCACAATAGCGGTGTCCTGCACAATACGCATGCAAAAACAAACGGGGCCTACACCGAACTAATCAGTGTAGGCCCCGAAATGATGCAAACTCATTAGCTAACCGATATACTTCTTCTTAAGGCATTAGCGTCTCTTGCGAAGCAGAGCCAATCCACCAAGGCCGAGCAGCGCTATTGTTGCCGGCTCAGGAATCATCTGATAGATCACACTATCAAATATATCTTTATACTCAGGGGTGAGGTACAGGCCCCAGGAGTATGCTACCTGTCCATCGTAATTCCAGATACCCATGTAATAACGCATCTCACCGGCAGTGCCATAGAAACCAGCCGCTGTCCCACAGAGGGCGTCAAAGTTTGAGCCTTCGGGGACATAGACCAGTATCGGCTTATCCTTTCTCGCCGGAGTAGTAGCAATCTCAGCAGCAGTCCAGGTGTCGTCATAGTAGCCCTGCACTACGGCTCCAGCAACCCAATCGCCAACGGGTAGAGCCGGTCTATCATTAGCAGGACATACACCACCAGTTGCCGTCGACCAGTCAAAAAGAGGTAAATTCAAAACCGGAAGACCCGGAGGACAACGAGCGGCCTCCAAATCGGTCGCCGCACAAGGATTGTCACAATAGTCTCTATTGTTTCCGGCGTTGGTCCAACCCCATCTCTTAGTAGGATTTGGCATGGTGCCGCCCGTGCCGACGAGCATGTGGCCGCTTATCGAAACAAGTGGTACCTCCAGTGTATTCCACATGTACCGGTCCTGTAAAGTAAGGGCCTCATCGCCGTCGTACCTGTTGCTGGCGGCATGTTTACTGAGGATGACCAGGTCGGCCGCTTGTATAGCTGCTAATTTCGTAGCATCGTCATACCATTTAGTAGCTAAGTTATCCCTGTATGTCCCAGCCATTCCGCTGGTATCCACCGTGTAGCCGAGGCCCTCAAGGTACTCCACAAGCGTGCTGTCAACGTATTTATTATTGTCTATCGCCGCAATCTCCGCTGCCTTAGCACCAGTGCGCCAGAGTCCGCTATCGCTGATTAGCATGATAGTGTAGCCGGAGCACACCGATGACATCAAAACAAGAGCTAATACCAATACTAAAAATCTCTTACACATAATACTCCTCCTATTTTACAAAACAAACTACATACAAATCTCTTGCTCTGGCCACAAACCAAAACAAGCGTTGTTTTCGACAGATATACCTCTTCCCTTCGGTTGTGCCTGTCTCAAACAACCTTCAACAAACAAGCACTAAAGCTCTTCACCAACTCTGTGCCTGTAGAGTAACTTTTTTATGACCTGGCTTTGCTCCTCCTCCTTGGGGAAACTCAAGTCTGAGCTTCTGGTTGAATTGCCAGTAATCTGTGGCTCACCAACCTCACTCCGAAACCATCCCTCACTCAACTTTCACTTGCCTATTTATACCAAATTAGCTATGTTATTGTCAAGGAAAATATTATGAGATTTTAGGGGATTTTTGATTAAATTGATGTGAAATTTTTAACTTCTGTATTTGCAATAGCTTACAACGATTATTGATTCAAAACTTATCTAAAAATCCTCTCACAGCGGTTATTTTTTCCTATCTTCACAATTTAATTTCTGCTTTTGTGCTGCGCTTTCTATTGCACTGTTGCCCCGGCTCTCGGTATCTGCGCCTTCTTGAGGTCACTCGACCTGGCCTTATTCAGATTCCTTCTCCATTTCCGCCTCTCCAACATCCGCTCCTCCAGCTTCACCCTGCTCACCTGACTCCGCTTCGACCTCTTTGCCTTCGCCGGCCTTGTCCTGCGTTTTCGCAGCTTCTTCCACTTCTGCTCCGGAAATACCGGTTTGAGGACCTGCTGACGCCCCCTGTTGGACCGGCTCAGCCGCTTGTTCTTCCGCAGCCCACTTAACCCTGCGCAAACTCAAACCGATCTTACGTGCCTCAGCATCAACCTTCAGAATCTTAACTTCAACTTCATCGCCAACATTAACAACATCCGCCGGCTTCGAAATCTTGTGGTCGGCAAGTTCGGAAATGTGCAGCAACCCCTCCAAATCCGGTTCAAGCTCAACAAACGCACCAAAATTAGTAAGCTTTGCCACCTTACCTTTTATAATGTGGCCCGGAATATACTTCTCCGGAATAGCACGCACCCACGGGTCTTCGGTCATCTGCTTTACACCCAGCGATACCCGTCGTTTCTCCTCGTTGACTTCTAAAACAATGCATTTAACTTCATCACCCTTTCTCAGCACTTCACTGGGATGGTTATATTTCCTCGTCCAGCTCAAATCCGAAATGTGTATCATACCATCTATGCCCGGCTCTATCTCCACAAAAACACCAAAATTCGTCACACTACGAACCTTCGTCGTAACAAGCGTCCCAACCGGATACTTTTGAGAAGCTATTGCCCAGGGGTTCACCTCGGTCTGCTTCAGCCCAAGTGAGATTTCCTGCTTTTCTTTGTTAACACTCAATACAACTACTTCTACTTCATCGCCGAGATTGACCATCTCACCCGGATGTGCAAGGCGCTTTGTCCAGCTCATCTCACTGATATGCACCAGCCCTTCAATCCCATCTTCAAGCCGAACAAACACGCCGTAGCCCATCACATTGACAACCTTGCCCTTTACCTTCGCTCCCACCGGATAGCGCTGTTCAACATCTTCCCACGGACTCGATGTCTTCTGTTTCAAACCCAGCGAAATCTTCTCATTCTCCCTATCTACATCAATAACAACACACTCTATTTCCTGGTCCAGTTGAATTACTTCAGACGGATGGGCTATCCTACCCCAGCTCAAATCAGATATATGCAGAAGCCCGTCAAGACCCCCCAAATCCACAAACACACCAAAGTCAGCAATATTTTTCACAACACCTTTTCGCAATTGACCAACTTTTATCTCCGCCAGAATCTTTTCCTTTCCTGTGCGGCGTTCTTCTTCGATAACTTTGCGCCTCGACACGACAACGTTTCGTCCTTCAACATCAATCTTAAGAATCCTGCAGTCCACTTCCTTACCTACGAACCTGCTTATGTCACCTGGCTTTCTGATATCAACCTGAGAGGCTGGCAAAAACACAGGCACACCAATATCAACAAGCAAACCACCCTTGATGCGCCTTATAACCCTGCCCTTAACAACATCACCCTCTTTTTTGGTGTTGATAATAGTCTCCCAGCCCCTGATAGCATCGGCTCTGTGCTTGCTCAACAGCACAAGACCACTTTCAGAGTCAGTATCTTCAAGAAGAACATCGATTTCTTTTCCCGGCTCTATCTCCTCAGAATTGTCAAATTCACCTGCATCGACAACCCCCTCACTTTTCAGGCCCACTTCGACTATAACTTCATTGCCTATTTGCGATACGATTGTCCCTTTAAGAATAGTCCCAGGCAAACGTAAATCTACTTTTTTCTGTAGAGCTTCTTCCAAAAATGCACTTTCCTTCTCGCCGAACATCTCGCGGACCTGCCTGTCAAGATTCTCTTCTGACAAACCTAAATTGTTAACTATATTTCTATTTACCATAAACCTAAATTCCCCTGTGGAGTCTGTTCTTTCTAACCTTCTGGCGCCCCACATTTACGCCAATCCCGCACCAATATAAACCTTTCATTCAACCATTTATAAAAACGCATTGGCCCACGCAGCCAAATACACATTCCAAACCTTGAGGATTTTGCCGATAGCCACATCATTTGCCATCGTCAAAAGCCTCCAAATTCTTCACAAATTCGGCAATTATCCACTCAGGCGTCGAGGCCCCTGCCGTAACACCTGCTATATTCTTACCCAAAAGTATCTTCTTGTCAAGCTCATTCCAATTTTGCAAGTGAAACGTTTCGCTATTATACTTTCTGCAAAGTTCGGCGAGTCTCCGCGTGTTGGCACTTTTCAGACCACCGAGCACGAACATTACATCCACCTGCTTACACAATTGCACAGCCGAGGTCTGCCTCTTTATTGCCTCCTTACACAGAGTATTGATTACTTTCAACTCACTAAAGCTGCACCGCCCTATTGCACCAAGCATCCTGCCAAAGAAATCCGGGCTCTGGGTAGTCTGACAAACAATTCCCAATTTGGCATTCTCAGCAAGCTTATGTAAATCCGACTCGCCGGCAAGGACTATGACATCCTTGACGCAGCCCATAACCGCACGAACCTCAGGATGATTTTCGTCCCCGATAATTACTACTTTATAACCATCCCTTTCGAGCTCCTCAGCTATGTGCTGGACCCTCTTAACCAATACACAAGTGGCATCAACAATATCAATGCCTTTTTCCTTCAGCCTTGCCACCTGCTCCGGGGCAGCTCCATGAGAACGAATAACAACCGTCCCCGACTGAATTTCTTCCACGTTCTCTACGGTTTTCAGTCCGGCTTTCGCCAGCCGTTCCACCTCATCTTTGTTATGGATAATTGGCCCAAGACTATAAACATCCTTCTGCTGTGCTAATATTTTTTCAGCCATACTGATGGCGTTTTTAACACCGTGACAAAACCCACACTTTTCTGCAACCAAAACCTTCATAAAGGATAATTCTATACTATACTGCCGACACATTCCACCAAAACTTCGGTCATTACCGAGATTAGGATTTGTGGGGCTCATGGGTAGGGCTTTTGACCTGCTCATAAAACGGCGCTGTGACGCCAAATTTTTTTCAGAAATGCAAAACGAACTCAGGGCTAAAGCTTACTTGTTCACTGCTTCCAGCCATTGATATGCCATAAACGTCAGCTCCTCTATATCAAACTCATAGCTGTCGTCCGTATCAACCGCAACTATCGTTTCATCCCCCATTACGTCATTCTTCCGGGAGGTTCCATCACACAAATCCACATTACGACCATATCTCCTTATCGCATCCTCTTTGATATAGTCCATAATTGCAGCAAAATGAACGGCAGGTTCTATCCGTTCCTTTCCCTCTGCGCTATCCGAATAAACAATGCTCAGGACTTTTTCCCCTTCCAGCACTCTGGGTTCAATCTCAAATTTCACTGAAAATCCATATTCGCCAAGAAAATCAAGGCCAGGTACAGGATATGATTGAGCTTCTGCTCCTTCGCAACCGGCAACAGATGGAACTATCGAAGGCGTAACAAAACCATCATCCAGACCTACGTCAAAATTCCTTTTCTTCATATCAATAAAAAATAAAAAATCACCTGAAAACCATTGCCCTTTTACTTTCTTAGCTGCACGTTTTGCCGTCCGACCCGGCTGAACACCCAGCTTTTCCAGCTCTCGCTCAAAAGCCAATGTCACCGCTTCATTATATTCGTGTTCCGTATCTCGAAGAGCCTCAGCCGCAATATGAGTGCCAAGAAGATTTGAAAATGTATCCTCCCAGGTAAACGCAGAGGCAAATTCGGAATACAGAAACCCTGTGCACTTGTAACCGAACCACGTAATGATTTCGTGCCAGGTAGTCGCAGTATAAACGAAGTATTCTCCAAGACGGATGGAAATATCAAATGCAATATCCTCTTTCTGTTCTTCTGACAAATCTTTCCAGTTTTCCGGATAGGTAATCTCTACATGATACCGCGATGATTCCATCAATCTGAATGAAAACCTGGTTTCGTTTTCCTTTATTTTTTCAAAAGTTTTTGCAGCAATAAATGCCGTCCAATCGGCTGCCTTACGCAAGTGAGCAGTATCAATATGCCCTGCTTTACAGGTATATAATATCCCGTTTTTCTCCGACAAACTAAACCTGTATGTGTGCCGTCCCAATTCTTCAAAATCTAAAAATTTCGTGCCTAATGTTGCGCTGGGATAGGACCCCATCCGCGCACGAGGAGACGTTCCAGCAAGTTTTAAATTAAAGAACTGTGCCTCAGAAACATCCGCTACCCTTAGAATCATAAAAAAGCAGGAAAACAAACTTATTACTAACTCTTGTGGAAATAATTGATAAACTCTTTTCATCTATGTCACCCTCTCCTCCAAAATACTATTTTATAGGTAACTTCATTTAGTCCTTTCAACAATATGTCTTGTTTTTTTATCTATAAAAACAATCGCTAACAAAAACCCATAAACGAGTTATTTCCTCCGTTGCTTTGTTCCCCCACATTAGGGAGTATGCTTATAACCTTCCCTGTCGAAAACACTATTATAACAATTTTATGTCGTTTAATCAACCTTAATAATAACCAAATTGTATGAGATTCGTCTTTTCTGTAATCAACACCCCCTTTTGATTTATGATTTTAAGGCAGGATATAGGACTTTAACGGAAATCTGAAAAAAAGCAGCAGGTCACTCAAGCGGCTCGATATAGATGTTGCGAAACTCAATCGGCACCCCTTCACTCTGCAAACAAATCTTGCCCGACTTTTCTGAGCACTTGGTAGCAACATTCTGCAACACGCCATTGACCAACGCTACCACCCAGTCGTCCTTACAAATGATATCGTATGCATTCCATTGACCGAGTGGCTTTTCGCTACTTTCTTTCAGTTTTATAACCCTTCGACCTTCGACACGGCCACCACCCTTGGCGTGCTCGGCAATCTCAACACCACCAATGACAAAGAAGTCACCCGCGTTACCCGACTTTAACTGACATTCGAGACTCTTAGGCCAGACCTTGTCCTCACCACTCATATGAACAAGGGCACCGCTGTTCCCGCCATTTCCGACCCATCGCCATTCTATATGAAACAGGTAATCAGCGTAGTCTTGCTCGGTACGCATATAGCCAGCCGGCTGCCCCTCGCATCGTATCACGCTGTCTTTGACCGACCATGTCTTTGTTATATCGTAACCGTGGTCGGGCACAAAAAGCTTCCAGCCGGTAAAGTCTTTGCCGTTCCACAAGAAAATCTTCTCCTTCGGCACAGTCGGCTCTTTCTGCTCTTCTTGGGCGAATGTAATCGAAACCAACAACGCTGCCGTCACTACCAACAACACGATTGCGATTACACAGCGCTTCATAAAACTCTTCCTTAATCTTTAGTAAACCATTTTCATTTCACACCAGTTTTGTAATTCCGGGCATAGCCACCGGCTCCACCGGCAAATCGCCAAACTCATATTTGGCAGGGCTGAGGTCCAGCTTAGACGCATTCATCGCCCAGTCCCATTTTAGTGCCCGCCCCGTATATGCGCTCATCCTGCCAATAATTGCTGTCATTGTGCTTTCTGCAACGCTCCGGCCTTCATTCAGTGGCTTGCCTTCACGTATGCTCTCAATCAGGTCGGCATGTTCGGTCTCATATGGATTCGGGGTGGAGCCATCGTATTTGTAAGCGTTCGGCCCTTCAATACGCCCAATAGCACTATGGGTATATGCCGACCCCTTTGTTCCTATTACTCTCTCCGATACCCTATCGGTGCACCCTTCCATCTGCCGACACATGCTCAACACACGCACTCCATTTGGATACTCAAACTCAACCGCGAAATGGTCAAAAACATTACCAAGTTTTCGCACCTGACGTCCTCCGGTACCCATCGCCTGAACAGGATGTGCGCCAATCGCCCAGTTCATTATGTCTATGTTGTGCACGTGTTGCTCTACAATATGGTCCCCTGAGAGCCACGTGAACCAAGGCCAGCTTCGGCACTGCCACTCCATTCCGTATAGACTATCGGTTTTCTCATAGTACTTCCAGTAGCCCTCTACCTCTCCGCCATTCCAGTAGCACTGCCCGCTGACAATTTCACCGATATCCCCGTTATGAACACGCTTGATAATCTCCAGATAATGCGCCTGATGCCGGCGCTGCGTGCCGGCCACAATTGCCAGACCTTTTTTCTCCGCCAGTTCGGATGAAGCTAACACTGAACGAACACCCACCGGGTCCACCGCCACCGGCTTTTCCATAAACACGTGTTTGCCCGCCTCGATAGCCGCCTTCAGATGCGCGGGCCTAAAGTGAGGCGGAGCCGCCAGTATCACAAGGTCCACACCAGACGCGATGACTTCCTTATAAGCATCAAAACCCACAAAACACACATCTTGGGTTACCTTTATCTTCTCGCCTAAATTCTTTTTGAGCTCCTCCAGCGAGCTGTCCAAACGGTCCTTGAAAAGGTCGCCCATCGCCACGAGTTCGATACCGCTTGACGATTGCATACAATCCTTCACCGCCCCTGTGCCCCGTCCGCCGCAACCGATAAGACCGATACGCAGCTCGTCAGAACCTGCTGCAAAAATATGCCTTGTCCCTAAAGCCAGGGCCGCTGCACCTACTGCCGTTGATTTCTTAATGAAATCTCTGCGACTTAACTCGCGCCTCTTTCTGCTTGTTCTATCTCTCATCAATATTTCCTTTCGATTTGTTTCATACCTCCAAAATTATTTATAAGAACGCTTGGACCAAAACCTGTCTGAAATGACACAGCAGTCACCTTACAAAACTACCTCCAATTACCTATCCAATCAAGCACAATAAGCCCTTTTACAAACTTCAACGAGCACAGAAAATCCGGCATTGAGTATCAAACAATAAAATAATCAATATAAAATAGTAAATAATCAATAATCCAATGGCTTCTTACCCTGCTTTACCCGGCAGTCATTTTGCATCTGACGCAGCTTATTGGTCAAAACTTCCGCCAGTTCCTCATCGCTCATACTCTTTACCTGCCCGGCTGATATGGCTTTGCCGTAACAAACCACAATCCGCCCAGGCGAAAATAGCTTCTTATGCCTCGGCCAACACTCAAACGCACCATCAATCACCGCCGGCACAACTGCTGCTTCCACCCGCCTGCATAAAAAACCAAAGCCGGGCTTCAAAGGCGCAATCTTCCCATCGCTCGTTCGCGTCCCTTCAGGAAAAAGACAAACACCCTTACCTCTTTTAAGTACGCCGATAACCTTCTTTATTGCAGACAAATCTGCTCTGCCACGCTTTACCGGTATTGTATTTACCGAAGAAATCATCCAGCCAAAAAACCAATTACTAAAAAGCGAATCGCGCGCAATAAAACTTAAATGCCGCTTCAAAGGCGCCCCGCAAAACATGGGGTCAAGATAACTTTGGTGATTACTGACCAGTACAAAAGGCCCCTTAACGGGTACATTTTCCTTGCCATAAACACGCAACCGAAAAAATGCAAGACAAAAAACCCTGCAAAGCCACCGCCCGAACCAGAACCATCTTGCCCTCAGTTTTTCTTTAAGCATTTTTCTTTCACACAGCGCAAAAGTTTTTCCACTACCTCATCTATACTTAAACGTGTGGTATCAACAATAACGGCATCTTCGGCCGGCTTCAATGGCCCCACCGCTCTACTCTCATCGCTTTTGTCTCTTTCTTCTATGGCTTTTTGTATTTGTTCAATGCTTTCACCGCCGCCTTTTGCCCACAGCTCTGCCTGCCTTCTTCCTGCCCTTTCTTTCGTCTCCGCCGTCAGATAAAATTTTATATCAGCATCGCCAAACGCCACCGTTCCCTGGTCTCTTCCTTCGGTAACTATTTTTTCTTCGCCTGCCGCGAATTGCCTTTGCATCTGGACTAATTTCTCCCGCAGCTTCGGGGCTGATGCAATATATCGGGCATTAGCGGTTATCTTTTGGCTGCGTAATTGCTCAGTTACATCGACTCCATCAATGCAAACCGCCATTTTTCCTTGCTTAATAGAGAATTGAAATTCTCTTGTTTCCAGAACACCGAGCAGCTCCTGTTCGTCGCTCATATCCACGCCGGCCTGCATCGCTGCTAAAGTCACCGCTCTATACATCGCTCCGGTATCAAGAAAGCTCGCACCCAGTCTTTCAGCCAACAGCTGTGCCACCGTGCTTTTACCGCTGGCCGCAGGACCATCAATTGTTATAACCAATCCCGCCACCTTCGCCCTTCGATATTCGTCATTCGATATTAATTATTCACCGCTCGCTTGCCTTTATCACTTTCACAACAATAACACTTGTATCATCGCTCTGGCTGGCAAGTCCCACAAAACGCCTCCTGTGACCCAAGATATTTTTCACCATTTGCTCTGCCGAACCGCCAGCATACCTTTTGACTGACTCCAGCAACCTTTCTCTGCCCCAGAATTCACCATCAAAATTAGCTGCATCAATCAACCCATCAGTATAGAATAATAAGCAATCACCTTCTTTTAGCCCGATGGTTTCAATCTCATATTCCACCTGCCTCTGCACGCCGAGCACAAGACCGCCTTTTTCCAGTTCGGAAATTTCACCGTCTCTTATCAACATCGTCGGCTCATGCCCGCAACTGCAATAGGTTACAGACATATCCTTAACATCAATAGCTGCATAAAACAACGTGATAAACTCCCCGCCCCTGCACTCTCTGCACGCCATTTCATTGAGCTTACTAACAACATATTTGATGATACCTTTTTCGCTCTCGGTATCTGCGTAAGCCCGCACAGCCCCTCTAAAACAGCTCATCATCAAAGCAGCCGGAATTCCCTTACCTATCACATCCGAAATCGCTACTATAATGCGATTGTCGTTTATTTTAAGAAAATCGTATAAATCCCCGCCCACCTCAAAACACGGAATATATGTGGCCGCAATATCCAGACCTGTTATCTTCGGCGGCTTTTCCGGTATCATCCTTCGCTGAATTATCCCTGCCAACCGCATTTGCTCTGCCATCCGCGCCCCCTCAATTGCTTCTGCTAATAGTTTTGCATTCGTTATCGCCACCGCACACTGCGAAGCAACCGCCCTGGCAAGTTGTATATCGTCCTCGTCGAAACGTTTCGGCCGGGGACTATACAGCCGAAGAACTCCGATAGGTTCACCCTTAAACTGCATAGCAACCGTAAGCTGACTGACAAGCCCTTCTGTAATCGTCGCCTCTTTATATTTTACCCTGCCGTCAACTCGCATATCGTCTAACACCACTGCTTCACCTGCAAAAGCTGCTTTAACCACAGGGTCATCTTTTAACACCGGACCTTTACCGCGATATTCTTCGCTTAGGCCGTATGTGCTGCGCATCTTCAAATCGTCGCTTTCTTCATCCAACAGCCGAATCGAGCAGGCCTTCACCCCTACAATCTTCACCGCCGCCTCAGCCAATTTATCCAGAACCTCCTGAAGCGAAAATTCTCCCGCCACCAGCGTTGTAAGCTGATAAATCTGCTCGTTTCTTTCTAACCGTTGCTTTGTTTTATTCTTCTTGGCCATAAACAATCTCAAACTCGTCTGGGCGTAGCCAGCCGTAGCCCGAAAAACAAATTATACTTAACTAACAGCTCACAGTGAACATAATTTACTTCACTACTGCTCTCGGCTGAAAATGTTCACTTGCATAAATCTGCACTTTTGGCTAATATATTGCCCGTGTGATGATGATTGACAACTTTGATTCTTTTAGTGAGGTGAGAATTCGGCTTGAAAATAACCGTCACAAAGAACTTGTCCTGAGCTCGCCGAAGGAAGCATAATAACGACTGAAAAAGTTGTCCAAAAATAGTAAATAATAAATAATCAATCAAAAGTGGTTGCTAAACACATAATTTTTACCGGTTATGTTCAAGGCGTCGGCTTTCGTTTCACCGCTCACCGCATCGCCAATCGCCATCAGTTAACTGGCTTTGTCCGCAACGCCCCGGATGGGACTGTTGAGATGCTCGTCCAGGGCCAACCTGAACAGATAAATGATTGCATAAAAGACCTGCAGGACTCCTTTGCCGGCTTCCTTAGAGAAACCCAAATTGAAGAAATCCCCCCAAACCCCAGATACACCACCTTCAATATCACCTTCTAACCCTTCGCTTTCCACCATCCCTCTTTCGCCCAGATAAGAGCCCAAAACTTCCTTGCTATTGCCAGCCCAGCGCCGAAGGTCCGCCGTTGGCAGAAAGCAACTTCGTCCTCCACTTTGATTTTTGAAATCAACTTAAGCTGTCTAACGTCGCAGGAATAAATTGCCCGGCAGTTGCTTTATCAATCCTTTTAACCGTAGCGATATGAGGCCCGCGTTAATATCGCCTGCCGCCAAATTTGTATCCGCGATTATTTGCTCCACATGCAATGGCTCTTTATTTAGACAGCCGTAAATCGTTTTTTCATCGTCACTTAGTCTCAACTGACTTACATCAACCAAAGGCGCCTCGACCTTCTCAGCTGCCTTTTGCGCTGCCTCACTTACATGGCTTTGAAGCTGTTCGCCGATATAGCCAAGTGCCTCCATCACATCTTCAACGCCTTCTATCAGCTTCGCCCCCTCTTTTATCAACTGGTGGCAACCTCTACTCAATGGTGAATCAATTTTCCCTGGCACCGCCATTACCTCCCGATTATTGTCCAGTGCGGCCTTGGCGGTAATCAACGCTCCGGAATTCAGGCCTGCCTCGACTACGATTGTCCCCAGTGACAACCCTGCTATTATTCTATTGCGGGGCGGAAAGTTCTCCGACAACGGTTCATAGCGCAAAGGCAGCTCGCTAATGCAAGCGCCAGACCCAGCGATAAGCCCAAATAACCTTTTGTTCTCCGGCGGAAAGATATTCGCCAGGCCGCAGCCCTGCACCGCAATAGTGCGTCCGCCAGCCGAGAGCGCACCTTGATGTGCAGCACTATCTATGCCGCGAGCCATCCCGGAGCAGATAGTAAAGCCGGCTGAACTTAAAAAATGTGCCAGCCGGGAAGCTTGCTCCTGCCCGTACAAACTGCAATACCGAGTGCCAACTATCGAAATGCACAAATTATCCTGCCTGCTCAAGCTGCCTTTTATGTAAAGAACTGGCGGAGGGTCATATATCCGCTTTAACACAGGCGGATAGCGCTCGTCCGCAAAGTGAATCAGCCAAACATCGAGCTTGTCAGCCAATTCCAACTCAGCGGTAACATCAAACTTGTCACACGTCTCTGCAATTCGTTCGGCAGTCTTGAAACCGATTCCATCTATTTTGGCCAATTCACTTACCGAGGCACTTAAAGCACGGTCTATTGAGCCGAAATGTTTTATAAGCTTCGCAAAAGTAACTGGGCCGATACCATCTGCTCGAATTAGCTTGAGCCATTTTTCAATATCAACGGAATTTGGCTCTCGTCTCGCCATAATTAAGCTATCAGGAAAGAAGATTTGGAAGCAGTGTATCCAATAACTGCTAATGGTCAAGAGATTTTTATATTTTGTGTCCTGTAAAGCGCAAATTGCACTTCCTTGTTGAAGTTTACAGAGCGAAATTTTGATTTGACGGCGTCTGTAAATCTGGTAAAATTGCCGGTGAGTTTGCCTTCCTATTAGGATATCGAAAGCAAGGATGGTTCGACATAGCTCACCATAAATGGAGATATTAAAATGATACGCGAAAATGAGGTCGTTATGCTCCTGCTCGGCGTGGGCGTTCTTATCTTCATCCTGACAAGCCGCCTGCGGCTGAAACAGCTTTCATCATCGAACATCCTTATAGCGGCATTCTACATAGCTTTTGCGAGCTGGGTCCTGACGGTGCTCGAGGGCTTCTTCTGGGAACGGCTTCTTAACTACTTGGAGCATATATGTTACGCCGTTAGCTCAATACTGTTGGCCGGCTGGTGCTGGAAGGTATTTGGCAGTAAAAAGGATTCGTCCTTCATAGTTCCTTCATCCTTCGTAGGACTACGGAGAACGGATACTACGGAGAAGGAGGCGATGTAATGCACCCTCACCCGGCAGTTATTTTTGATGTTATCGCCTTTCTGGCCTGCCTGTCGGCATTGATTATCCTGTACAAAGGCTCAAAACGCGCTACGCAGCGTGGTGCACAGTTATTGTTCACAGGACTTCTCGTTTTTATCATGTTCTGCTATAGCTTCTGTCTTATCCTTGAGTGGTCCGGAATAACCAGGCAGCTGGATACATTAGAGAACCTCACTGGTGCACTGGTGCCGATGTGCTGGGCGTTTGTCTTCTACGCCTTTCACAAAAGCATCTCGGAACAAAGTTTGCGCGAGAGCGAATCGAGATTCTACGAGCTGTTCGATGAGGCCCCTATCGGATACCACGAACTGGACACGAAAGGTCGCATCACGCGGGTCAACCAGACGGAGCTTAAGATGCTGGGCTACACAGCCGAGGAGATGTTAGGCCGACCCGTGTGGGAATTCGTCATCGAAGAGGAAACATCCCGACAGGCAGTTATGGATAAACTGTCCGGTGCTATCCCGCCGGGCAGAGCTTTCGAGCGAACTATCAGGCAAAAAGACGGAAATACGCTTGCAATCCTGGTCGAGGACCGGTTCCTGCACGATGATTCCGGTAACATCATAGGCATTCGCTCCACTATACAGAACATCAGCAAGCGCAAGCAGGCAGAGGAGACGTTAGCTAAAGAACACAATCTGCTGCGCACCCTTATAGACAATATGCCGGATAACATCTTTGTCAAAGATACCGAAAGCCGATTTGTCCTGGTCAATATTGCAACCGCACATTCTATGGGTGCCGCAACGCCGGATGAGCTGCTCGGAAAGACAGATTTTGACTTTCATCCAAAAGAACTGGCAGAGCGATATTACGCCGACAGTCAAAAGGTCATGCAGTCGGGCGAATCGCTGGTCGGCCAGGAAGAACCTGCCATAGATGCAGCAGGAAACCGTAAATGGTATTCAACCACCAAAGTCCCCTTGAGATACGAAAATGGGAAGATTGTTGGGCTTGTCGGCATTAGTCGAGACATTACCGAGCGCAAGCAGGCAGAATATGACCGTGAACAACTTATGGAAACACTGGCCTCGAAGAATAAAGAATTCGAGTCAATTCTATACGTCACGTCACATGACTTGCGAGCGCCGCTGGTCAACATTCAGGGTTTTAGTCACGAGCTATCTCTGAGCTGTGAACAGGTGTGCTCGGCCCTTGCAGACAAGAAAACGGCTAAGAATATAGACGAGAAAGTGCGTGTTGCTTTGAACAAGGACATTCCTAAAGCGCTGGGCTTTATTACGAACAGTGCGAGCAGGATGGAATCACTGCTGTCAGGGCTGTTGCGGCTTTCTCGACTGGGTACTGCGGCGCTGCGCATCGAGTCATTAGATATGAACACCATACTGGCTAATGTCACCAGCAGTATGGAATATCAAATAAAACAAGCTGGTGCAGCAGTTAAGATTGAGTCACTACCACCTTGTCTCGGCGATGCTTCGCAGATAAACCAGGTCTTCACTAATATCCTGAATAATGCGATAAAGTATCTTGACGACACCCGGCCGGGTATGATACATATATACGCCAGCAAAGCCAAAAACGGTCAGAATACCTATTGTGTGGAAGATAACGGCGTAGGTATTGCTCCAGAACATCAGGATAAGATATTTGAGATATTTTACCGACTCGAACCAGACAAGAAGACTGGAGAAGGGCTTGGATTGACTATCGTCAAGCACATTCTCGAGAGACATAATGGTAAGATATGGGTGAAATCGAAGCCCGGGGTGGGGAGCAAATTTTTCGTGTCTTTGCCAAGCGCTTGAACGATAGAAAAAAATAGTGTCAACTGGAAAGGAAAAACATGAATAAAGAAGGTGTTATTCTCATTGCTGAAGATGATGAGGGACATTTTGAGCTGATAAAGAGAACTCTGCAACGTGCGGGTGTCTGCAATGAAATACTTAGACTTGCCGATGGTCAGGAGACACTCGATTTTCTTTTTATAAAGGGAGACGGGCCCAAACGGGAGCCCAACAAGGAGTATCTTTTATTGCTTGATATCCGTATGCCCAAAATAGATGGAGTAGAGGTTCTTGAGAAACTCAAGCAGGACTCGGAATTGAAAAAGATTCCTGTGATTATGTTAACTACGACAGATGACCCCATTACAATTGAGCGCTGCCACGGCTTCGGCTGCAGCGTTTACATAGTCAAGCCGGTTGAATATGAAGATTTTACAGACGCTGTTCGAAAAATCGGCCTATTTCTCTCGGTTGTTGAGATACCTCAAATCAGTGGTGTTAAATAAACAAGAAAGGCAATGCAATGAACAAAGATACTGTTATTCTTATTGCTGAAGATGATATAGGGCATGTTGAGCTTATAAAGAAGAACCTGTGGCGCAGTTGTGTCGAGAATGATATCTTACAATTCAAGGATGGCCAGGAGGTATTGGATTTTCTGTTTGGAGAAGGTGATGAAGCCAAGCGTGAGAAAAGCAACAGTTATATCTTGCTGCTCGATATTCGGATGCCCAAGATTGATGGGCAGGATGTTCTCAAGCAGATTAAACAAGACAAGGAACTGAGAAAGATTCCGGTAATTATACTGACGACAACCGATAAGGCAAGTGAGATTGACCACTACTATGAAATGGGATGCAGCTTTTATATGATTAAGCCGGCAGATTATAATAAATTTATGGAAGCCGTGGAGAATCTGGGAGCATTCGTTTCTCTGGATGGATTAAGAGTGCCAACAATCAGATGATAAAGCATCTCTAAATAGACTGGCGGTAAAAAAGGCGGAGGAATGCGAACCCACCGACAGAAATAGAGTATAGATATTGTTATTTTGTGCCAATTTGCTATGTGGACTGCTTCAATATAAAAAATCTGAAAAGACATTCTTATAAGAAAAACTAATTATATATTTAGCAATTCTGGTGAGAAAAGATTTTTACTACGAAGATGACATTGCAATGGTTTTTGTAAGTTCTTTGTTAAGTTTGGCTTATGTCCTATAATCAGGTGTTGCCCACTGGCCTTTTGAGCGGGGCTTTTTGTCCTAATATTGACTTTAATAACTATACCTGTTATAATGATTTTTTTATGGCAAAATCAAAAAAAATAACTCGGAAGAAACAAACAAAAAAAAGCTCCTCCAAGATTGCCAAAGTCGAGAGCAAAAAGGCCTTTAAGACCTACAAAGAGGCCATGAAGTACCTCTATGAGAAGACTGACTACGAAAAGCAGAGCCGTCTGCGGTATAATGTTACGACGTTTAATCTCAACAGGATGGAAAAGCTGCTGTCTTTATTAGGTAATCCTCACAAAAAATTCCCTACAGTTCATATAGCCGGCACAAAAGGTAAAGGCTCTACAGCCACAATGCTGGCCAAAATGCTCGAGGCAAATGGCTATAAAGTTGGTTTATACACCTCTCCGCACGTGGTAAGCTTGCACGAGCGAATTGTGGTTGATTCACAAATGATTAATGAACGGGAAATGCTTGACTTGCTGAACCGCATTTACGCTCCGGTCGAAAAAATAGCCAAAACCGACCCTCCAACATTCTTCGAGATTATGACGGCCATGGCGTTTATGCACTTTGCTGATATGAAGATTGATATCGGCGTAATCGAAACCGGTTTAGGCGGCAGGTTGGATAGCACCAATGTCATTCGGCCTGAGGTCGTTGGCATAACCAGTTTGAGCATTGACCATCAAAACCAGCTTGGAGATACGATTGACAAAATTGCAAAGGAAAAAGCAGGTATTTTCAAGCAAGGTGTACCGATTATTACCGTACAGCAAGATCCGGTGGCGATGCGCGTTCTAAAATCGCTTGCTAATGCTGCCAAGGCACCCTTGAGTGTAACCGGTGGAGATATTGATTTTTCGCACCGATTTGAAACATCACGGGAACACGGACCACATACGAGAATCTGCCTGACAACACAAACGAGTAAATTCGAACATCTGCGAGTGCCATTACACGGCACACATCAGGCAATTAACTGCGGGCTTGCCCTGGCTATGCTGGATAAACTCAAGGCGAGTGGCTACAAGATAGACAATGAAAAAGCAACTGAGGGGCTTAATAAGGTGTCGCTGGCGGGCCGAATGGAGATGATTTGTGACGACCCGAGAATTATGATAGACGCTGCCCACAATGCTGCAAGCATTCGGGCATTGATACACGCAATAGGCCAAAATATCCCTTATGACTCTATGGTGATAATCTTCGGTTGTAATAAAGACAAAGATATTAAAGGGATGCTGAATGAACTGCAATATGGGGCCGACAAGGTAGTTTTTACCCGCAGCAACTCTGCGAAAGCAATGTCCCCGGAAGATTTGGCTGAAATGTATACGGAAATATGCGGCAAGATGTGCCAGACGGCTGCCGGTTTAGGTGTGGCACTGGAACTGGCAAAAAGCGCCGTCAGCAAAGAAGACCTGATTTGTATTACCGGCAGTTTTTATCTCATTGGCCAGGCAAAAATGCATTTCCAGACAAATCAGCCAATTCCGACTGCGTAACTTCCAATTAACGACTATCTCCAAGCATCAACATCATTCAAAAAACAACAAGAAATCTCCTTTTTCAGCGAACCAGAACCTTGACTTAACTCAAAAAGACAGCTTTGAGATAGTTTCTCAATATTTGTTATTGACTATTTTTAATCCTGCCTTTTTAATTTCTATTTTGTATAGTCTCTTCAACATATTGGCATAGATATAACATTTTAAAAGGAGTTTTGAGATGGCGGAAGTGAAAAAATATATTGCAGTTGACCTTGGCGCCGAGAGCGGCAGAGTAATGCTTGGCTCGGTATCGGATAAGAAACTTATCCTTGAAGAAATTTACCGTTTCGATAACGGACCGATTGAGGAAAATGGAACCCTGCGGTGGGATTTTGACAAGCTGCTCAGCAAAGTGAAAACAGGCATAGGCAAAGCAGTCAAAGCTGCTGGCACACAAGTCTGGGGTATCGGCATAGATAGCTGGGGAGTTGACTTCGGCCTGATAGATGGCGATGGAAAACTGGTTGAAAATCCTTATCACTATCGCGACAGCCGAACCAACAGGATGATGGAAAAGGCATTTGAACTAATGGATAAACGCAAAATCTATGAAAACACCGGTGTTCAGTTCATGCAACTCAACACCGTTTATCAGCTTCTTGCGATGCGTTTAGCCAATTCTGTGGCGCTTGCCAAAGCGAAGAATCTTATTCTTATGGCGGACCTGTTCAGCTATTATTTATGCGGTAAGGTTTTTGCAGAATACACCCTTGCAAGCACGTCACAATTCATGGATATGAAGACAGGTCGTTGGTCAAAAAAAGTATTAGAAAAATTATCTCTGCCGATTGACATTATGCCAAGAATTGTTCAGCCCGGCACGGTTGTGGGTCAGTTGACCACCAAGGTTAGAAATGAAATCGGCTGTGGGGCTATTCCGGTCATCGCGATTGGCTCGCACGACACAGCTTCTGCGGTGGCTGCGGTTCCGGCCGACGAGAGCACCAACTGGGCATACCTCTCATCCGGAACCTGGTCGCTTATGGGGGTTGAAGTGCCCAAGGCGATTGTTAATGATAAAACCTTCGAATATGAATTTACAAACGAAGGTGGAGTTGAAAATACGATTCGGCTTTTGAAAAACATAATGGGACTATGGCTGATACAGGAAAGCAAAAGGCAGTGGCAGAGAGAAGGAATAGACCTTTCCTATCTTGAGCTGACAGCAATGGCGGACAAAGCTGAGCCTTTTGCCAGTCATATTAAGGTTGATAATAGTGCATTTCTGGCACCAGGTGATATGCCCAAACGAATAAACGAATATCTGACTAATACCGGCCAAAAAGCCACTGATGACAAAGGACAGCTAATAAGAATCATAATGGAAAGTCTTGCGCTTAGATACAGACAAGTATTGGAAGCTATTGAAGATGTTACAGGAAAGGCAATCGAGGTTCTTCACATTGTCGGCGGCGGGATACAAAATGAGCTGCTCTGTCAGTTTACGGCTAACGCCATAGGGAAAAAGGTAATCACGGGCCCGATTGAAGCGACAGCCAGCGGCAATATCCTGATGCAAGCCAAGGCAACGGGACAGATAAAATCACTGGCGGAAGCGAGAGAGATTGTCCGCAATTCGTTTAAGCTAAAAGAGCATCAGCCACAAAAGGTGTCCCTCTGGGAAAAAGAATACAAAAAAGTAAAAAGTCAAAATTGAGGAAAAAATAGTTTGGTCGAAGAGCTTGAATGCAAACTGGATAGTTTCGATTCTACAGAGAGAAAAGATGCATTAGTAGCGCTATGCCAGAAACTTGAGACGGGAGAAATCAAACTGCCCAAAGCCGGTACAGATGTTAACCCGCCAGACGTGTGGCGGGTTAATCTGCACTGTCATACTTTTTTCTCCTACAATACTTATGGTTACTCACCGAGCAAATTTGCCTGGCTGGCTCGTAAGCGCGGATTAGCTGTTGCAGGAGTGGTGGATTTCGATGTGCTGGATGCTTTAGAAGAATTCCTCGAAGCAGCAAGGATGTTAGGTCTAAAAGCCTGTGCTGGGCTGGAGACACGGGTTTTTGTGCCGGAATTCTCTGATAGAGTAATCAACTCGCCCGGCGAGCCGGGTATCTCATACCATATGGGGATAGGATTTCCGAGTGCCAAGCTCAAAAGCAAACAAAAAGAATTCCTGCTCAACCTTCGTGAAACCGCACAGCAGCGAAATCGGGACTTAATGGAGCGGGTGAATAAATACTTAAAGCCGGTAGAGCTGGATTATGAGCAGGATGTGCTTGTTCTGACGCCTTCGGGCAATCCAACCGAGCGGCATATATGTCTTGCTTATGCACGCAAAGCCAGCGAAATGTTCAAAAACCCAAAAGGGCTTTCCGATTTTTGGGCAGAAAAGCTGGGTGTAAAAATTGAAGAATCACAATTGCCCGAAGGCAGAGACCTGCTAAATACGATTCGAGCTAAAACTATGAAACGAGGGGGTGTCGGGTATGTTTTGCCCGACAAAGGGTCATTTCCATTAATGGCAGATACCAACCGGTTTGTCCTCGCTGCCGGGGGCATCCCGGTTGCAACGTGGCTGGACGGTACAAGTGAAGGTGAAAAGCATATTGAAGAGCTTTTGGAAGTTGCTATGAGCACAGGCGCAGCGGCCCTCAATATTGTCCCCGACCGTAATTACACTGTGGGCGTAAAAAACGAGAAATTACAGAACTTATACCACGTGGTGGCGTTGGCGGAAAAGCTGCACTTGCCCCTTGTCGTCGGGACTGAAATGAACAGCCCTGGGCAAAAATTTGTGGATGACTTTGATAGCAAGGAATTGGCTCCTTTGGTGCCGGTTTTTCTAAAAGGTGCTCATATTATTTATGCTCACTCGGTTCTCCAGCAAAAATGCAGGCTGGCCCGCCATACGTCTGGCGGGCTGGGATATACCAGCGAATGGGCCAGGAAAAATTTCGGAAGTGTAGCAGAAAAAAATGAGTTTTTCGAAAAGCTCGGCTCTTCGCTTGAGCCGAAAAATGAAGATAAACTAAGCGGCTTGAATGAGAATGCAACCGCTGAGGAGATATTAGAAAAAGTGACTCGTGCCTCGAAACAGATGAAATAAGCTATTTATGGCGAAATTGCCAAAAACACAATGTGCTGTGCAGTTAGTCGGGCCTAACAAATTGGTTTTGAATAAAACCAAAGAGGTTTTTAGGCCTGGCCGGCATCAGATTCTTTGCAGAGTAGAGGCGGTGGGGCTTTGCTTTTCCGATTTGAAATTACTGAAGCAATTTTCCAGCCATGTTCGCAAAAGCCGGATTATTTCCGGCATTGACCCTGAAATACTCAAGGAGATTCCCAGCTACGTTCCCGACCAAAAACCGGCCGTACCAGGGCACGAAGCTGCGGTCAGAATTCAGGCAGTTGGTCCCGGCGTGGAAAACTTCAAGCCGGGCGAGCGTTACCTTGTCCAAACGGACTACCGCTGGCTGCAAACCAGCGGTTCTAACGCCTCCTTCGGATACAACTTTGAAGGAGCACTTCAGGAATACGTCCTGATGGATGAGAGAATCATCACATCGCCGGACGGCGAGTCGATGCTTTTACCGGCTGATGAGAATCTGTCCGCCTCGGCAGTTGCTCTTGTGGAGCCGTGGGCTTGCGTTGAAGATGCCTACGCCTGTGGAGAACGTAAGGGCATAAAAGAAAATGGGCAGATGCTCATCGTTGCTGATACAAAGACAGCCGAAGATACTTTTCGAAATCTCTTTAACCGCTACGGCAGACCAGCTCAAATAACCTGGGTTTCTCCGTATGAACCGCCATCGGAATTAGCAGATGGGATACATAAGGTCGAGAACGTATCGGAGCTTGCCGATGCCGGATTTGACGATGTAATCTATCTCGGCTCTGAACCAGACACTATCGAAGCGTTATTTTCAAAGGTTGCTGCGCATGGTTTGTTGAATATTGTTCTTTGCAGCGGAAGGTTCGGAAGGGATATTGTTACTCCGGTCGGTCGGGTTCACTACAGCGGTATTCGTATAACAGGTAGCAGCGGTTTTGACCCAGCTGAGTCAATGGAAATAATCCCGGACAGCGATGAGATTCGCCCCGGCGATAGGATTAACATCATCGGAGCAGCCGGGCCTATGGGCACGATGCACGTAATACGAAATATCTGTCAGGGCGTCAAAGGAGTGAGCGTTTTTGCAGGTGATATAGACGACGATAGATTAGCTGCTCTAACAAAAATCGCAGAACCATTAGCCAGAAAAAACGGCGTTGAATATAGGGCATATAATCCAACTAAAGTGCCCCCGCTCTTGTCTTCGACAAGAAGACGCGGGGGTGACTATATTATTTTGATGGCGCCAGTTTTCGATTTGGTAGCGGCTTCGGTGCACAACTGCCGTAAGCGAGGTATTATAAATATCTTTGCCGGCATACCAGCAACAGTAACGGGGAAGATTAATATTGACGCCTATATTGAAAAGCAACTATACTTTGTAGGAACAAGCGGTTCAACCTTAGAAGATATGAAACGAATATTGGCGAAGGTGGAATCTGGCAGACTCGATACTAATGTCTCTGTAGCTGCTGTTTGCGGACTTGATGGTGCTGCAGAAGGCATTGGTGCGATTGAAAATCGCCTGATAGCTGGTAAAATTATCGCTTATCCAGGATGCCACGGCCTGGGACTGGTGCGGCTGGAAGAATTAAAAGAAAAAATACCGGATGTCGCTGAGTGTCTAAATAACGGCCTGTGGACAAAACAGGCAGAACTGAAATTGCTTGAAAAATACTAAAAGTAAAGGAGCTTCAATCAGAATGGCCGATTCAAAAAAAATTGAAAAGGCGTATGAAACTGCGAAGCAGTGCTACGCCGAGCTGGGAGTTGATACCGAAAAGACAATGGAGCGGCTGAGCAAGATAGCAATATCGCTTCACTGCTGGCAGGGAGACGACGTAGGCGGTTTTGAAAAAGCGGGCGCAGAGCTGTCCGGGGGAGGAATCCAAGCCACCGGCAACTACCCCGGCAAGGCCCGCACTATAAGTGAGCTCATGTGCGACATCGAAAAAGCATTAAGCACGATCCCGGGCAAACACCGCCTGAACCTGCACGCCTGCTATCTGGATAACCAAGGTAAATATGTAGACCGCAATGAAATTACGGTCAAGAATTTTCAGTCATGGATAGACTGGGCAAAAACCAACGGTCTGGGTATGGACTTCAACCCGACCTACTTCTCGCATGAAAAAGTCGCCGACGGTTTCACGCTCAGTCACTCTGATAAAGGAGTCCGCGATTTCTGGATAGAACACGGCATCGCCTGCCGCAAAATCGGGGCTGAAATGGGCAAACAGCTTGGAAGCACAACCGTAACGAACGTCTGGATACCCGACGGCTACAAAGATATTCCCGTTGACCGCACCGGCCCCAGAGAAAGACTGACCGACTCACTGGACAAGATATTCGCAGAAAAACTCAATCCCAAACACAATCTTGACTCCGTTGAATCCAAGCTCTTCGGCATCGGCTCTGAAAGTTATGTTGTCGGCTCCCATGAATTCTATATGGGCTATGCGGTATCGCGGCAGAAACTTCTTTGCCTGGACGCCGGCCACTACCACCCTACCGAATCAATATCAGAGAAGATTTCATCGGTCCTGATGTTTTTGCCGGGACTGCTGCTGCACGTCAGCCGGCCTGTTCGCTGGGACAGCGACCACGTAGTCATTCTCAATGACGAGCTGTGCGCAATTGCACAGGAAATTATTCGCAGTGGCAAGCTTGATAAAATCCATATCGGTCTGGACTTCTTCGATGCCAGCATCAACCGTGTAGCTGCATGGGTCATCGGAACACGCTGTATGATTAAGGCGCTGTTGCTCGCCCTGCTTGAACCGACCGATACGCTGAAAAAAGCGGAATTGAAAATGGACTATACCCGCAGGCTGGTCCTAATGGAAGAACTCAAAACACTGCCGTTCGGCGTGGTATGGGATTATTACTGCATAAAGAAAAATGTGCCTGTAGGCATGGCCTGGCTCGAAGAGGTCAAACGTTACGAGAAAGATGTGCTGTCACGTCGTAAGTAAAGAAACAGCAATTTAAGGAGAATCCTTATGAATTCTGTGATTGCGTCAGCCGACAATCCGGCGCTGGGTGTAATTATATTCACGCTTGGGGGACTGGCGGGTGCTGTGTTCTATATGCCCTTCAAGAAAGTTACAAAGTGGGCCTGGGAAAGCTATTGGCTCGTGTATGCCCTGTTTGGACTTTTGATTGTGCCCTGGGTATTGGCCTTCAAAACATCACCAAATGTAATATCTGTGCTCAAAGCATCGCCGAGCAATCAGCTATGGTACTGCTATCTGTGCGGCGCCGCTTGGGGCGTTGGCGGCCTGACCTGGGGCTTGATGATACGCTACCTTGGCGTCGGTCTGGGTCTGGCTATCGGCTGTGGCTTGTGCTCCGCCTCAGGAACGCTGATTCCCAAGATAATTAAAGGCGAGTTTGGCCAACTGTTAGAGCCGGGCACCGGCATTGTCTCCTTTGTGGGTGTGCTGATGTCGCTTATCGGTATCATACTGGTGGGTATGGCGGGGATGTCCAAAGAAAATGAACTGCCCGAAGAGGAAAAGAAAAAAACCGTAGCGGAGTTCAACTTCAAAAAGGGCATCATCGTTGCGATATTCTCCGGCCTGATGAGCTCGGCAATGAATTTCGGACTGCAGGGCGGAGCGGCCATTGAGCAACTGACACTATCGACGCAACCGGTTACTTCCACTACATGGAGAGGGATGCCGGTGCTCGTGGTCGTGCTGCTGGGCGGATTCACTATCAACTTCCTGTGGTGTGTACTTCTCAACCTGAAGAATAAAACAAGCGGTGACTACGTCAGACCCGAGGGACCGGTGCTACTGGCCAACATCGTTTTTGCCGGATTAGCAGGCACTATATGGTGTTCGCAGTTCATTTGCCTGAAGACGGGTGAACCAGCGATGGGCAAGACTGCTTACATCGGTTTTGCGGTACTTATGGCCTCCGCGATTATGTTCAGCTCTCTGCTGGGCATACTTCTCGGCGAGTGGAGAGGCACCAGCTCACGCACACGTGTCCTGCTGGCGGCAGGTCTGGTGTTATTGTTGACTTCCACTGTTGTTGGGGCCTACAGTGGTTATATAAGCACGAGCCGGTCAACCGAACAGAAAACGCTCGCCGCCTCCATTGTACCGGAATCAGCCGTCATAGTCCAATAATCCAGATAAGTCGAGGCAAACGCATCTACGAACAGGATGATTTATTGGCAATAATAATGGCTGACATAAATGACAAAAACGCC
>CAZKYA010000002.1:0-9803 GCA_964556725.1 uncultured Pirellulales bacterium
GCCATCCTACTTCGCTAAAGCTACGAAGGATTTGGCTACGGAGGACGAGACGCTCAGAATGACATTTTGTGTTTTGAGACTGCAGGGTGTGCTGAGCACACTATGTTATGATTGGTGGGCAGTGCCCACCCTACAATCTGACCAGCCCAGCAGGCGAGCAGACAAAGGCAACATACATCTTCACCACATCCGACTGTCAAGAATATCCCGCCATAAACAACAGGCGTGCTAAAAGCCGGATAGGAAAACCTTTTGCATCCGGCCGGAGAACCTTTATACTGATATCTATCCTGTTAGAAGTAAATGAACAGGTATATAATCGCCGCTTCAGATGCCCTGGATAGAGCTGTGGGAATTTCTAACGGGCCTGGAAGCATTAAGATGTTCGCAAAGGTCGTCAGTGTAAACAAGTTGGTCGATAACGAGAATCTATGCGCCTATTGTGGGGCCAGGCAAAGTTTACGCTTGTATCCGACCTATAGTATTTCGGGGGATAGTTTTTACATTAACCGCTGCCTTAAGTGCCGTGCAGTATTTTTATGTCCCGCACCCACTCAGGAGCAATTAGACCGAGCTTATGATGATTCCTATTATGGCAAAGGCCAGGCGAAGTTTACCGGCCGCATCGAGAAGGTGCTGGATTATTTCCGAAGGGCGAAAGCCGCCAGCGTAAGTAAGTATATACACCCACCTGCTAAAATACTGGATATCGGCTGTGGTAATGGCAGGTTTCTCAGCTATCTGATTAATCAAGGATTTGAGGGATACGGTATAGAGTTACCCGGAAAAGCCGTACAAAGAGCAGGGCAAATAGGGGGGCTGAAGCTTAAAGTAGGCCGGTTAACACAGGAAGATTTCTGCGAAAATTTCTTCGATTGCATCTGCATGTGGCACGTCTTCGAGCATTTGACAGAACCTAAAGAAACTTTGCAAATCATCAAGAAAATATTGAAACAAAACGGCTACCTGATGATGTCCCTGCCGAATATTGATAGCATGCAGAGCAGATTATTTGGGGGAAAATGGCTCCATTTAGACCCTCCAAAGCACCTGTTTTTTTTGGGAGCGAATGATTTGATTTCGGAAATGAAAGAGCTCGGTTTTAAGTTGATTAGACAGAGGTATTTCTCTCTGGAACAAAATCCCTTTGGCATACAGCAGAGCATCCTGAATTGCATCTTGAGCAGAAGAGAAGTTCTCTTTGAGGCACTTAAAGGAAATGACACTTATACAAGAGAATATTCCAGATTCACTATTACGCTGCAAAAAATATTTTACCTGAGCACCTTTCCTTTGTTTGTCTTCCTTGCTGGTCTGGAAGCGGCTCTAAAAAAAGGCGGTACAATGGAGCTTATTTTCAGAAAGGAAAAGACGTAATTTTTCATTTTTATTTTTTACAGCAGGGGGCTTCTGATTAATCAGTAGCTTCTAATTCCCGATATAATAGGTATATGTTTAAAGGCAAAAAAGTTATCGTCGTAATGCCGGCCTATAATGCTGAACAGACTCTGCGTAAAACTTATGATGAGGTTATGGCGCAGGGCATTGTTGACCAGGTCGTCATCGTCGATGATGCCAGCAGTGATGAAACCGTGAGAATTGCCGGGACCCTGCCAAATACCATAGTTCAGACCCACCCCCGAAATCAGGGCTATGGCGCCACGCAAAAGACCTGCTACAAGCTGGCCCTGCAGCAAGGCGCAGACATCGTTATTATGGTCCATCCCGATTATCAATATACGCCCAAGCTCATACCAGCAATGGCCTCTTTGATTGCTAATGACCTTTATCCCTGTGTACTCGCCTCGAGAATCCTCGGTGGATACGCCTTAAAAGGCAATATGCCGCTCTGGAGATACGTTTCAAACCGCTTTATAACCTTCGTAGAAAATATCCTGACCGGTGCAAAGCTATCCGAATACCATACCGGCTACAGAGCCTTTTCCCTCCAGCTTCTACAGCAATTGCCCCTCGAAGCTAATTCTGATGGTTTCGTATTTGATAATCAGATGCTCTTGCAAATATTATGGTTTGGCCACACAATCGCGGAGGTAAGCTGCCCCACCAAATACTCCTCTGAAGTATCCTCCATCAATTTTTGGAACTGCCTCAAGTATGGTTTTGGTTGTTTGAGTACCGCGGTAAAATATCGTCTGGCTAAGATGAAAATAATTAAATCAAGACTATTTCCATGCTAAGAGTTCAAAACCACAACAAACTAACTATACTTTTGATTTATCTGATACTGGCCCTTGCCACTTTTATAGCTTACCAGCAGGTCGGGCACGGCGATTTCGTCTGGGATGACTTTCTATACATAACCAATAACCCGAATGTTAAATGTGGAATAACCCGTGAGTCTGTTGTTTGGGCGTTTAGCTCTACGTATGCCAGCAACTGGCATCCAGTAACCTGGCTGAGCCACATGCTGGACTGTGAGCTTTTTGGGCTGAATCCTCTCTATCACCATCTGGTCAATTTATTGTTTCATGTAGTAAACACCTTACTGCTGTTCTGGGTTTTGAAAAGGATGACCGGTGCGATTTGGCGTAGCGCCTTTGTCGCTGCTGTTTTTGCCCTGCATCCCCTGCACGTTGAGTCTGTAGCATGGGTAGCAGAACGAAAAGACCTGTTATGCGGTTTTTTCTGGATGTTAACCATAGCCGCTTACATTAGATATGCCCAACGCCCATCGATTGGGAGGTATCTATTGGTGATGCTGGTTTTTGGCCTGGGACTGATGGCTAAGCCAATGATGGTAACTTTACCCTTCGTGCTACTTCTGTTGGATTATTGGCCCCTGGGACGATTTCAATGGTCATGGCATGGTACAAACGCAGTTTCACCGCCCCCCGATTCTATGAATATCTGCTATCAAAGACAGACACCTTGGCGTTTGATTTGTGAGAAGATTCCCTTATTCATCCTTATGGTGGCTTCAGCTATTGTTACCTTCATTGCCCAGCAAAAGAGTGGCGCAATGGAATTGAGTCATCTATCTGTAGGTGTGCGCATAGCTAACGCTATAGTTTCTTATGTCGGCTATATGTCTAAAATGGCATATCCATGTCGTTTAGCAGTTTTGTATCCTCACTCGTATGACAGTTTGCTCACGTGGCAGCCGATAGTTTCCGCCATAGTGCTGACGCTTCTAACGGTTAGCATAATTTATTTAGCCCGGCAGCAACGGCATTATCTCGTAGTAGGATGGCTGTGGTATCTCGGAACTTTGGTTCCTGTGATTGGTTTGATACAAATTGGGGTGCAGAGTATGGCTGACCGCTATACTTATCTGCCTTCAATCGGTATTTTTATCATCGTGGCCTGGGGTGTGGGCGAAATTCTCGCGAAGCGGTGGTATCTAAGAACGGGGCTGGCAATGTCGGCTGGCATAGTCGTTGTCGCTTTGCTGATATGTACCCGAGTGCAAGTGAGGCACTGGCGAGATAGCCTGACTCTATTCGGACGTGCCTTCGAGGTGACCAAAAGCAACCCCATGATGCTCGACAATCTGGGCAGCGCATTTGTAACCCTCGGCAAGATTGACGAAGCTGTCATCTGTTACACAGAGGCGCTGCGGCTCGAGCCCGACTCTCCCAGCGCGCACCAAAACCTGGGAACAGCGTTAACAGTTCAGGGCAAGATTGATGAGGCGATTGGTCATTATCGCCAGGCACTACAATTCAAAGCCGACTTTGCCGAAGCGCGCAATAACCTGGCCTTTTTGCTTGGACTACAGGGCAATTTTAACGAGGCCGTCAGGCAGTATCGTGAGGTACTGAAAGTTAAGCCCGACTATTTGCAGGCCTTAAGTGGCATTTCGTGGATTCTCGCCACGCATCCGGACCCAAACCACCGCGACCCTAATCAGGCCATCGAGCTGGCTGAACACGCCGCTGAATTAACAAGCTATAAGAACGCAACTGTCCTTGATGTGTTGGCGGCTGCTTACGCATCTGCAGGTCGGTTCCCCAAGGCCGTAGAGACTGCTCAAAAGGCCTTGGATTTAGCTCAATCTCGGCAAAAAAAACGACTAACAGAAAAGATTCAAAACCACCTCAGCTTATATAAGGCCTCTAAACCTTACATCGAACCTCTGCCGAAAGTTGTCCCTGAATAATCGAGCATTTTAGTATTACAAGAAGCTAACTTTTTATTGTTTTGACAGCACAAACCAAAATCACTATAATATTTTTTATGACCCAAAGAACGAACTCTCATAGCTCAACTGCGAAAATAGCACTCCTGATTCAAGCTTGTTTCTTCCTCTCCGGGCTTACCGGCTTGATATATGAAATTTTATGGACGAGGATGACTATCAAGATTATTGGAGCTGCACCATTTGCTGTCAGCATTATTCTGACCGTCTTTATGGGCGGGTTGGGTTTGGGCAGTTTCCTGGCCAGCCGGACGATAGACCGTATCAAAGAACCAACAAAGTTAGTAAGACTTTATGGAATGTTAGAAGTGGTGATAGGTGCGTATGGGCTTTTGCTTCCGGTTTTGCTGCTGGTTTTCAGGCCGCTTTTTGCAATTTTTTATAATCAGCTTTTTAGCTACTTTATGCTATATAATCTTATTACCTTTATTGGCTGCTTTGTCCTCTTTTGTATACCTGTTATTTGTATGGGAGCTACACTGCCTGTCTTATGCCGGTTTTATGTTACCAAACTGTCACATCTCGGCACGCATGCAGGAAGGTTATATGGATTAAATACCATTGGTGCGGCTCTTGGTGCGCTGTTATGCGGTTTTTGGTTGATAAGTCTTTTAGGCGTATGGGGCACTTTAATTTTTGCCGTGCTTATTAACGGTATTATTGGATTATCGTGTTTATTGGCAGCTTATAAGGCAAAGACACAGGATGTTGCCGCAGACCTGGTAGTCGTCGATTCAAAAAAATCACCACGGAAAGATACCTCTGAACGAACTGAGCTGCCGGAGTACCCGGGGGCAGTAAGTGGAGCACTTGTAATTTTTGCCGTGTCCGGCTTTTGCGCTATGACCTATGAGGTAATATGGACTAAGCTACTGGGATTGATTGTTGGTCCTACTACATATTCGTTCACGATTGTTCTGGTCACTTTCATACTGGGCCTTGCTCTGGGCAGTATGATTTTCGGATGGCTCGCAGATAGAACTAAAAAGGTTATATGGTTGTTGATATCCACGCAGATTACCGCAGCTTTGTTTGCATTGGGAACCAGCCAGCTCTTAGGAAACAGTCAACTGTTTTTTGCAAAGCTGTTTTTTAACTTTCAAGACCAGTTCATACTGTTGAGCATATTAAAGGCGGTTATTCTATTCGCTTTTATGATTTTGCCGACATTTTGTCTTGGTGCAACTTTCCCTTTAGTTGGAAAAATCTACACTCAATCTGCCTCGAGAGTAGGAAGGTCCATTGGCGTAGCTTACACAATTAATACAATTGGTGCGGTGTTAGGTTCGTTTTGTGCCGGTTTCGTCCTTACACCGTTGGTTGGGAAAGAGAACGGTTTGAGTTTGGTTATCAGTTTACAACTTTTCACTTCGCTGGTTATCGCAGGCATTATCCTCGTCAAAAAGAGGGAAAACGTATTGAAGTGGGTCTCCCTGACAGCACCGGCTTTGGCTGGATTATTTCTCTGTCTTTATTTTCCTATGTGGAACCGTCACCTCCTTTCGAAAGGTCGATATCATCGCTTCGAGAAAATTAGGGAAGAGATAATGGGCACCGATTGGTTGGAGGCCCTTTTGCGGGGGTCAGAAATACTCACCAGGTCCGAGCGCTACGAACTCGTATATTACGGTGACGGCATTGGTGGTATTACCACAGTGCTGAAATTTGCAGACCCGTTCGGCGATTCTGAATATGTAATGGCAATCAGCGGAAAACCAGATGCTTCATCACGGATAGATATGAAAACTCAAACACTCTCGGCACATTTCCCGATGCTCTTCCACCGAAATCCCAAGACGGTTATGGTGTTGGGTCTGGCAAGTGGCATAACCGCTGGTGAGGTGTTGTATTATCCTATCGAGAAACTCGATGTTGTCGACATCAATCCTCAGGTTGTTGAGGCAAGCAACTTTTTTATTCTGTGGAATAATAACGTACTTTCTAATCCTAAAACAAATCTTATTGTTCAAGACGGACGAGCACATCTGCAGCTAACCAGGCAAAAATATGATGTGATTATTTCCGAGCCGTCGAATCCTTGGATGGCCGGCCTGGCTGCCTTGTTTACTCGTGATTTCTTTGCACTTGCTGAAGATAGACTTAACGAGGATGGCATATTTGTTCAATTTATGCATTCTTACCAGATGGATTGGCCCACCTTTGCACTTGTCGGCCGGACCTTTACGCAGGTTTTTCCAAACAGTCTTTTGCTCTTGACCGACCCTTCTAAAGTTGGTGAAGATTATCTGCTTTTGGGATTTAAGGGCGAAAACCGGTTGATTCTGGACAATGCAAAACGAAACCTTTCTTACGCCCAGCAATCAAAAAATATAACTCTCTCCGACCCCAGATTGCTATACAGACTCATTGTATCTGAGGACCTTCAGGCACTTTTTGGCCAGGGCCCTGTTAATACGGACAGTCGGCCTCGGCTCGAATTTGCTGCACCAAAACTCATCCACACTAATGACTCGATGATAGCAAGAAATATTCAGTCTAAAAAATGGGTCACTCCCACAACAAGAAATATAGTTCAGCAGCTCGCAGAGAATGTAGATGCACAAATTGATTTTGCCGCTTATGCTTTTTCAGTCTATGCACCTTTTCGTGATATGGTTGACCTGTCAAAAGCCACGTCATTACAGAAAGAGCGTTTCTTTAAGCTTTTGGACCTGTATTGTGCCAATAATCTTATAGAACCTGCCACTTTTCAAGATGATGAACTAAAACAAAGATGTTACTCAATTCAAATAGAAGCTATACAGAACAAGATTGACCGGATGCCTGATAAGGCGCTTTCGTACTTTTATTTAGCCATTCTTTACGAGGGAAAAGGTATGCTGGATGAAGCCATAGCTAGTTGTTTCAAATCCTTGGAAATCAAACCCGACGATGCTGATGTATACAGCGCAATGGGTAGAGTATTCCTTATTCAAGGTAAATATGATGAAGCCGTCGTAAGCTTGACCAAGTCGTTGGAGGGCAAACCCAACAATGCTATGACGCACAACAATCTGGGCGCTGCACTTGACCAACAAGGTAGAGTTGATGAAGCCATCGTACACTTTACTGAAACGCTGCGAATCACACCTGACAATCCCAAGGTACACAACAATTTGGGCGTTATGCTTGCCAAAAAGGGCAAACTTGACGAAGCAATTATCCATTTTACCGAAGCGCTACGAATCAAACCCGACTTCACCGAGGTGCAAAGAAACCTCGAATATGCCCTTGCTCGGAAGGCCGAGTTAAATGGGGTCGCTGCGCACTCTACAGAGGAAGCGCAACCTAACCGGTAACTCTGCCTTCGGCATACTCCTTTATTTATTTTGTACCAACAATGTCAAATGCGTCTTAGAGGAAAGCCTTTTGCTTATTGCCTTGACAGCACAGGCGATAATAAATAAAGTTGTTGGCAATGGCGAAAACGCTTTATTTCTGGCGCTGTATCAAGTATGATTTCGGATATCTCTGGACCGCCCTTATTTTCCGACTGGCCAAAATGCACCTGGCAAAATCAAAGCTGTTCTCTAAGTCGTTATCTTACAAAAAACCAAAAATGAGGTCTCCTTAAAGTAGATGGATTATGCACCGAGGAAATATTATGTTCTTTTGATTTGCCTGGTCCTGACACTTGCTACCACAGTGGTCTTTTGCCAGGTATGCACCTATGATTTTGTTAATTACGACGACCCCCTGTATGTCTATGAAAACCCAAACATTCAAGCCGGTATCACACTCAAAACTATTAAATGGGCCTTCACTACCAGTCACGTCAGTAACTGGCATCCCTTAACCTGGCTTTCGCATATGCTGGACTGGCGGCTCTTCGGCTACAACCCCGCAGGCCATCACCTTACTAATCTTGTTTTTCACATCGCAAATACACTGCTCCTATTCATCGTTCTAAAACGAATGACAAACACACTTTGGCCAAGTGCGTTTGTGGCAGCTTTATTTGCCCTTCACCCGCTCCACGTCGAATCTGTTACATGGGTTTCTGAGCGTAAAGATGTCCTGAGCACTTTTTTCTGGATGCTCACGATGTGGGCTTATGTTCGTTTTGTCAGTCGCCCAAAGATTGCCAGCTATTTGTTGGTAGCTTTATTTCTTGCTCTCGGTCTGATGGCAAAGCCTATGCTGGTTACCTTACCCTTCGTACTCTTGCTTTTAGATTATTGGCCTTTGGACAGATTTAGCCTAACGGTCGGCCCAAAATGCAGAAATGCTCACACAAAATATTCGCTGTCTTATCTGCTCATCGAGAAATGTCCGCTATTTGCGATGGCCCTGATATCGTGCATAGTTACTTTCATCGCCCAGAAAAAGGGCGGAGCAGTGGTCACGACAGAATATTACAACTTTTCTGTTCGCCTCGCCAATGCCTTTATTTCTTATCTGCAATACATTAACAAGATGATTTGGCCTGCCCGATTGGCAATATTTTATCCGCACCCCGGCCGAGATGTGTCCATCTTAAATGCCGTAATATCAGCCGTTCTCTTGTTGACCGTAACAATTCTTATATTCCGATTCGCCAGGGACCATCGATATCTGGTCACGGGCTGGCTTTGGTATCTCGGAACGCTTGTACCTGTCGTCGGTCTTATACAGGTCGGTGCCCAGGCCATGGCCGACCGCTATAGCTACATCACTCTAACAGGATTGTTTATCATCATTGCCTTTGGCCTGCCGGATTTGCTGGCAAAATGGCGATATAAAAAAGTCGCACTTGTCTCGTCGGCCCTGCTGATTATTTTGGCTATCTCGATATGCACTCATTTTCAGATTCAGTATTGGCGAAACAGCCTTACTATATTTCAACACGCCATTGATGTGACTGAAGACAATTATGTGGCGCACTTTTGCATAGCGAAATCCCTGCGCGAGCAGGGTAGATTCGACGAGGCCGTCAGTGAATGTCAAAAGTGCCTTCAAGTAACGCCCTACGACCCGTATGCCCTCAATGCTCTCGGCGTTGTATTCAGCCAGCAGGGCAAATTCGATGAAGCTGTCAAATACTTTACTGAAGCCCTACGAATAAAACCTGATTTTGCCGCTGCTTATACCAATATAGGCTATGCCTTGGCCCTTCAAGGCAACCTCGATGAGGCTACTGTGCATCTCACTGAAGCGCTCCGACTTGACCCTCACTTTGCCCAAGCGCACTACTATCTCGGGCAGACTCTGGTGCAAAGAGGAAAAATCAATGAGACCATCACACACTTTGAGGAGGCGCTCCGACTCAATCCTGACTGGGTTGAGCCTATGAACGACCTGGCCTGGTTTCTGGCCGCAAGTAAGGAAGCTACAATTCACAATCCCGACAAAGCAATCAGACTCGCCCAGCGAGCTGCTGAATTGACAAAATATGAAAATGCAACTATCCTTGATACCTTGGCTGTCGCCTATGCATCAGCAGGAAAATTCTCCAAGGCGGTAGAAACCGCAGAAAAGGCGTTGGAATTAGCGCAATCCTCGCAAAAACGCCAGTTGGCTGAGGATATCCAAAACCGATTGCTTCTATTTAAGGCAGGCCGGCCTTACATTGAGAATAGCGAAATGATAAAACCTTGAAGCATCTAAACCTGTAGATTTGACGTCATAGCCCGTAGCAAATAGATTTATTAGCAATGGCGAAAAC
>CAZKYA010000002.1:9903-35796 GCA_964556725.1 uncultured Pirellulales bacterium
GATATGCCTATGCAGATAAACCGGATTGAGGAGATTCTCGATGCGATGAAAATACCTGTATTGCGTCTCGATGGCTTTGAAGCCGACGATGTAATCGGGACACTCGCCAAAAAAGCCGCTGCCGATGGATACGATTGTTTAATCTGCTCAAAAGACAAGGACATCCTGCAATTACTGACCCCTGCCTCCGCAGGGGCAGGCCACATAAGCACCTTCGACATCAAAACTGATACTAAAACCGATGCTAACACGATGCTACAAACGAGGGGAGTTACACCAAAGCAGTTCATCGACTGCCTTGCTTTGCAGGGCGATGCCACGGATAATGTCCCCGGCATACCGGACGTAGGACCAAAGACTGCTCTGACCTGGATACAAAAATACGGCTCAATAGAAAATCTCTATAAGCACATCGATGAATTAAAAGGTAAACGCGGCGATAATTTTCGAAAGTTCAAAGACAAACTCGCACTGAGCAAAGAGCTTGTAACCATTGATTGCAATGCTCCGCTTAAAATAGATTACGATGCTTTGGCTGTTAAGGAGTTTGACAAACAAAAGCTCGCTCAAATCTTCACTGAGCTTGGCTTCAATCGCCTGCTCACACAGTTAGGCCTGGGATTAACCCGCCTTACGTCTGGCGGATTAACCGCGGAGCACGCAAAGCTCGCAGAGAAAAAATTAGAGTTAAACTCAGTGGTCTCTCCAGCTACAGCACGCTCCGCCGTGACGAGTGCGAGTTCTGCGGTAAAAGGAGCCGCCCACGATTACCAGCTCATAGACACTCAGCGGAAATTCGATGAGTTTCTCACCCAGCTTAAGAAACAAAAAGTATTTGCTATCGATACTGAAACCACTTCTATGTATGCTATGCGGGCTGAACTTGTCGGCATCAGCTTTTCCTGGCAGCCGCAAACCGGTTTTTATCTTCCCGTAAAGGCACCGCTCGGGCAAAAGCATCTCGACTTAGAAACCATCCGCCAAAAGCTCGCACCCATTCTCGCTGACCGGAACATCAAAAAAATCGGCCAGAACATTAAATACGACCTGCTTGTCCTGCAGAACGCCGGGATGCCGGTAAAAGGAGTTCATTTTGACACTATGGTTGCTTCTTATTGCCTTGATGCCGGCCGAAAACATTCCCTTGATAAAATGGCTCTGGACTTCCTCAACTATGAATCTATTCCCATATCAGCCCTCATTGGCAAGGGCAAAAACCAGCTCACTTTCGATATGGTCGATACCGCCGCTGCCTGCGAATATTCTGCTGAAGATGCCGACATCACCTTTCAGCTTTACAGTTACCTCAAAAACCGCCTTGATAAAGAGCCGCTGCTAAAAAAATTGTTTGAAGAAGTGGAAATGCCTTTGGTCAATGTCCTCGCTGCTATGGAATCTAACGGTGTCTCGCTGGACACAAAGCTGTTGAAAAATATGTCCGGTGAGCTTAACGAGACAATCAAAAATCTGACCGACCGGATTTATGAACTCGCAGGCGAGGTTTTCAACATCGATTCTCCAAAGCAGCTTGCCGAAATCCTTTTCGACAAACTCAATCTCGAATCCATTCGCATCGGAAAGTCAGGCCGAAGCACCGATGCCGATGTCCTCGAACAGCTCGCCGACCAGCATCCTGTTATACCGCTAATCATTGAGTATCGAGCGGTCAGCAAACTAAAGAATACCTACGTGGACAAGCTCGGCCTACTTATCAATCCCCGCACCGGCCGAGTCCACGCATCTTTCAACCAGACCGTAACCGCCACGGGCCGGCTCAGCTCCAGCGACCCCAATCTGCAGAATATCCCCATCCGCACTAAGCTCGGCCGAAAAATCCGCTCGGCCTTCGTCCCGAAAAACAAAACCGACTGCATCTTAAGCGCTGATTACTCTCAAATTGAGCTACGGCTGCTGGCGCATTTTTCAAAGGATAAGGCCTTGATGGCCGCCTTCGCCGCCGACCAGGACATCCATCGCTTCGTTGCTTCGCAAATTTATAATGTCCCCATAGAAGATGTAACAGACCAGATGCGCTCAAACTGCAAGGCGGTCAACTTCGGCATCATTTACGGCCAGGGTGCGTTCGGACTGTCACGTTCAATCGGTATAAGCCAGCCAGAGGCAAAGAAGTTCATTGACGACTATTTCGCTCGTTATAAATCCATCCGTAAATTTATGGATGATTGCGTGGAAAATGCAAATCGCACCGGCTACGCTGAAACTATTCTGCACCGGCGACGAACAATCTCCAATCTTACAAGCAAAAATACGAATAAACGCGCACAGGCCCGGCGTTTAGCCATCAATACTGTAATCCAGGGCTCCGCAGCAGACCTAATCAAGGTGGCTATGATAAACATCCAGCGCAAAATCGAATCGGAAAATCTGCCCGTAAAACTTATCCTGCAGGTCCACGATGAGCTTGTTTTCGAGTTGCCCGCCGCCGAAGCTGAAAGAAACGCAAATTGGATTGCCAAAGAAATGTCCACCGCCATCAAGCTCGATGTCCCGCTGAAAGTTGATATAAGCTATGGCCCAACCTGGCTCTCCTGACCAATTAGCCGGTTAAGATCATCCACTTTTGGATTTATACCTTGCAAAATCCTCCTCACATCTTTACAATCCCTTTCGTCTGGTAAAATTAAGGTTTGATACTATGTTCAGCAGTCGCTGAAATGGCGATGAGAGAAAGAAATAAGTATGGCGACTATTAACGAAAATTTTCTGAAGCTAAAGGCAGGTTATCTTTTCCCCGAAATCACAAGGCGAATCCGCACCTATAAAGATAAAAATCCCGATGCAAAGATAATCAGCTTGGGTATCGGCGATGTTACCCAGCCATTGCCGCCGGCTGTAATAGCTGCTATGAAAAAAGCCGTTGACGACCAGGCCAAAGAAGAAACCCTACACGGCTATGGGCCGGAGCAGGGCTATGATTTTCTAATCAATGCCATAATCGAAAATGACTACAATTCGCGCGGCGTTGAATTGCAGCCGAGCGAAATTTTCATCAGCGACGGCTCGAAATGTGATACTGCCAACATTCAGGAGATATTCGGCCAAGAAAACGTCATTGCCGTAACCGACCCCGTCTATCCCGTCTATGTCGATACCAACGTAATGGCAGGGCGAACCGGCCCATCCAACGAAGCCGGCCAATACGCAAAAATTGTCTATATGCCCTGCACCGCAGAGAATAACTTCATCCCTGATTTGCCCGCCGACAAGGTGGATTTAATCTACCTTTGCTTCCCGAACAACCCCACAGGTGCAGTTGCTACCAGAGAAACCCTCAGCGAATGGGTAAATTTCGCCCGTGATAATAAATCAATAATTCTCTTCGATGCTGCCTACGAGGCATATATTACCGATTCATCTTTGCCGCACTCAATCTATGAAATCGATGGCGCTAAAGAAGTGGCGATTGAATTTCGCAGCTTTTCTAAAACAGCCGGCTTTACCGGCGTCCGATGTGCGTTCACTGTCGTCCCCAAACAGCTAAGGGCATTTACAAAAGACGGCAGGGCGGTTGAGGTCAATCCCTTATGGCACAGGCGTCACTGCACAAAATTCAACGGCGCCTCCTACATCTCACAGGCAGGTGCAGCCGCAATCTATACTCCTGAAGGGAAAAGACAGACAAAGAAAATCATCGATATTTATTTGTCCAATGCAAAATTGATACGCGATTCGCTCACAAAGCTCGGCTATCAGGCCTACGGCGGACAAAATGCTCCATACATCTGGTTTAAAACGCCGGACGGCCTTAGCTCCTGGGACTTTTTTGACCGGATGCTCGCAGAAGCCAGCGTTGTCGTAACACCCGGCTCCGGCTTTGGACCATCTGGCGAAGGTTATATTCGACTTTCCGCCTTCGCAAAACCCGCCGACGTCAAAGAAGCTATGAAACGCTTCAGAAAAGGGTAAAACGCAAAGCTGAAAATGCAAAACCAAAGCTTAAAACCTAAAATTTTGAACTTTGAATTGTGGTTTTTAGCTTTTAACCTTAAGTTTTGAATTTTAGGTATCCCAATGACAATTGCATACATTGGCCTCGGCAGCAACTTAGGCGACAGAGAAGGTTATATCAATAACGCTCTTAAACTTCTTGCTGATAATGAGCACATCGAGCTTGCTCGTGTAAGTGACATTATTGAGACTCCTCCGCTCGGCCAAATGAATCAACCGAAATACCTAAACGCCGTCGCCGAAATAAACACAACCCTGAGCGCAGAAAAATTGCATAGAAAACTGGCCGACATCGAAACTTCACTCGGCAGAATAAGAAAGAAGGGCCCCCGCCTTGCGGGAATTCAAAAATGGGCGCCTCGAATTATTGACCTTGACCTTTTACTTTTTGGCGAGCAAATTATAAACAACCCTGATTTAACCATCCCTCATCCGCAGATGCACCTGCGCTCGTTTGTCCTCAAAAGTCTTTGTCAGCTAAATCATAATTTGATTCATCCTGTCATCAAGGAACCTGTCAATGTATTAGCCGACCGGCTGAATGGCCAGGATTTTGTCCTCAATCCAGATATGCCTCAGCTGGTCAGCGTCGCAGGCATTATCGGCGTCGGCAAAACTACCCTTGCAAAAAAACTTTCCGATTTACTCAATTGTAAATGTATATTTGAGGCCTACGATAAAAACCCATTTCTGCCGAGTGTCTATGCCGGCCAAAAAGAACTGGCTTTAGATTCTCAATTATTTTTTCTGACCAGCAGGATAGAGCAATTAAATCACAATGTATTAGCCAGAGGACAATTAGCCATCACCGACTATGTCTTTAATAAAGAGCTCATCTATGCCGGACGCCTGCTCAATACCCAGCAACTATCCATATATAAAAAGATTTATCCGCCTTTTGCCGAAAAAGTCGTTCAGCCGGTGCTGGTAATATACTTACAGGATACGCCTGAAAATTGCCTCGACCGCATCCACAAACGCAACCGTCCCTACGAGCAAAAAATTGAGCTGAAATTTTTGCAAGACCTTAGTTGTGATTACGAGCAACTTTTTGCTGACTGGAAAACCAGCCCACTAATTCGATTATCAATGTCAGATTTTGACTGCACAAACGCCGAAGATTTGCAGAATCTCGCAAATCAATTAAAATATTATCTCGCAAACACAACAACAGACAGAAGATGCTGTTTGCCAGATTAAGCAATAATATTTTTTTCAATTAACTTTTTAGCCCATTCCTCAACGCAAGAATTGTCATCTACAACAAAATCCTGACGATTTGGGCCATATGCAGACTGAAAATATCCTTTTCTCCATGAGTTCCGAGAATGATAGCTAATCTTTACATCCTTATCATTGAAGAGTGAGGGAAGATTCCATTTTGAAAGTGAACATTTTTCCTTTGTCAGAACCAATCCATATTTTTCCAAGGGCTTTCCATTAAACTTGAAAATTCCGAAACCTGGAATATTGGGTTTACCATCAAGTGATTTTCTGGCTATGTATATTGCATTGTTTTTTTCATTAATTCTTTTAGCATGTGAATGGTATTCTGCCCATTTCGGTATGTCTGGTATTACCTTTCCTACCTGCAAATAACCGAAAAAGACGTGTTTTTCCTTGCCTTCAAAACCACTACCATCCTTTTTTGTATGGCGGAATGTGCCAAAAAACAGGAAAATATCATTTTTTTTAACTTCTTGATTTTTTAGATGCACTTGAGCTTTACCCGATTGTCCAAATATTCCCCTCCATCTCTTATCTCTTTCCAAGACTTCCTTCCTTATGTCCGGATCGAGATGACATTTGGTGATTTTGTACAGTTTTCTGCGCTTGCCCTTCACTTTAATTTTGTTTTTAAATAAGCTCTTCATCAAATCAAGATATGTGCCGTACCCGTCCAGTTCGAGGTCTGAATAGGAGAAATTATCCCCATCCTGCGGTATAGGCAGAGATATCATTTTGCCGTCCGGAAGAATAGGGCTAGGATGTCCGCCATTTTTCGAATCAAACCCTTTGCGGCTCAATATAACTTTCATAAATCGATACCTCCTCGACCTTACCCCCAAAATGGTTTCCGGTCGTTAAAATGGAATTCTATACTCTTTGCTCCTTTACTGTTTTACGGTGCTTTGGCTTCCTCCAAAGCCAGATTATATTATATACATTTCGACTTCAAAATCTGAAAAAATCTTGGAAAATTCGGCAAAAATTTGTGGCGGAGGCCAAAAAGTAGCATTTTTCTCACATTTTTGGTATCCTACCATAAAACTGAACCCTATACGTTTTACACTGAACGCTAATAAATAATGAAAGTTGCAAAAACAATAAAAGAAGTCAGAAGTCATATAAAGGCCGCACGAAGTGAAGGCAAAAAAATCGGATTCGTGCCCACAATGGGAGCACTGCATATCGGCCATACTTCGTTGATTGATAGGGCGGTGAAAGATTGCGATTATGTCGTTGTCAGTATCTTTGTCAATCCCACACAATTTGGCCCAGGCGAAGATTTTGAAAAATACCCCCGGCCTATCGAAGCCGATTTGAAAATCTGTGAAGAACACGGTGTTGACCTTGTTTTTAATCCTACGCCGAAGGAAATGTATCCAGCCGAAAACATCACATGGGTAAACGTCGAAAAACTGACCGAGCCGCTATGCGGCAGGTTCCGGCCGGGGCATTTCCGCGGAGTAACTACCGTCTGTGCAAAGCTGTTCAATATCGTCCAACCTGATATCGCTTACTTCGGTCAGAAAGATGCTCAGCAGGCGATCGTTATCAAGAGAATGGTCGCCGATTTGAATATGCCTCTTGAAATTGTCATCTGCCCAACGGTTCGTGAAGCAAATGGCTTAGCCATAAGCAGCAGAAATCAATATCTATCCGACCAGCAGAAAAAAGACGCCTGCCTAATCTACAAATCCCTTCAAAAATGTCAGAAAATGATTGATTCTGGCACCAAAGACACAAAAAAAATCATTTCACAAATGCAAAAAATTTTACAGCAGGCCCCATCAATAAAAATTGAGTATATCAGTGTTGTAAACGCCGATACCCTTCGGAGCATCGACCAAATCTCCGGTCAGGTTCTCGCCGCCGTCGCCGCAAAAATCGGCTCTACCCGCCTCATCGACAACATTTTGATAGACACCGGTGAAAAATAATGTATAATCTGCGGGAAGTGATAAATTAGAACCTTATAAATCAAGCTACGAGATACGAGCGACGAAATATGTTTGTAAAATTGTTAAAAAGCAAAATACATCGAGCAACGGTTACTGAAACGAATCTGCACTATCCTGGAAGTATTGCTATAGACTCAGCATTGATGGAGGCAGCCGGCATCTTGCCTTACGAGGTGGTTTTAATTGCCGACTTAAATAATGGCAGCCGAGTGGAAACATACGCGATTCCTGAAGAAGCCAATTCCGGCAAAGTTGTGATACTTGGTGCGGCTGCAAAGCTCGTAAAAACAAAAGACATTATCATTATCCTCGCCTTCGGCCATTACACCCCGGAAGAGGCAAAAAAACTGAAACCAAAAATCGTTGTTCTCGACGAATATAATAAGATTAAAAATTCCGAGTAAGAGTGACGAATGGTAGTCAATTTTTTGTTAATCATTTATCAATAATCAATTACAAAGATGTATCCTGAGCTTTTCGAGTTACCTTTCACCCATTTGACCATAAAAAGTTATGGCTTGATGATGGTCATTGGTTTTCTCTCAGCCGTTTTTATCATACGGCGACTCAGCCGGGACATTACTCCTAATCCGCAATACATCACTAATGCCGCCCTTTATTCCTTGATTGCCGGAGTCCTGGGAGCACGGCTGTTTTATGTGGTACACTATTTCGACCAGTTCAAAGGACGCCTCATCGAGGTTTTTTATATCTGGCAGGGCGGGCTTGAGCTTTTAGGAGGCGTCGTTCTCGCTATCACCGTTATCTTTCTTTACCTCGCATATCACAAGCTCCCTGTCCGCCGTTATCTTGATATCCTTGCTATTGGCCTTATGATGGCGCTTGCTTTTGGCAGAATCGGCTGTTTTCTCAATGGCTGCTGTTTTGGGAAGCCCACGAATCTGCCCTGGGCTGTGCGTTTCCCATACGGCTCATTTGCCTACATAAGCCAGGTGAATGCCGACTCCGCCAGAAATCGACCGGACCCACAGCTGCAATTGCCACCTGATTTTTTCAACTACATGGACAAAAATGGTATAAGGTATCTAAAACCGTATAAGGAATTGACCGAGCAGCAGAAAGCCGACGTTACAAAAGGCAAATATCGCTGTTTGCCCGTCCACCCGACCCAGCTTTATTCATCTATTTCTGCTGCTGTTTTGTGCCTCATACTCTATCTTTTCTGGAAAAGAGCACGAAAAGACACAAAATCAAGCAGCTCAAGAAAACCTTTTACTAAGCCCGGCTCTACCTTTGCTATGATGTTCATTCTTTACGGCATTACACGATTTTTCCTGGAGTTTCTTCGCGATGACAATCCCTTTGAATTTGGCTGGTGGGCGATTTACAAAGGTGGGACGGTCTCTCAGAATATCGGCATTTATATGACGACTTTCGGCCTGATTCTGATGATGATTTTCCAAAGGATAAAAACACAACAGCCGAAATAACGTATAAACAAAGAAATATTTTATACAAATCACGATATACAACATACGATATATCCATCCTCCGCCCCCACGTCTTCTTGTCAAAGACAAGAGCGGGGGCTACGGAGGACGGGCGATATACGATATACGAGTAAACAATGGGCCTTTACGATAGAGATTATACACAGGCAGATTACAGCTCTCAATTCCGCTACTCACCACGGATGCGAATTGGCTTTCCAAAGGTTACACCCGTTGTTAAGTGGCTGCTTATTATTAATATAGCGGTATTTTTGTCCTCGATAATTATTCCGCGTCTTGGCATCTTCATTTATGAATGGTTTCAGCTCGATGCTATTTCCTTGCCTCGAGCCTTACAGTTATGGAGACTGATAACTTACCAGTTTCTCCATGGGGGTTTCTGGCACGTTGCTTTGAATATGTGGGCTTTATGGATGTTCGGCCCGATACTTGAAAACAATTGGTCAAGCAGAAGATTTCTGCCGTTTTATCTCGGCTGTGGTGTTGCAGGCGCACTGTTTTATTTCTTCCTTGTCTTTGTAAGGTTTTTGCCCGCTGGTGAAATGGTGGGGGCTTCCGGCGCAATTCTTGGTATATTCGCTGCCTGTGCTATCCTTTTTCCGAGTATGAGGTTGTTTTTATTTCCCTTGCCCATCTCAATTCCGATAAGGACGGCGGCAGTAGCTTTCACCGCTATTTATATTGTCGCTGTAACAACAAGGGGAGTAAATGCAGGTGGTGACGCTGCGCATCTGGCAGGTATGGCTGCAGGCGCCGCTTATGTCTTATCAGAATCCTGGCGGAACAAATTCATGTTGAAAATCCGAACAGGAAGATGGCAAAAGAAAATGGCCGAACAACGAAAATTACAACTTGAGCTTGACCAAATCCTCCAGAAGGTTCACGCCTTCGGCATTCACAGTTTAACGCCAAAGGAAAAAAGAACCCTCAAAAAAGCCACCCAGGCAGAGCAAATGAAAAACAAATTATAAAAAAGGCCTTGCGGAAAACCCGGAAGGCCTATGGACATTCGTCACCACTCAATAGTAAATCATAAATAGAAAATAATAAATTTTTTCAGTCCCATTTGAATGAGTGTCCGCCGAGCAATTCATTGACCCGGTTTTTTACATTTTCGTTCTTGACCTTCTCTTCACGCCACTCATCAATCTCTGCCTTACTTTCCTTAAGCTGTTTTTGCAGCTCCTCAACCCTTTTGAGCAGCCGCTCGTATTCGATTTGCTTTCGTCTTATTATCAGGTCAAACCTTCTGCCGACCACTTCTTCCAACTGCTCGGTCAGGTTTTTCTTTTCTTTATCATCTGTTGTGCCTTTGATTTTTCCAATAAGCTCCTCGCACCTCTTTCTAAGCTCCAAATCCTCTTTAAGGACTTCAGCTAACTCAGGGTTCCGTTTTTCTTCTTCGAAAATCCGCCAGTATTTTTCTCTGATAAGGTCAAATTTTTTCCAGTAGAGGTCAGGGTCCTTTTCTTTTAGCCCACCCAGCTTATCTGCTTCCTGGCGGTAATTCTTAGTAAGCCATTCAAGAAATTCTTCCTGCACTTTTTGTCTCCGGGTCTCTATGCGTTCTCTCATTATCTTGCCGAACTCCTCTCCGCCATGTATTCCAAGCTCGAATTGGAACCTGTTCGGGTCTTCGCTGCGCAGTTTTTCTAATTCTTTTGCCTTTTCAGGGTTGTTCTCCTTTAAGCTCTTCATAATCCGCGCAATTTCCTCATCGGTTAGTTCAAACCTTCTTGGTCCTCGTCTTGGCCCTCTCGGCTCATCCTCACGTGGCTCGAATCTTCCTGGTCCAAATCCTGGTCCTCTCGGTTCTTCCTCGTGCCAGATACCTTCTCCCTCTTTTTGTTCCTTCTCAGCCTTCTCTACAGCAGGGCAGGGTAGGGCAAACAATGTTACTATTATTGCTGCCGCTAAAACTAAAATGATTCCATAACTCGTTTTCATTTTTTATCCCTTCCAAAAATCACTATCGATTTCTATCAGTTCCATCTCCAATTCCGTTATAGCTCTCTGGCCGTTACCCTCGCTTTCGCCCGATTGTAAAGCCAGCATTTCGCCTTCAATTTGTTCAACTTCGGCACTTAAAATCGCCAAATCTGCGTCGTCAGCCGCAATATCATCACTTTCCCAAATCGCTGTTGGTATTATAGATGCATATACAGTTCTTCCGGTTTCCTTACCTTTTTCGAGGAATTTTATACTGATAGCTGACAGGATAATAACCGCTGCTGCCACAACAGCCACCTTGTAGGCCACTTTTCTAAATCCAGATACCTCTTTCTGCCTTAGCAGCAGACCTTTGGCAATTTCGAATTTTATCTCATCTATAAGCTCATCGCTCGGCTGTGGCGCAGGGTTCTCACGCAGGATTTGTTCGCCTTTGCGGATATCCTCGACAGCCTTTTCTGCCTGTTCGGCTCCGACAAATCTCTCAAAAAGCTTCTTCAGGTTTTCCTCATTTCGCCTATTCATATATTCTTGCCTGATAACCTGTTTCCCTGATAATCTGATTTCCTACATCACTCCATCATCTCTCGCAGTTTCTTCAGTTCTCGATGCAGCTTTGCCAGCGTCGTTCCTATCGGCTCAGACCGCATCATAGCTATTTCCTTAAAACTCAGTTGCGAATAAAAACGCAACATTATCAGTTCTTGTGTATCTGTATCTAACTTCTTAAGCTGTATCTGTAACCTGTCAAGTTGCTCGCTGTCGGCCCTTTTTGTCTCTGTTGGCTCTGATTCCAGTTGCTTTTTGTGGGCTTCGAGCAGTTTTTTTCGTCGCTGTTTACCTCTTAGGTAATCATGAAATATATTGGATGCTATCGTGAACAGCCAGCTTTCGAAGGAGCCACCCTTGTAAGAGCCGATTTTCTCCACTAACTTGACAAATAGCTCGCTCAGCAAGTCGTCGCTTACGTTGCTATTACCTGTTAATCTATAAAAATAGCCGTAACATCGACTTGCGTAAATATCCACAATCTGTGAAAAGCACTCGCCGTCGCCTTTCCTGCAGCCGATTATTATCCGGGCTAAGCTGTCGCTTTCTGCCATTTTTAGACTTTTTCACATAAATAAAGACGGTTTCAGGGAATGATTTATTGCGTAAATGAGAAAAAATCCAGTTTTTAGCCCCCGCAATTTATCGCAAAATTTGTCTATTTGCAATACGAAATTCGACATTTCTTGTTCGAAATCGGATATTCTTTGTCCCTCGTCCCTCCTCAATCGCTCCTCGGCTTCCCGTCTTCCGGCCTATGCTATAGTGTATCGCTATTTTCTTCTTCGTCTTTTTCGTCTTCCTCCTCTTCGACCTTCCAACGCTCGGATTCGTCAATATCCTCCAGCTCTTTTTTCATATACTTGAACAGCTTATCTTGAACAGGTGCTAATCTGTCATACCACTTGAGCATACTCTGATAGCTGGCCACCAGCATATCCAGCCGGATTAGCTGCCATTTAGCTATGCACTCCGGCTCCTTGATATTAGAAAATGGGTCGCACTTGAAGGTCCTTTTGCCGTCTTGTCTGGTCTCACATAATTCACAATCTTTGCACTGAATCATATTCACACCAAAATCTAAATATTTTCTGTTTAACGAGTCTTTAAGAGCAAGCGAAGCAAACTATTGACTATTCGCCGAATACTTGATACTTTTAATTTTGTTCTTGTATAGTATTATACAATCTAAAGACTGAAAGGTGTTATAGAATAAAGTTTTTTAGCTGGATTTAGGAGAAATAGATGGCAAAACCAAGGCGCAGGCGTAAAATTGGGAGCAAAAAAAGACACACCAAGTGGAAAATAAGGCATAAAATAAGATAATTTTCAGCAAGTTCACACCGTACGGGTAAATGCGTGAATAAATTAGCGATTCTCCGCACAGACCAAGCATGATAAATGAAGTATTTCTATGTAACTTTTAAGCCGGACGGAAAGCAGGTAGCGACACATGCAGATGTCACGATTACCGAGGCAGCAGCCAAAGCCGGCATAATCTTAAACTCCGTCTGCGGCGGCAAGGGCATCTGTAAAAAGTGCATCGTAACCCTTGAGCCGGATGGCCGGCAGGTCCTGGCCTGTCAATACCGCATCGAAAGCGACCTCACTGTAACGATTCCCGCAAGCTCAAGATTTTTTGAGCAGAGAATCCTTACCGAAGGCGTCGAGACCGGAGCGCAATTTCAGCCCGACATTTATAAAAAATATCTCAAAGATGCAGAAGCCAGCAGGATATTCGGCGTAGCGGTCGATATCGGCACAACTACAGTCGTCGCCAAACTAATCAATATGAAGGATGGAAAGTGCCTGGCAACACAAGCCACACTAAATCCACAAACCCGATACGGAGATGATGTTATATCGAGAATCGCTTATGCCCGAAGCGATGAAAAATTAGCTGAACTGCAAAAAGCAATAATCGACTGTATAAATAAACTCATCGCAAAGCTCTGCGACCAGGCCTCCATAAACATAAAGCAAATCTACGAGATGTGCGCCGTCGGCAATACGACAATGAATCACATTTTTCTGAAGTTGCCGGTAAAGCAGCTTGGCCAGGCGCCATATAAGGCATACAGCGTTGATGCTCAGGATGTGCCGCCAAAGCGGCTTTATTTGCTGATGAACCCTGCGGGTAATATCCACACCGTTGAGAATATTGCCGGCTTTGTTGGTTCCGACACTACCGCCGTAGCGCTTGCGACCGATATTGATTCAGCCGAGCAAATGACGCTCGCAATCGACATCGGCACAAACGGCGAGCTTATTCTTGGCACAAAACACAAGCTCTATGCGGCAAGTTGTGCTGCGGGCCCGGCCTTCGAAGGTGCAAGGATATCCTGCGGTAGCAGGGCGGTTGATGGTGCGATTGAGGCCGTCATTGTAAACGATGGCGACATCGATTTGGATGTCATAGGAAATTGCCCGCCGCATTCTATATGCGGCAGCGGCTTGATTGATGCCGTAGCCATAATGCTGGAGCTGGGCATTATCAACAAAACCGGCCGATTCGCAGAACCAGATACAATTGCTAACAAAGTTCCAAAAAAAATTCTTCAAAGAATAATCGAACAGGACGACCAGCGCGCCTTTGTCCTCGCAGATACCGATGAGAAGAATGTGGTCTTAACACAAAAGGATATCCGTGAAGTGCAGTTAGCCAAAGCTGCCATTCGAGCAGGAATAGAAATTCTGCAGAAAAAAATTGGTCTCAAGGATTGCGCTATAGAGCGAATTTTATTAGCCGGCGCCTTCGGTAATTACATTCGATCCCAAAGTGCTCTAAAGATTGGCCTGCTGCCTGAGGTTGGCCTTGAGCGGATTCGTTTTGTTGGCAATGCCGCCTTATCCGGTGCTCAAATAATCCTTCTGAGCAGTCGGGCAAGAGATATATCTCTACAATTAGCCCGTAAGATTGAATACGTTGAAATTGCCCACCAGCCGGACTTTCAAAACGTCTTCGCAGACTCAATGGCCTTTTGAGAAGAACGGAAAAAATAGGATTGCGTATGGGCGTAAGAAGACAAATCCTGACGAGAAAGCAGGAGAGAATGTTGGATACGTCCTTCAAATTGATGAACGTCATCTTTCACATCATGGATTTTGTATACCCATACATAGATAAACGCGTCAAAAGATTTGGCGTTCAGCCGGGCATGACAGTCGTGGATTACGGCTGTGGGCCGGGCAGATACACCACCAGATTCGCTAAGCTCGTCGGCCGGCAGGGCAAAGTCTTCGCCATTGATATTCACGAACTGGCTATCGAGGCGGTGAAGAAAAAAATTGACAGATACAGACTAAAAAACATCGTTCCCGTGTTGGCTAAAGGATATGACAGCACTTTACCCGAACAAACAGCAGACGTAGTATGTGCAATTGATATGTTTCACATTATCAAGAATCACACAGAATTTTTAGCAGAGCTAAAGAGAATAACCAAAAAAGATGGCTTTCTGGTAATTGACGATGGCCATCAACGACGGCATATTACCAGAAGCAACATCCTGGAATCCGGCCATTGGGATATCTTCGAGCAGACCCGTGACCACTTAAAGTGCAGACCCAGGTTTGGTTAAAGCAGCGTGGGAGTGAAGAACCTCACTTCTTTATTCGATATTCTCTCGTCCTTCTCCTGCTTTTAAGTCCTTATACTTTATGCACTTATGCTTTTTTATCAAATTTTTCTTGACAGGGAATAAAATTTTTGGTAATATTGAGATTCTACGGGGCCGGGGATTTTCCTCTCTTTCCTCTCCCTCCGCACCCGGCCCTGTTTTTTTATCGATGGAATTCCCCATATCTTGAGAAACTTATCTTGAAATTTATTGCAGAGTATTATTTTTTAACCACGGATATCACGGATTGACACCGGTTTATTCTTGCCACAGAGAAGCACAGAGTATTAGTTAATTGGTCAGATCGCTCGTGTGTAGCCGAAAAGATAAATCATATATGCAATGTATCCGCAAAGCAGCATTGCTCCAGCCGCCCGGTTGAGAGTGCGTCTGCAGACAACGACTAAAAATGCAAAGCCGGCACTTACAAAAATCATAATCCCGTAATCAGCGCCGACAAATCGCTGCCCGATTGTAAATGGCCGAACCATCCCAGATGCACCAACCACCAGCAGGGTATTGAGGACTTACGCCGAGCTGTTTGGCCAAGCCGACTGCTCCTGCCACTAACAGTTCGGCGCACTTCCATAAAATTACAAGCCCTCCAGCCAAAAGCAAAATCGCCCAGATTGTATTTATTTGAAAAGCTCACCAATTAAAAAATCAGTCTGCCCTGCATACTTCTTTACCCGCTTGGTGACATACTGCTTAAAACTTTTCCGAAAAAACCATAAAGAATAATCTGAACTATGAACATAGACGGAAAGAGAATTAAATACAATATAGCAGTCCTACCAAATACGCCTGTAAGGTATTGTCCGGCAAAAAACGCCGGCAGGTTTGATATAGTAAGAAGTAAATAAAAAGGCTTTCCTCTGACCATGTCTACCACTGAGCTTTGGGCTGGATTGATTTCGTAAGCCAGGGCTAAAGCAAGTAAAGCAATACCTATGCATATGCAAACCGTTACAGTCCGGTTGGATGACATTATGCTTGCTACTTTCCCGACAATCCCATAAACAATAATCTGGACAATAAACATAAGCGAATACAGGATTAGGTACCACGGGATTTTTCCGATATACATCCTTTTCAGTAGTACTTTGACGGTCAATGCAGGTGTGGACATCTTGAAAAGTAAGCGGGAATAGGTCGTTCCACCGGGACAATATTCCATCCCCCTGTACTTGATTAAATCAATCCTCTTGCCAAAAAGTATTAACGTTAGAAACAGGAAAATTATGCCTATAACAATGGACAGAACGATGACTCTGTCGAAGAACATCCATTCTGTAAACTTCTTAAGTTTATTTATAAACTTTTTTGGCATACGTATTTTACCCTGAGCCGGCTGTAATTTTTAAACATACAATAACCGAACTAAGTTCCAACGTCAAACACGATGCCGGTTGCTTCGAGAACATTTTTACATCTTAGCGGGTTCAGTGCAAAGTATTAAAAATACCGGATGGGAGGTTGATTTCTGAAGATGGGCAGGAAGAAAATTTGTTGATACGAAACTCCGCAGACTTTGCGGTCTTTGTAGTGAATTATCCGTTAAACTTTTCCGACGACCAGGCAGGCATTATGGCCGCCAAAGCCGAAAGAATTGCTCATTGCAATATTGACCTTCGCCTGCCGGGCCTGCAACGGCACGTAATCCATTTTCAGGTCGCAGCGCTCATCCAGGTTATCAAGATTGATGGTAGGGGGGATAACCGATTCGTTGATGACCTTTACACAGATTATAAGCTCAACCGCACCGCTGGCACCGAGCAGATGACCAAGACTGCTTTTCGTCGAGCTGATAAGCAGCTTATATGCATAATCGCCAAAAACAGTTTTAATGGCAGTGCTTTCGGTGATGTCGTTCAGCTCGGTACCAGTTCCGTGTGCGTTGATGTAGTTGACTTTTTGTGGTTTGATGCCTGCGTCTTTCAGTGCCAGCTCCATTGCTTTTGCTGCACCGTCGCCATCCGGCATAGGAGCTGTAATATGATAACCATCATCGGTCGCGGCGTAGCCAAGAAGCTCAGCGTATATGTTTGCATGGCGTTTTTTGGCGTGTTCGTATTCTTCTAAAATCAAAACACCAGCACCTTCGGAGAGCACAAAGCCGTCCCTATCTTTATCGAATGGCCTTGAAGCCGCCTGCGGATTGTCATTTCGAGTGCTGAGCGACCTTGCAGCGCAAAACGAAGCTAATCCTATCGGTGTAAGAGCGGCCTCGGTGCCGCCGGTTATGATAATGTCACTTCGGTCGGCAACTATATTGCAAAAAGCCTCGCCGATAGCGTGATTGCCGGAAGCGCATGCACTTGAGACACAAAAATTTGGCCCCTGCAGGCCGTAGCGAATGGCAATATTGCCGCTTGCAGCGTTGGCCATAAGTCTTGGAACGGTGAAAGGTGAGAGCTGCCTTACACCCTTTTCTAAGAGTCTTATGTGCTGGTCTTCAATCTCCTTGATACCGCCTATGCCTGTGCCTACGATGACGCCCACACGAAACACATCTTCCTTCGAGAAATCAAGGCCGCTGTCATTTACAGCCTGGATGGCGGCAGCGACGGCAAACTGCGAGAAGCGGTCCATTCGCTTGCTTTCCCGCTGTTCGATGTATTTGGTTACATCGAAACTTTTTATCTCGCCGCCGAACTTTACCGGGTATGCACTAGTGTCGAAGGATTCAACGGTAGAAACGCCGCTTTTACCCTCGCATAGCGCAGCGAAAAGCTCATCAGCGGACTCGGCTAAGGCGGTTACACAACCCAAGCTTGTAATAACAACTCGCCGTTTACTCATGCTCACTTATTCGCTACTGTTTGCTTTTGGATTGCGCGATATTGACGATGTAATCGATTGCGGCCCCGACGGTCTGGATTTTCTCGGCTTCCTCGTCCGGTATGCTCATATCAAATTCATCCTCGAACTCCATAACAAGCTCAACGGTATCCAGGGAATCAGCGTTCAAATCGTTAATGAATGAGGTATCTCGTGTTATTTCAGACTTGTCCACGCCCATTTGCTCACTTATAATATCTATCACTTTGGTTTCAATTGCCTTAACGTCTACTTCGTCAACGCTCACTTGTTTATCCTCCCTAATCAAATTAGGAAATTTTTTCGTAACCCTAAAGCCGTATTCCATTTACAATAACTAACAAAAGCAGCTATCCGTGTCAACAGTTTATTGGCGGGTATAATACCTTCTAAAAGGCATAACTACAAATATTTTTTTAATTTTTTTGACTATTTTCACAAGAGTTAATTTGAGGGATTTTAATCACTTTAGTGGATTTTTGGATTTATTGTCAGCGCATAGCGTACAGCGAGTAGCGGATAGAGAATGGAGAACAGACGAAGGACGACAAGGAAGTTTTGAGTTCTAAGTTGGGCGGATGGCAATTGGTTCGGGGCGGGGGTTACATAGCCATACCGCCATCGACGCAAAGGACCTGGCCTGTGATGTAGGCAGCATCGTCACTGGCTAAAAAGGCGACAGCCTTTGCGACATCCTCAACAGTTCCAAGCCGGCGTAAAGGAATCAATTGCTTTGCGGCTTCAATGACCGGCTCAGGCAGCTTTCTGCTCATCTCGGTGTCAATGAAGCCTGGAGCGATACAATTTGCGGTGATATTTTTCTTGGCTAATTCGCGAGCGATGGTTTTTGCAAGGCCAATCAGGCCTGCCTTGCTGGCGGAGTAATTTGCCTGGCCTGCGTTACCCATAATGCCTGATACGGAACTTATGTTGATGATTCGGCCAAACTTGTTTCTGACCATAGATTTGGCAGCGACACGCATCGCAACAAATGCGGCTCGAAGATTCACCTCAAGGACCTTATCAAATTCCTCGTCGGTCATTCTCAAAAGCAAATTATCGCGAGTTATGCCAGCGTTGTTGACCAAGATACCAATTCCACCATATTCGGAAGCGAGAGACTCAAGAGTTTCAGTGAACTTTTGGGTGTCGGTTATATCGACACAGCGGGTGATTATTTCGTAGCCATCCTGTATAACCGTATTTTCGAGGTCTTTTAACTGGTCCTCAATGATATCAAGTCCTGCAACTAAGCGGCCTTGTTTTAGTAATTCAAATACGATAGCTCTGCCAATTCCCCTTGCGGCACCAGTTACGACGGCGAGTTTTTTGTCAGACATCCTTTTCCCCTGAAATTATAATATCTAAATCCTAAATTCTAAAAAAATTCAAATGACCAAATATTAAAAACTTTATCACGAGGTTCTTTCCAACAATTCCTTTATTGATTGCAAGTTGCTTATGTTAATCACATTTATTTTTCTGTTTATTCTTTTCATCAGGCCGGTGAGGACTCTGCCCGGGCCGATTTCGTAGAATTTTTCAACACCATCAGCAAGAATCCGCTCCATACATTTTTGCCATAGAATCGGGTTAGTCAACTGCCTTTTGAGGCTTTTTTTGATTTCTTCTGCGTTTTTGTAATACCGGGCATTGATATTGGCAATAATCCTGATATCAGAGGGGTCTGAAATATTGGTTTTTTGCAGGGCCTCGGCGAGGGCATCTGCGGCTGCGGACATCATTTCGGTATGAAAAGCGCCGGTGACTTCCAGCGGCACGGCTTTTATGGCGCCATATTTTTCGGCTAAATTTTCTGCCCGCTGGCAGGCAGATTTACTGCCGCTTACCACAATTTGTCCCGGGCAGTTGAAGTTTACCGCTTCCAAAATTTCATTTTTTCTGGCTTCGGCACAGAGCTGACTGATTTTATCTTCATCGAGGCCGATGATACTGACCATTGCGCCGTTGGTTGCGTCAGCGGCGGACTGCATTGCCTGGCCGCGTTTTTGAACGAGAATAAGTGCATCTTCAAAGCTGATGACACCTGCGGCATAAAGGGCGGTATATTCGCCTAAGCTTAGACCCGCGGTTGCATCCGCACTTATATCCCCGGCAGGGGGGTGTGTCCTGAGAGCCTCTAATATGGCAGCAGAGGTTACGAAAATCGCCGGCTGCGAAATCGTTGTTGTATTTAATTCTTCGGCGGGGCCTTGGAAACAGATACCGCTCAGGTCAAATCCAAGGAGAGAATCGGCCTGTATAAAGATTTTTGCTGCTTCAGGGAAGGCATCGGCGATATCCTTTCCCATACCTACGACTTGAGCACCTTGGCCCGGAAATAAAAAAGCAGTTTTCATTTTCGTATATCGTATTTCGTGGTTAAAACTGGATTACATTTGCGCCCCAGGTCAAGCCGGCGCCAAAAGCAACGAAAATAACGATATCGCCTCTTTTGATTTTACCCTCTTTGACGCACCCATCAAAGGCAATAGGAACTGACGCGGCAGAGGTATTCCCATATTCGGCGATGTTCAGATAAAACTTTTCATCGGGCAGGTTTAGACGTTTTGCAGCGGATTCAATGATTCTGGCGTTCATCTGGTGGGAAATAATCATTTTAATATCGTCGATAGTTAGCCCACAATGATTCAGACACTCAGTGACGGTCTCGACGATTTTTCTAACTGCCTGCTGATAGACTTCGCGTCCCCTTATTTCCATATATATTTTTTTGGGGTCGTCTAACTGCTTGTGTGCCGGATACCGTGAGCCGTACGCCTGGCAATTCAGTGCTTTCCAGTATTCGCCGTCGGCACCTAATGTGCTGTACATAATACCCTTACCAGCGTTGTTTTTTGATTCGATGACGACGGCGCCGGCTCCATCACCGAAAAGGATACAGCTTGTCCTGTCCGTCCAATCGGTAATCTTGGTCAAAGTCTCGGCACCAATAACAAGGGCGTTTTTGATTCGGCCGCTTTCTATAAACTGCTGCACAATAGACAGGGCGTAGACAAAACCGCTGCAGGCGGCGTGTATGTCAAAAACCCAGGCGTTCTTTGCCTTTAAATCTTTTTGCACGAAACAAGAGGTAGCCGGGAAAACCATCTCAGGGGTCACCGTGGCAACAATAATAAGTTCGAGTTCCTTAGGGTCAATATTTGCATCGTCTAAAGCCCTTTTTGCGGCTGCCGTAGCTAAAAATGCGGTGGTTTCGTTGTCTGCGGCAATGTGCCGGACCTTGATACCCGTTCTGGTTGTAATCCATTCGTCCGAAGTATCCACCATCTTTGCCAGGTCTGCGTTTGTTATCGTTTTCGCCGGCGCAAATGACCCATTGCCTGTGATGACTGCGCGATAAATAGAGCGGTCGTCACTTGACTTGCTCATCAGTTGTCCTTACACAAGTTCCCGAGAGATATTCAATAATCTTATCATTTATTTTTTGTGTGTAGAATTTTTTGGATGCCAAAATGGCGTTCTTTATCGTTCTGCTCTGGCTTGAGCCGTGACAGATTAGTGCAGTGCCGTTGACGCCCAACAACAGCGCTCCGCCGTATTCATTGTAATCATATTTTTTGTAGATTCTTGTCATGACCGGTTTAAACTTCATTGCCAGGCGGAGCTTTTCCTGTGTTAGCTCATATTTTATTGCTTTGAACAGGCCGTCAACGAGGCCTTCTGTAAGTTTTAGAATTACATTGCCGACAAAACCGTCACAGACAGCGACGTCACAAACACCTCTGAAAATGTCTCTGCCCTCGATGTTTCCGACAAAATTCATATTGGGGTCGGATTTCATCAACTTGCGAGTCTGTTTGACAACCTCATTGCCCTTTGCATCTTCTGCTCCAATGCTCATAAGGCCGACCCTTGGCTTCTCAATACCAAGCAGATGTCTTGAATATGTGATGGCCATTACGCCATACTGGTAGAGATGAATGGGCTTGCATGCAATATTTGCACCGACATCGCATATTGTTACCGGCCCTTCAAAGGTCGGAAATACAACTGCTATGCCCGGGCGATTGACGCCGGGCAGATTTCTCATCCTCATCTGGAAAGCTGCAACGCAGGCACCAGTGTTACCTGCCGAAATAATTGCGTCAGCCTGGTCTCTTTTGGCCAGTTTTGCAATAACTGCAATTGAACTTTTCGGCTTTTTCCTCAGACTCTCTATAGGTGCCTCGTCCATCCCAATAGTATCGGGAGCATCGACTATGCTAATAACACCTTCACGAGACCTCACGGACGGCAGCTGCGGCTCAATTACTTGCCTTGGGCCGACGAGTATGAGCTCGTCATTTTCACTAAGCAGCGCAATTGCCTCTAATGCTCCAGCGATAATTTCCCCCGGTGCGTTGTCGCCTCCCATTGCATCGATTGCAATTCGCATTTTTTTAGTCCTCAGGACGCCTTAGGCGCTGCTCTCTTTCTTGCTGAGCTTCAAAGTGATTTTCGGGTTTACATAGCCGCAGTTTTCACAGGCTGCGTGCGGCAGCTTGGCCTGGCCACATTTGCTGCAAAGTGAATAGTTTATACCCTTGAGCCGATGATGACTTCGGCGGGTGCGTGTTCTGCACTTGCTGGTCTTTTTTGCAGGTAGCATTGTTTAACTACTCCTTATTCACAATTAGATGTTAAAAACAGCTTAAATAGTTTACCGCTGCAGCTTTGTCAAGTGGAATTTAATACAATTATCAGCTAACTTACTTTGTTGGGGCGGTAGCAGCTGCTCTGACGTCCGGAAAACGGAGAGGTTAGCCACAAATTTAGCTATCGCTGCTTCGAGTCTGCTTTGCAGGCTCTGCGCGTTTACGGATTGCACGAGTATAACAAAAGCTGCAAAAGGGAGGAAAGCAAATACAGGAGAAGGAAGATAGACGATAGATGGTAGGGGGCAGTTACTAAGGAAAACATAATGCAAAAAAATTAGATGCGGCTTAATACAGATTTATCCACCATACGGAGTGGCGGATTTACGCTGGTTATTTTTGTGGTGTATAAATTCTCAAATTTTTGGTTAGTTGCTTGTAACGAAAAGGAACTGTTTGAGGGCAATAAAAAACCCCTGTTCCGGCAGGAGCGAGATTATCCCATTTATTTTTTTTTGAGTGTTTGAAATACTCGTCTTCCGCTTTACAGGGGCGAGATTAGCTCGGTTTTGGCTATTTGTTTTTCCTTTCTCTATTTAATTTTTTTCTAATCATCGCATCGGCAGATTGCGTTGTTAATCTTGAGTTTTTCTGGATGTCACCACCGCCGGCAGTGCAACGCTATGTAATACAGGTAAAAGAGCCGGCAAATTAAGAGCTTTTCACCCTTTCTCCAATTCCCCCAAACTCCAAATTGATAGCTTTAGTCTCTTCTCGCTTATTCAACAATTTGCCTCGTTTAGCCCCGATAACAGGGGATATTTGCAGTTAAAATTTTTTCAGAAAATTTGAAAAAAATATTCATATTTTTTTATTTTTTTCAACCGTGGTCTGCAAAGCATCGTTGAAACCATTCCGTATTTCAAAATGAGGTAACTTCCCCTTCGACCGCGCTCAGGGCTAAAGGCTACTTGCGTTCGGGATAATAAGGAGATTTTTCGACAGAGTAAGGGTGTAATAATCTGGAAAAAAACTGTTTTTAACAGCACAAGAGGGTCTTTTCATCACCACATTCAAAACTGGTAATCGTGTGGTAATTTATTGTTGAAATTCAGTTCAAAGTATTATAGAAAAAATAGGAAATTTAGTTGTGCGGGATTGTCTTGATGTAGTTATACTGGTAAAATAATTGTCTGCCGGATATCTTATATTAAGGCGGATTTTATTATGGCGCGTAGCCGCAAAAAAATGGCTTTTTATGAGGCGATGACGAAAGCTCGGTTTAAGTCGAGCTACGGCAAGAAGTTAGAGAAATTGCATCCGGAAAAGTCTGAGGCAGATGAACAAAGCTCAACAAGGCCTGAAGGTGTAGTTCCCGGCAGGGTGGCCCAATGGTGGAGAAAGCCGAGAATTGTGCAATTTAATACCAGCAGGATTGAGTTCTCAATATCATACCCGCTTGCGATTGCATTACTTCTGGTCATAATTCTGCTTTTTTTGTTGGCCTTTCGCCTTGGCCAGAGAATGCCGGATTCGGCAGGAAAAATACCGCAAAGTGTGCCGGGGCAGCCGATAGGGCAGTCTATAACCGACACACCACCGGCTGTTGATAAGCCCGAAATGATAGTACCGTTGGCTGCATCCGGCGAAAAGACAGAATCACCTGAGCCAGAGCCGAAAGGCAGCAATGTAATTGTTCTGGTTGAGTATCAGACGCAAGCAGATTTGGTGCCTGTGCAAAAGCATTTTGCAGAATTCGGCATTAAGACTGAAATTGTAAACTGGGGCGGCCGATACTTTTTGATTACGAAAGATAAATTCGAGGGCTTTACGCCGGGCTCCGACGGATACGAGGCAAAACGAAAAATAGTCGAAGTTGGTGCTCTATATAAGGGCAAGGCCCCTGAGGGATATGAAACGTTTGCACCGCACTTTTTCAAAGACGCATACGGCAGGAAAATTGAATAATTTTTGGAGAAGCTGAATGTCACTGGACCGTTCATTGAAGATAAAGGGGGCGTTAACGAGGCATAGAAACGTTCTGTCGCGTGCAGAACGTGTCGAGAAGCTAAAAGACGAAGAGAAATGGACTGAGGGAGATTCGGTATTTGCTCTGCAGAAGGTTGCTCATCGTAAGAGCCACGCAGGCAAGAAGGAAAAAACGCCTCCCAAGGAAGCGGCTGCGCTGGAAGGTATGGCTGCAACGCCCGAAACGCCGGCGGCAGAGCCGAAGAAGGGCGAAGCAAAAAAGTCGGAAGCTAAAAAACCAGAAGCCAGGAAACCGGAGGCAAAGAAACCCGAGGCAAAGAAATCCGAGACGAAGAAGGGATAAAGTTCGAGAATAGGTTCGACAAGCTCGCTATAAATATGTATTAGAAGCCGCCCACGTGTCTTCTGCCAAAGACAGAAACGGGGGCTTTTCTTATGCGCACTGGAAATGGTGGCGGAGGGCGGGAATCAGGAAATCAGGGGAACAGATAGCAGGGCATCAGGAGAGCAGGGGGAATAAATAATTTATTATTTACTATTTATTATTTTATTGTTTCAAATTCAGATTGCAGATTTTCGATTGATTATTTGTGGGATGTGGGTATTATGCAGCGCAAATGAGAGAGATTATCGCAGATAGAGCGAAACTAATCGATGCAAGTGGAATACGGAAGGTCTTTGCGCTGGCGGGGGAGTTGGAAAATCCGGTGGATTTTTCGATAGGCCAGCCGGACTTCGATGTGCCAGAGCGGCTAAAAGAAGAGGCAATAAAGGCAATACGGGAGGGATTTAATAAATATTCGCAGACCTCCGGCAATGAAGTTTTAAGAGAGAAGATTAGCGAATTAGTAAAAAGAGAAATTGGATGGGACAATCCTGCGGTGATAGTAACAAGCGGTGTCAGTGGGGGGCTGCTTCTGGCATTTCTTGCACTTGTCAATCCCGGCGATGAGGTAATTATACCAGACCCATATTTTGTAATTTACAAGCACGTAGTCAATATGTTAGGCGGAAAGTGCGTCTTTGTTGACAGCTATCCGAACTTCGAGCCGCCTATTGAGAAAATCGCCAAAGCGATAACCGATAGAACAAAGCTGATTGTGCTTAACTCGCCGTGTAATCCGACCGGCGTGGTATATTCGCAGCAGCAGATAAAAAAATTAGCGGAGGTTGCAGCGGAAAAAGATGTGCTTATATTGTCGGATGAGATATACGAGAAATTCTGCTATGATGGCGGCTATACGAGTATAGGCAAATTCTACGATAAGACGCTACTTTTGCGGGGTTTCAGTAAGCCGTATGCAATGACGGGCTGGCGGCTCGGCTTCGCAGCGGCTCCGGAATCTCTGAGGAACGTTATCGAAGAGATGACCAAGATACAGCAATATACCTTCGTCTGTGCGCCGACGCCGTTCCAGAAGGCGGCGATTGCCGCTCTCGATTATGATGTAAGCAAGTACGTCGAGGCATATAGAAAAAAGAGAGACCTTCTTTATGAGGGTTTGAAGAATAAATTTGAATTGGTTAGGCCGAGTGGGGCGTTTTATGCGTTTGTTAAAGCACCGCCCCCGCTCCTGTCTTCGACAGGAAGACGCGGGGGGGCAACAAAATTTGTCGAAAAGGCAATTAAAAATAACGTGCTGATTATACCAGGGAATGTGTTTAGCGAGAAGGACACTCACTTCAGGATAAGCTACGCAACCAGCGACGATAAAATTCGGCAGGGGGTTGAAATTTTACG
>CAZKYA010000003.1:0-24202 GCA_964556725.1 uncultured Pirellulales bacterium
AACTTGCCTCTGCCAAAATCCCGGTCGTCCCTTCTATCCTCTGCCAACCTGACAGCTTATTTAAGCTCAGCCTCAGTTCATTGCCATTAGATCTATCTGGTTGTTTTTAATTGTTTTTCGGAGAAGACCGATGTGCGTGGAGGACCTTCCACTACCCGTCTCTTTGGACAAAAACAATGGTCTCAGCAAAGGGCACGGAGATTGTCCGTCCATCCTCGATAGTAGCTGAAGAAGTCCCTTCTGCTACCCAAAGTGCCGTCGTCGGCGAAATCACGGTGATGTATTTCTGATTATAAGTATAAGACAAGTTAGATATTCCCTGGAGGCCCTGTCTGGTTGAATCCAGCGCCTCTTGGCGCGTTCGCCGGAGTTCGCCGTATTCAATAATAACACCCCTATCCATATCAAGTACGAAATCATAGATGGCTTCCACATCTTGATTTTCAGCGGCTTTCTTCATATCTTCATGGACTTTTAGAATCGCCTTTTCAATGGCCTGCTGTTGCTCAAGGGGGATGGCATTTTTATCATTCTCAACCGCCAAAATGACTGACACACAGGCCAGGACAAGAACTGCTTTAAAGGTACTATTCATGATTTTCTCCTACAATAAAAGTTGGGTTTATGTAAAATAGTGCTACATAGAACCATTGTAAAGCGTAATCTCTATATTTTAAAATTTACACCATAAAAATCACGAATTATGCAATGAACAAAAAATATAATTCAGATTAACCCACGAACCCTCAAGCCAAATCCTCAAAAATCCGTGCAATTTGCGAGGGACTCCCGCCTTGCGGGAACTCAAATCCGTGGTTAAATTATATTTATGAAGTCTCGCTTTGAATACTCAAAATTGACTATTCTTTTGCTTGCCACACGGCCGAAGTTTTTAGTTGCAAGCGCAGCGCCGGTCCTGGTTGGCTCAACGCTCGGTTACGCAACATCCGGCACTTTCTCCCCTCTTCTTTTTATTCTGGCTCTTCTGGCAATAATGGCTTTGCACAGCGGCGCTAATATAGCCAACGATTATTTCGACCACATCTCCGGAAACGACTGGGCAAATAAAAATCCAACCCCCTTTTCGGGCGGAAGACGATACATACAAGAAGGTATCCTGTCGCCCAAAGCGACTTTGCTCGCCAGTCTTTTCTGGCTCACCATCGGTTCAATAATCGGTGTTATAATTTTTTTATTGACGCAGAGCATCTTTATCCTGGCTCTCGGACTTATTGGATTGCTCGGTGGCTTCTTCTACACTGCTCCGCCTATTAAGCTTGGCTACCGTTATATTGGCGAGTTAGTCATTGCACTATTATTTGGTCTGCTTCCAGTATATGGCTCATACTATTTGCAGACAGAAACGGTTGGTGCCACACCGATTTTACCTGCGCTTGTTGTCAGCATTCTGATTTTTTTAGTGATTTTAGTAAATGAATTTCCCGATTTAGCCGCTGATGCTGCGGTAAACAAAAAGACACTTGTAGTTCTTATCGGCGTTTCGCCTTGTATTTGGATTTACCGAATTGTGCTTATTGCCAGCTTCATCATTGCAGCAGCTATGTTGACTTGCCGCACAATGTTCTTTGCTGGATTATTTTATTTGTTTACACTGCCCGTAGCAGTTATTGCGATAATATTTGCAAATAAAAAGGATTTATCCACACCTGGTAAATGCCGCGCCAGTCAAATCACAGTTATTTTGCATGCCGTTGGCTCATTAGCACTTACTATTGCTTTTCTGATTTCTTCATTGTTCGACAAAGCAATATTGACATGCTAATTCTCTGAAGATGGTCTATCTTTACACAAGTAAAATTTACTTGAATCGTTTGTCTATGCCGTATAGACTTTTTATGTATGGACAGACGAGTCATAATAAACGCAGATGATTTTGGCTTGTGTAGCGGGGTAAACAGGGCTGTCGTTCAAGCCCACACCGATGGAGTGCTAACCAGTGCAACTATTATGGCCAATATGCCTGCCTTCAGAGAAGCTGTTGATTTGACTAAAAAATTGCCTAACCTCGGCGTGGGAGTGCATCTTAATATATCCGATGGCCGCCCGCTGTCCTCAAATGAGCGCATTCATCGTTTGCTTGATTCCGAAGGTCAATTTGCCCTATCGCCGTCTAAGCTGGCACTATTATCTATGGCTGCAAATCAGATTAAAAAAACAATCAGAACCGAATTCGCATCACAAATTCAATTGGTAATCGATAATGGCATAAAGCCTACTCATTTGGATTCACACAAGCACATTCATTGTTTTCCGGTCATATTTTCCATAGTCTGTGACTTAGCCAGCTATTTCAAAATTCCGGCGGTACGCTTTGCCTTCGAGCCGCTCGAAATCTGCAAAGCTCCCTGGCCTTTACCAACCAAAGGTGGCGAAAAAAGGTCGAGTTTAATTCGCACCCTCGCTCGAATAAACCGTATGCAATGCCCTGATTTGTTGAAAACCGATATTCTCGTTGGAATTGCTCATACTGGCAAAATCGACATACATTTTCTTAGGGCTGTCACTTCCTATAATTCCGTAGCGACTATGGAGGTTGTAACTCATCCGGGCTTTAGTGATGGGCTTGACCCGAACAAAACCAGATTAGTTCAGCAACGTCAGGCGGAACTTGAGGCCCTTTGCAGCGAAGCAACCAGGCGGTATTTTAAGGATGCAGGAATAAAATTGGTGCATTATGGACAGCTATAAGAGAAACAGTAAGGCCAATATAAACTGTTCGATAGTGGCGCCTCTTTACAACGAAGCTGAATCAATTAATGAGCTTTACGAGCGATTGACCAAAACAATGGAGCATGTCGGTTTATCCTATGAGCTAATATTTGTGGACGATGGCAGCACCGACAAAACCTTGCAGCTCTTGATGGACATTGTTAACAGGGACGATAGAGTTGTAGTTATCGAGCTCAGACGCAATTTCGGTCAGACACCAGCGCTTGCTGCTGGTTTTAACCTCGCAAAGGGGCAGGTAATCATATCTATGGATGGGGACCTCCAGCATAGCCCCGAAGAAATACCGAACTTTCTCGAGAAGATTAATGCCGGCTACGATGTGGTCAGCGGCTGGCGTAAACACAGGGTGGATAATCTGCTGACAAGAAAAATCCCTTCAAGGATTGCCAACTGGCTTGCGTCAAAAATCAGCGGGGTTGATATCCACGACTTCGGAACCACGTTCAAGGCCTATAGGCGGGAGGTGATTGAGGAGCTGTATCTCCACGGAGAAATGCACAGGTTTATACCGGCACTATTGTCAGGCAGCGGCGTTAAAATCATCGAGATACCGATACAAAACATTGTCCGGCCGGAAGGCGAGAGCAAGTACGGAATTTCCAGAACATCCAGAGTCCTTTTTGACTTGATAACATTAAGGTTCTTACTGGGATACCTTGCCAAACCGCTGCACTTTTTTGGCAAGACAGCGATGCTCTGCATCATCGCAGGCCTGTTAATGGCTACATATATCCTCTACGATAAGTTTGTTTATAACGTGCCTATTATGCTTGCACACGGCCCGATGGCAGGGCTGGCGGCTGTGCTACTATTGGTCGGACTAATCCTTATCTCCACCGGGCTGATAGGCGAAATGATAAGTAGAGTTTATTTCGAATCCACAAACAAAAAGATATATTCGGTGCGTAAAATCCACCGCAAAGGAAATAGATAGCAGGCCAGGAAAATGAAGAAGAAAAAACGATTATCGGCTGGTTTAATAACCATCTTACTGATAACCACGGCGGTAATACTTTTAGTTAAGCATTTTCACATCAGGAATTTTTGCGTTATAAAACCCGGCGTGCTCTATACAAGCGGCCAGCCCAGAGGAATGGATTACACTCGCCTGCTCTACAAATATCATATAGCCACAATAGTAAATATCCGCTCCCCCTCAGAACACCGGGAACACAACTGGTATAATGAAGAAATAACATGGACCAGAAGTAACGGCGTCCGCTATATTGAAATGCCTATCAAAAAAGACCGCTGCATCCCCGATGAGCAAACCCAGGACCAATTCTTCGCTATAATGGCTGACAAGAATAGTCTGCCGGTATTGCTCCACGGCAGCTCAGACGATAAGAGAGTCGCTATGCTGGTGGCAGTATGGCTGAAGAAAAACCAGGGAACCACTGTCGAACAGACTATTAAAGTAGTTAAAGAAATTATTGACGACAAAAAACTGACTAAGGAAGAACTCAAATTTATCGCTGACCTGGTCCATGCCCCTGTCCAGACGAGTCGGGGCGCAGGGGGCCCTTAAGGTCACTGTTACCTTCGTCTTCGATAACCGCTGCCGATTTATGGAATAGTGCCCCGCCGATTTCTTCTTTTCCGCTCTTTATTCTGCTGGGGTAGTACATCCTCCCGAATATGTTGTCTATTTTTCTCTTTACTCTCTCGCTGCAGTACACCTCTGTTAATCGACCGTCCTGCGCCAATTCATCCAAATGGTCAAAGGTACAGACAACCCAGTTGCCTTGTTCATAACGCTCGTACAGCAGCGATTTATCCCTTATCCCCGGTACTACCCTGCCGAAATACTGCACGAATACGCTGGAGACGTGCTGATAGGCCACGGGTTTATCTGACTGCGGCACTATTCCGGCAACTTTTCTCGCAAAATCTCGTGCAGGCCGGTCCACATCCGACACAGTCAAAAAAACTGCATACCCAATCATAACCACGACTATAATGCCAGCAAAGATTACCCCGCAGGCAACAGCGGGTTTTCCCTTGGAAAATAGTATTGCCACAATTAAAGTTGTCAGCATCGCGACAATACTGATTACCATGGCATCGACCAAAAATTGGGAGCTGGCAACGGCAAGATATACGCACACGCTGACAGCACCCACAATTATCGCGATAATGTGGCCTTTCAAAACATTCCTTGCGAATCTCTGTGTGTAGGCCTTCCGGACAAAAGCCATGTCCTCTAACAGGATTCCTATAAGAACAGCCATTGCCGGCATCAGAGGCAGTATATAGTGCTGACGTTTGCCACCGTTGATGGTAAGAAAAACCAGGTCGGCAACAAACCACAGCCACAAAAATTTCATTACCGGCCTTTTTTCCTCCCATACACTGTAAAAGGGGGCAGCTAATGCCATAGGCAGAAAAACAAACCACGGTGTTATATACATAAACATCATACCGAGATAATAGTAGATGGGAAATCGCCCCTGCGCATATCCACCAAACAAGCGGTCAAAAAATTCCCGCTTCCAAATCGTTATATCCCAATTCATCCCATGCGCAATAGCCAACGGCCACGGTAGTACAATAACCATAACAATAACCGGACCTACAACAGGTAGCAGTTTCGCAGGCATCTTCCACTGACGATGTATCGCCACATATAAGAGCATCGGAACAAAAACGTATGCCAGCGGAGCCGGTCCCTTGGCAAGGTTTCCAAGACCAAGGCATACCCAGAAAACCAGCATATAGATAACCTGCCTCCTGCGACCGTGGGCAGTGACAGCCGAATAGAAACTCATCAGGCAAACAGTTGTGAAAAACGCAAGTGCCATATCGGGCCTGGCACAATGTGAGCAGCGAATATAACTTAGCGACGTCACCCACACACCCGTCGAAATCACTGCAATTCTGAAAGAAAGCCAGCGATTTACAAAATAAAGTACGGCTACCGCCGACAAAAACGCAAAAACAGCGCTCGGCGCTCTCGCAGCGAACTCATCTACTCTTCCCGTTATCTTAGCCAGACCCGCCACAAGCCAATAGCAAAGCGGTGTTTTATTAATCCTCGGCTGTCCATTGAGAGTGGGAAGAACCCAATCACCACTTTCAAGCATCTCGCGTGCGGCAACTGAGACAAAGCACTCGTGAGCATCCAGCGTCTTCGCAGAGAGCATCCACGAGGCGCTAGCTGCTGATAGAATCAGTACCCCACAAACAACAAACCACCCCACAGTTTTGAGTTTTGAGTTTTGAGTTTTGAGTTGGTTCTCTACCATTCCTAAATCAAATATCAAAATTAGGGAACTCCACAATTTTTATTTTTGCATTTTGCTTTTTGAATTACAGTTCTACTATGCCTTTACCAGGACGTCTATAAATCAAATGAAGATTCCGCAAATATATAAGCGTATTTAATGAAAAAGACAGCATAAAAATCGGGTTCTTTATATGAATAGAATAAATAAGCAAAATTAGACTGCCCGCCAGCGATAGAAACCAGAAAGCGGTCGGCACATAAGACCTTTTCTTGTATTCACTAACTATCCATTGAAGGATAAATCGGGCACCAAATACAACCTGCCCCACCAATGCTGCAATTGCCCAGAAAGGGTCTTGCACTATTTGTTCCTTTATCGCGCTTCTAAAAAACTCAATTAGCGAATTGAACATATTTTTCTCCACAACTTTGTAATAATTATCGCAAAATAAACCTTCTTTTTTGCTGCAGCGGCCCAATGTCATTTGATAACAGCTTATTGTATTGCGGATAGAAGTCTTAGTCAATACTCGCCTGTAATATGCTTGATTATTTCATCGAGGTTATTAGGTACTTCCATAGGTGGATTGCTGAACTTGCCCTGTTTTTCCTTGTGGTAGTTGACCGTTACGTTGGGGTCTTTTAACGGATGCCCCGTCAATACACAGACAACCCGCTCATCAGCATCAATTACACCTTCAGCCCTAAGATGTCTTAGGCCTGCTATTGTTGCCGCAGAGGCCGGCTCACATCCCAGACCGAATTTGCCTATAATCGCCTTTGCATCAAGAATCTCTTCGTCCGTTACAGCCCGGACGACACCGTCGCATATTTCAATCGCCCGCAGACATTTCTTCAGATTCACAGGGCGTGAAATCTCTATCGCAGAAGCACAGGTATGTGGCGAAAAGTTACGAGCAGTCAAATCACCATAATAATCATCAATACTTTTCTGATTAACTCTACCGTCATTCCATGTCAGTTTCTTATTATTTACCAGTTTGGTGAGCGTATCTGCGCCGGTAGCGTTAATAATCGCCATTCGGGGTATTCGTTTAATCAAGCCAAACTGTTTCAGCTCATAAAAGGCCTTGCCAAAGGCGCTTGAATTGCCTAAGTTTCCTCCGGGCACAATTATCCAGTCCGGCACCTCCCAGCTCATCCCCTCGATTATTCGATACATTATGGTCTTTTGTCCTTCGAGCCGGAACGGATTAAGTGAATTGAGCAGGTACAGCCCCAGCTTTGTGCTGACATCTTGAACCTGGCGCATACAGTCATCGAAGTCGCCAAGTATTTGAATGGTCTGCGCACCGTAATCCATCCCCTGGCTGAGTTTGCCGAAGGCGATTCTGCCTGAGCCGATAAACACCGTAGCTTTCAGGCCACAACTATGTGCATACAAAGCCATTGATGCTGACGTATTTCCTGTGGACGCACACACGCATGAAGTTGCGCCGACCATTTTCGCATGGCTAAACGCCGCCGCCATTCCGTTGTCTTTGAAAGAGCCGGACGGATTCAGCCCTTCATATTGCAGATACAAACAGCCCGGCTTCATATCGACATATCTTGCAACAGCGTCATTTTGCTGCAGGATTGTTTGGCCTTCTCCTATTGTCACTTTATATTTGTCGTCGCAGAAATTAAGCAGCTCTCTGAATCGCCACACCCCTGAAAAATCCAGCCGATTGATTCTGTTCGCCCAGCGGTCGCCTAATCTATCGGGAACCTCAATCTTGTCCCAGTTATATTGTATATCCAAAAGCTCCCCGCAGGCCGGACACTTAAAAAGCGTCTGACCACAGTCGAACTGTGCCCCGCAGGCCGGATTAATACACTTTTGATATGCCGCATCAATACCCATATACAAGATTTCTTATCGGCCTTCCGGCATAAAAACTTAAAAATGACATACGACAACAATTACTGGGCAAGCAAGAAACTTTTTTATGTTTTCCTGAAATTTTAAACCAAAGCCGACCTTTTGACATGGAAATCTGGCTACGGCTTGGCGCTCTTGCCTCTGGCAAAGCCTTTGGCGAAGCAGGGTCGCCAAGGCGAGTCGGTTGTTCAGTTCACAGCAGGCCGACGACAAACCTTGTTTCTACCTTCAAAAGAGATACTTTTAACAATCATGCATTTGTATTGGCATTTATTCTTTCTATCAGCCCCGGCAACTCGAAAAGCTGATTTATTTTCATAGCCCCTTTAGGTGTTTTCTTTCCAGCATTTGTATAAGCTGCTTTTAGAACAGCGTGCATACCGCTTTTAATTGCAGGTTTAATATCCATATTTACGCGGTCTCCCACGTACAATATATTTTCCAACCTCTCGCCGATTCTATCTGCAGCAACTTTGAAAATCTTAATATCGGGCTTTCGAAAATTAAATTCGTATGAATAAACCCTAACTATAAAGAAATCCAGTATGCCCAGGTCTTTCAGGTGTCTCTCCAAAAATACGCCATTCACACAGGTGTTGGAGACAATTCCGAGTTTTAGCCCCATTTTTTTAAGCGCACTTAAGGTCTCTTTTATTCTCGGCTCAACCTGTGCGATTTTACTCAATGGCTCATACCACAACCACGCCAGATGCCGCCACTGCTGCTCGTCGAGCTTGATGCCTTTTTTCGTCCCGACCTTTTTTAATAACGCCAGAGTATCGAAATCCCTTCCAATTATATTCCAGACCCAGCGGCGTATATGCAGACGTATCAAGTTTCGGCAGCAGTGATATTTGAAGTTCCTCACCGGTTGGCCCAGATTTTTTAGGAAATCATAAGATGCTCTTGCCCCAGCCATGAAAAGCCAAGTTGTCTTGACCTTACCAAAATTCAGTAAGGTATCACCAAGGTCAAACAATACCGCTTTGACCCTTCGACTTCGCTCAGGGTCAATGGTGAGCGGTGTCGAACCATTGATTTTTTTATCTGGCAATTCCTTTTACCTCATCGGCGGCAACTCACCACCAAATGCTTCCCTGACCCACTTAAACATTTCCTCATCCGATATCATCGAAACCCTGTCGGCTGCATACTCGGCATCAATCTTGTCTTTTATTTTGGTTACCCGAGGGTCATGCTTGGGGATTTCTATCTCGTATCTGGATTCTATCCAGTGTTTGACCCCTGCCGCACCAGCCTTATCAGTAATTGCCACACCAACCGGACAATTGAGCAATTTCTGGGTATCGAAGCAATTGTATATTTCCTCGTCTTTTAACAAACCATCCGCGTGAATGCCGGCCCGCGTAACATTGAAATCCCTTCCAACCAGCGGATAATTATGCGCAATTTCAAAGCCCAGCTCCCTCCTGGCATATTCAGCCAATTCGGTTATGGCTCGGTAATTGACTTTTTTGGTCATCCCCTTCAATTGTGCATGTTCAACGACAAGCGCCTCTAATGGGGGATTACCTGTCCGCTCTCCGCTTCCGAATATCGCCGCATTGGCGGCGCTACAGCCGTAGAGCCATGCCGTTACAGCGTTTACCTGAACCTTATGCAAATCGTTATGGCCGTGCCATTCAAGCCACTCCGATGGAACCCCGATTTGTCGAAGCCCGTGCACAAGTTTTGGTATGCTCCGTGGTAAAGCAACCCCCTGCCAGGGAAGACCAAACCCAAGGGTATCACAGAGGCGAATCTTGACCGGCCTGTTATATTCCTTGGCAAGTTCCATTAACTCCGCCGCAAAAGGTAGAACAAAACCCTCGTAATCGGCCCGGGTGATGTCCTCGAAATGACAACGTGGTATGACGTCATTATCCAGCGCAGCTTTTGCAATATCGAGATATGCACTCATCGCCTGAGCACGTGTCTTGCGCAGCTTCAGGAATATATGATAATCGCTCGCCGAGGTCAAAATGCCGGTTTCGCTGAGTCCCATTTGCGACACTAACTTAAAATCAGCTGCCACAGCCCTAATCCAGCCGGTTATCTCAGGATACTTGTAACCTCTCTTCTTGCACAGCTCTACTGCCTTCCTGTCGCGCTCGGAATACAAAAAGAACTCGCATTGGCGAATCAATCCTGTCCCGCCGTCTATCTCGTGCAGAAAGTCGAATATCTTAAGGACGTGTTCCGGCTTGTAAGGTGGCCGCGCCTGCTGACCATCACGGAAGGTTGTGTCGGTTATCCAAATCTCCTCAGGGATATCGTACTCAACCAACTGGCCGTCAAATACCACACGTGGAAATTCAGTATATGGAAATATCCGGCGGTATAAGTTGGGTTTTCCTACATCTTCGAGTTTCGGCTTCTTTTCTGCCATTATCTATCTCCGAAACACCATTATCTATAACAAAGCACGATTTGTTATTTTGTATTTCATTAGAGATACGTTTCACAGAATACGAATTATGGCCGAGATGGGATTCGAACCCACACGCCCTTTACGGACAGGGGATTTTAAGTCCCCAGCGTCTGCCATTCCGCCACTCGGCCTTTTACGATAGCCCTATACCAGAGCCTCTCTCAGTATAAGGTAGCTTAACGCTTTTAGCAGAATTTTGCAAATTGTTTCCTATCTTTTCAGGACTACGGCTGGGCCTCCGCCCAGACGAGCTCTTGTCGATGGGATTAGCAGAAATCCAGATAAAATCAGTTCCTGCCTTGTTATCTACGTGGGATAAGGTGGCTTTGACGGTGAATGATTAGAAAAGAAAACTAAAAGCAAAAAATGATGAATTCCGCAGTTTTACGTTTTTCGTTTTACGCTTTACGCTTTCCAAGGCCTGCCCCTGCGTCTCCCCCATTCTTGCTTTCGCAAAAAAGCATGGGGGGCAGCGGGCCGCAAGCGACAAAGCAAATCCCTGATTCGCTCTATTATTTGAGCCACAAGAATTTTGCGGCTAAGCGCTTTCAACTGTGAATCATCACCGGCTAAATCCACCTTCTGTGTGGCGGATAAATCCAGTGCCTTCTTTATCATCCTCGCAGCATCGGCTAATCTGCCCATCGCTAAATGGACAACAGCAGAACCTCTTAAGGCACGAATATGGTCAGAACTGATGTCAAGCGCATGGCCGAAAAACTCCGCAGCATCACCAAATGCTCCTTTCACAGTGCTGACAGCGCCGAGATAATAATAGGCATCTGCATTAGCACTATCGATATCAACTGCCCGAAGCAGGCAGTGTGTCGCATAATCAATCTCGTTAATTGCCAAAAAAATCGACCCCATAGAAACCAACGTGTCTGCATCCTCAATACCCAGTTTTAGCTCCGAAACCAGATAAGCCTTCCCCTTCTCTATTTCCCCATTCATTAGTGCATGTTGAGCGAGTCTGTAGCATGGCCCTGGTAGTCCCGGCTCACCAATATCCTTTTGCAGTGCCTCATTAAACAATTCTACCGCTTTGTCATACTCTTGGTTGTTAAAAGCAAGCTCTCCAAGATAAAATAAGGCAGGGGCAAAATCCGGTTTAAGTTCAAGTATCCTATTAAACTTTTCCTTTGCCGATTCAATGTCACCAACCTCAATCAGAAACAGGCCGAAATCGAGAATAACATCAACGTCGCCCGGATTGACACGCAGCTCCGCCAGGAAATGTTCGCGGGCTTTTTCACTATCGCCGTCAGACCAATATGCCTGAGCAATTCGATAGTTGATTTGTGGGTGGCTCGGCTCGAGCTCTGCTGTTTTTAGCCAGCAGCGAATCGCTTTTTTGTACTGTCCCTGAGCGAAAAGACTGTTACCGATATTGTAGTAGCACAACGCACAGTCCGGATTTATCTGCTGAGCAAGATAAAACATCTGCTCCGCCAAATCGTGCTGACCCATTTCGGTATAAGTGATTATCCGATTGCAATAGCACGGCTCAAATGTCGAATCTAATTCCTGGATACGCTCAAAAATATCGATAGCCAGGTCATACTGGCCTGTGCGCGTATAATCGACGGCCAGCGAATTTAATATCTCAACATCATCAGGGCTCAGTTGCAGAGCGATTTCGTATTCGCTTATTGCGTCGTCAAACCGATTTACAGCATCCAGCGTAAGGGCCTTGTTGAAATGCCACGAACTATTGGAAGGGTTTATCTCGATAGCAATCTCCAGCTCATCAAGTGCTTGTGATAATTTACCTTCCTCGTAAAGCTCGAATGCCTTATATACCTTTCGCTCTGCTTTATCATAAGAGCCAAATGTCATATCTTCCAAAACCATACAATAGAACCTTTTTTCTCTATAAGCAAACTCCCGCCCACCGCCGTTATCGCCCAGCATGCGCCCTCAAGTTAGCGATTTTTTTTGCCCCCTTAATACAATTTTGCCCATAGTAAAATTTTGCCGATAATCGTCGTTATAAGCCCCTACGACTGCACAAGTTAGCTCCATAAGAATAAATAATCTCGTCGTTGAAACGCCCTCAAGAAACTGTTTTTCTGGAAAAATGCCCGTGTCCGTCTTATAATGTGTGGCTGTTAAACGGTCCGTAAACTAAATCTAATTTGGTTCGCAGAGTTTCTGTGTCGGGGCCGATTTGCCAGGCTCGCACTTTGCAACATGTCGTAAAGTGGGGCAGCTTGGCAAAACCCGAACATTGTTTGGAGAAGTGAAACTATGATTAAAGAAATAAAAGGCCAGGTAACAGCCGGCAAAGGTAGTTACGCTATTGTAGTCAGCAGGTTCAACGAATTCATAACCTCCAAGCTGCTTGCCGGGGCGATAGATTGTCTGCAGCGTCACGGTGCTACCGACCAGCAGATATCCGTAGTCTGGGTACCGGGTGCCTGTGAAATTACGCAAGCCGCTAAAAAGCTTGCCAGCAGCGGCAAACATGTCGCTGTCCTCTGCCTCGGTGCGGTCATAAGAGGCCAAACAGCTCACTACGATTATGTCTGTCAGCAGGTAGCTCGCGGTATCGGGCAAATCAACTACGATTCAGCCACACCAGCCATATTTGGCATTCTGACTTCTGAAACGCTTGAACAGGCGGTCGAAAGAGCCGGAACGAAAATGGGCAACGCAGGGGCTGATGCGGCGCTGACAGCTATGGAAATGGTTAACGTAATGGAACAGATTAAGTAGTTCCTTTGCTATGAACTACGAAATATGAACTTTGACAATAGAACAAGGGCCAGAGAGCTGGCGATGCAGGCACTATATCAACTCAATGTGCAGGGCACAGAACTGCTCGAGCGCATAGATGAGTTTCTTATAGAAGCAGACCCCGATAATTTCGTTCGTAAGCTCGCCTCGGACTGGACAAAAGGAACTTGGGAAAATCTGGCACATTGCGACAAGTTGATAGCTACCTCGACAATAAAGTGGCAATTTGAAAGATTGTCGCCTGTTGACAAAAGCATTTTGCGGCTGGCGGTTTATCAGTTGAAATTCTGTCCTGATATCCCGCCTAAGGTTGTGATAAACGAGGCCATTGAGCTTGCCAAAAAGTTCAGCACCGATAAGTCGCCTGCGTTTGTTAATGGCGTGCTTGATGCAATCCTTAAAAAACTAATTGCAGAGAAGCAAAAAACCTAAAGCAGTTCCGTGCACCAATGATACATTTGACTCGATAATCGAGAATCAAGGATGAGGACAATCGCTGTATTAAACCAAAAAGGAGGGGTGGGAAAAACCACAACGGTGGCTAATACGGCTGCTGCCCTTGCCGCTATGGGCTCAAGTGTGGTCGTTATAGACCTTGACCCTCAAGCGCATCTGACAATACACCTTGGCCTCGAGCCGCAAAACGTCAAATCCGGCTCCTATGAGGTCCTGATTAAAGACGCCGGTTTTGAGCAAGAGATACTGCTCGTGCGTCCGAACCTGTGGCTGCTGCCCGCAAACATTAACCTCGTTGGTGCTGAAAGCGAACTGGTAAGCGTGGTCGGCAGAGAAACCATTTTGCGGGAAGCAATCAAAACTGTTGAAGATAAATTCGATTATTGTTTTATCGACTGCCCGCCCTCGCTCGGATTGCTGGCCCTGAATGCCCTTGCTGCTGCCGGGGAGGTCTTGATACCGCTTCAGCCGCATTTCCTGTCCCTGCAGGGATTCGGGAAGCTTCTGCAAACCATCGAGCTTGTCAATAAAAGAATCAACCCTAACCTGAAAGTTAATGGGATTCTGCTATGTATGTTCGATAGCCGCGCCTCTCTCCCAAAAGAGGTCAAGGCCGACATCGAGCAATTCCTTGAGAATGCTCGCCAAACCAATTGCGCCTGGGCACAAGCCCGGATTTTCCCCACCGCTATCCGAAGAAATATCAAGCTGGCTGAGGCGCCCAGCTATGGCAAGACAATCTTTGAATACGAACAAAATTGTCACGGAGCCGAAGATTACAAAAAAGTTGCCGAATTCATACGGGACACAAGCCAAGGCCTGCCACCCATCGAAATCAAGTCCATTAAGCAACCTGCTTCTAAAATAATAATTGTAGATTCTATAAAGACAATAGACAGACAAAACCCGCCTGAATCCCAATAACCAAAATATTTTCTTCCGAAAATATTGAAGGTTATTCTTCGTCACTGTCGGTGGCAGGGTATCCTTTCTGGCCTTCGTTTATGTAGGCCGGCTCGGACAACTCTCTCTCTTTGGCTGAATGTCCACGCTCGGCCTCGGCTTCCATCTGCTCACGGACACGCTCATATTCCTCCACCGTCATCATAACCTCTCGCGCCTGACTGCCCTTATACTCGCCCAATACCCCCATCGCCGCCATCATCTCAATTATCCGTGAAGCTCGGGCATAGCCGACATTAAGTCTTCGCTGTAGCAGTGACACGCTGCCACGCTGGGTCTCCAGAACAATCTGAACCGCTTCATCAAACATCTCGTCCTTCACCATATCAGATACGTCTAATTTCTTGAGCTCGGTCAGCTCAGGATGGAATTGCGGCTCGGCAATTTCCTTAAGGTGCCTGACTATTCGTTTTACCTCCTCCTCATCGACAAATGTCCCCTGAGCACGCACAAGGTCGCTCGTACCCGGTTTTAGAAACAGCATATCGCCTTCGCCAAGCAGCGTTTCCGCTCCATTTTGGTCAAGGACGATTCGGCTGTCAAGCCGTGCTGCCACACGGAAACCTATCCTTGTCGGCATATTGGACTTTATCAGGCCGGTAACAACCGTCGCCTGTGGCCGCTGTGTGGCCAATACAATATGAATACCAACTGCCCGGCTCTTCTGCGCAAGACGGACGATATAAGCTTCTATCTCTTTGGCCGCCGTCATCATCAAATCAGCAAGCTCATCGATTACTATCACAATATAGACAAGTTTCTTGGGAATCTTCGACTCTTCCTCAGCACTACTGGGGTCAAAACGCTTAATGATTTCATCCGCACCAAGACTATTATATTCGGTAATATTCTTCACTCTCGCCTCTGCCAGAAGCGAGTAACGCTCATCCATCTTCACAGTAGCCCATTCGAGTATCTGAACAGCCGTTTGAGTCTCGGTAACTATCGGACACATCAGATGCGGAATAGTGTTAAACGCCGTCATTTCGACCATCTTTGGGTCAATCAAAATCATCTTTACCTCGTCAGGCCGCTTTGTAAGCAGGATGCCCGTAATGATACTACTGATGCAGACGCTTTTGCCCGAGCCGGTCGTGCCGGCAATAAGCAAATGCGGCATCGTCGTCAAATCTGAAACGAGGGCTTCTCCAGACGAATCTTTGCCCAAAAACAGCGGTATCTGCATCCTCTTTGGCTTATCGCCAGCCAGCTCCATCATACTTTTCATCCGAACTTTTTCTTTCTCGCTGTTCGGCACCTCAATGCCTATTGTATGCTTACCCAGTAGTGGTGCCACAACACGAACTGCACCAACGCCCAGTGCACGAGCCATATCGTTTGAAAGCGTGCTAATCTGGCTGACCTTAACTCCCGCTGCAAGCTCTAACTCAAACATAGTTACAACCGGCCCGGTTTCAGCAGCGGCCACACGCGCATTAACACTAAACTCTGCCAGCAATTTCTCCAAAGCACCCGCCTTTGCCTTGACAACTTTCTCCTGCATTTCTCTAAAACTATACTCCGGCTCAGCCAGCAGCTCTAATGGTGGCAAAGTGTAATCCTCGAAACTTTCCGGCGTATATGGCTTGACCGGCTCACGCACCTCTCGCTCCTTAAAACGAGACTTGTCCCCAGCCCCAATCGAAGGGTGCGAATCCATCGCCCTTGAACCCGCCTGCTCATCAGGCCCTGTCCTATCCTTAACCCGGGCCACAGGCCACGATGGGCTTGACACAGATTTGGCGCTTAATTTTTGCCATATCTCGCCCAGAACTTGCGACCGCCTTCTTGCCGACAACCACGCCGGCTCTACTAAACCAAATATCCTTCTAACCAAAAAACCAAGCCCGCCAAAAATCGTCTGAACAAGATTGTCCGTTAGCAGAATAGCTCCGACGATCCATGTAGCTGCAAGCAATAAGAAGGTGCCCAACGATGCAAAATGACTTCGCAAAAATTGTGCCGCCCCAATGCCAAGCACCCCGCCGGAACCCATCGGAAAACCGTAAAGCCGATAAGGCCATAAGCAATAGAAGCTCGTCGAAGCCGCCACAGTAACCAGACCTAATCCAATGGCCCCAAAAATCAGCTGGCCAATAGGCCGATGTGTCAGTCGCGCAAACAGAAAACAAAACGCCGTCGCCAACACAACAAAGACCCCCGGCCCAATATAATACATCAAATAATATGCGCAAAGAGCGCCTATCGAGCCGCACCAGTTTGCCGGCGGGGCGTTATGAGGATAAGCAAACTTGCTCGGCCAATCACCGATATTGAAACTGATACAGCTACACAAAAGGACAAGGCACACACCAATCCCAAGAAACTCGGCCGCCATCAGTACCTGATAAAGCGCAACTTTGTTTTCGCAAACACCTTTGTATGATTTTTTCCTTTTCATCCCGTTAGAAATTTTCCTTTTTGCATCATATTATTTTATTCCCCGTTATAGAATTTCTAACGGGGCCAATTTCCTGTTAGGCCCGATAAAATAGACTTTATTAACCCGAGCCCAGAGCCCTGAGCCCCGCTTCTATATCGGCTGCCCTCACCCCTTTTCTGCACAATTGCATTTGGCTCCTTAATGGGAAAAATGGCACTCTCACTCCATTCTTGTCCCAAGGTATGTCCTGTTAATAGCTACAAGAAAAGAAGGGGTTTAGCTTTATATGATTATATAAATCAATATGCTTTATACCATAAAGATGGGTTTTATATGCCGTTCGTAAATATTCTCTGTCACATTCTTCGCAACTACATCCTCGTATTTCTCCAGTGCATTCAGGTATTGTGCTCCCATTTCAGCGGCAATCTTGTATGCAACATGTAATAGCTGCCTGAGATTGGAATTATAATCCTTACACGACTGATTATGTCTCAATGCTGATGCAAATTGCTCTCCGTCCCACCTCGCAACTTCCTTCGGCTCAGGCAATTTTCTTCTATCTATATCAATAACCGTAGCGTATGGAGCACAAAGTTCGTCGGCGCGAGCCAGCGCCTTCGCATAAACTTCTTTTGCAATATCAAGTCCCTTTCCGCCAGCCATTGCAAGGCCGATTAGCTCTTCCAGCCAGGTCGTTCCCGCAGTCTTAATATGCAGCCCTGCATCGAATTTCTTTATTGCCTCACTCATTGGCCTATAAATCGAGAACTTATCACTGCCGGAATGCACACTCAATTTCAAATCCGCACTAAGACCAAATTCCTTCACAGCAAATTTGATTACCGCAATATCCTGCTCGAACTCCCTCGCAAACTTGTTCACATCGCCTACATAATCCACGCCTTTGTTGAATCGACCCGTGAACTTTGGCGCAATCGTCGCAGCAGCAATACCCTCATCGGCTATGGCCGCAAGAATGAAAAACATTTCAACCGGTGTCTGTGGCTGGTCAGTTTCATCCATCGAAACCTCCGTAACAAAGTTATCCGCTCCTTTGGCCGATTTGATGTGACGGTAAATCTTGCCAGCTTGCCTGACTGCCAGCAGATACTTACCCGCTATTGCCTTTGCCTGTTCTTTGCTGATTTCAAAACTCTTATCAATACCGGGAATAGACAGCGAGCCAATATATTTTTTGTGCTTTTCGACAAAGGATTTCGCCTCTCTTGCGTCCGCCTGCTTACCAATAAAATCAGCAACATCAAGGGTGAAAAAGTCGCTGAATTCAATGAAATCATCAACGTTCTTCAGCCCGATATGGTCGGCATCCACAAAATAAGGCCCTCTCCATCCACAGGCCGACACAGCATTATCGGCTTCCCTGCGCGTATCTGCCGGCCTTGTCCCTATAATAGTATGCTCCCGATAGGATTTGTTCCAAACAGGCGTAATATCAACTCCCTGCTCCTTCGCCTTTATCAAGGCAGCAAGCTGCGCCTTTCCCTGACGGCAGAACCGGTCACCAACTCCGAACGAATACTTTCCCAGAATCATTTTTTCAATCTCCAATTGCTATCATAATTGTCTCTTTATGATTGGCCACGAATTTCTTCTAATTCTTTATCCCTGTCCAGAAAACAATATCAATCAATTTGAGATAGTAAATGGAAAATAGTAAATAGTAAATTAAAAAACCCCGCAGCGCATCCTTTCGCTACGGGGCAATGAAAAAGCAACAAACACAACCTATATTCGTGTCAATTCGTGATTAACGATACTTTTCGTCTGATTTCTCTACAATCTTGTCCAGATTCTTTGTGCTTTGTTCGGTCTTTCTCGGTATTCTTGTTTCCACTCCGAGCCGGCCCAATTCACCGGCCACCTCCGGCTGGTTGGGGTTGAGAGAAAAACTGCGGATTAGATAATCCCTTGCACGCTCTTTGTCGCCTTTGCTCAAATAATAGTAGCCCATCTGCCTGTTTATCTTGGCTGAATTCGGCGCCAAACGAAGCCCCTGTTGATAACAAGCCAAGGCATACTCATCAAGTTGCTGCCCTTGAAATGCTAATGCAAGATTAACTGACTCCGTCGCATCAATAGATGCCTGCCCCATATAAATATCAGCCAACTGCGCTGCTTTAGTTTTATCGCCACTATCTATCAGCGTTTTCACCATCGCTGCTTGCGCCTGTCTGTAAGCCGGCTTAAAATTCAAGGCAGTGTTATAGCAATCTTCCGCCTTACTCCACATCCCCTCCGTCTGATACAATTGGCCCAGTTGAAAATGTGCTTCCGGGTCCTCAAATTTACGGTCAATTTGCTTGAGTAACTCAGCCTTCTTTTCTTCTGTTGACGTTTTGCCAACCCCATTAGCCTTTGGCTGACTGACCTTGTAAGACTTCGATTCGCTGGAACAACCCCCAAATAGCAAAAAAATCAAGACAAAACAACAAAGGCCAAGGATTTGTATCTTGCATCCTCGGTCTTGTATCTTATGCCTTGTTCTCGTCATTTCTAACCTCGCGGTTGAAAGTGCCTGCGTTACAAGTAATCAGTTCTAACCTGCTCAAAACTGGAGATGTTGCAAAACGTTATTTTTCTACCAGACTGTTTAGATTTTTGCAAGCAAAAAATCCCTCTAATTTAATAAAATATGATTTTTTTCGGAACTTTTTCACGGGCACAAGGTTTGACACTATCGTCCCAACGCCTTAAGCTTGGCCGCTAACTTGCGGACAATACCTAACTTACAGGACGAAACTATAAACGACTATGGCATCCTAATGTGATACATCCTAACCAACTCCCCTCCGGAAATTTTTTTGCATCGGCCTCTTGAGCAATAAAATACGCCGCATCAGCCATAAAGAACCTCGTCCCCGAAAGAAGCCAAAGAACTGGCAAGCTGCCTGCATTCGGGGGCAATACAAGCTCCTATCTCGACAGGCATTATGCAATATACGAAATGTAAGATTAAACATCAAGGTTCTGCACTTCGAGTGCGTGGTCCTGGATGAAGGCTCGCCGTTTTTCCACATCATCCCCCATCAAAATACTAAAGAGCCTATCAGCCTCTCCGGCGTCTTCGACCGCCACCCTGAGTAAGGTCCTCGTCTCAGGATTCATGGTCGTTTCCCACAATTGCTCGGCATTCATCTCGCCCAAACCCTTGAAGCGTTTTATCTCGATTCCCTTGCCGCCAATCTGTCTGATAGATGAGCAGACATCACCCAGCGAGGCAATTTCATATTTATCCGGGCCGTTTATAAGCCGGAATTTTGTAGGGGCTGCTTCTCCGGAAACAGGTTTAGTGGGTTTTAAAAGAAAATCCCTTAGATCCAAACGCCACATCTTTTTAAGCTTTTCATTTATCTGATTGATTCGGCCGACCTCATGAAGCTCCTCGACCACAGTTGATTCTCCCTCTTCCCCCTCCGGCAGAACTTTAACGTGCTCTTTTAAGTCGTCGAGCCTCTTTTCATAGTCGTCCCTTTCGTAATAAATCTCCTCTTCTCCTTCGGCGCAAATACGAAAGCACGGTAGCTGTTCACCCTCATAATAAGTCCCAACAAACTCGCCAAAGTTAATTCCACGTCTTCCCAAAACCAATATAATTCGTTCTGCTTCAGCCAAAATCTTCACAAGCTCGGAAAGTTCTTTGCCTGTAATTTTACGAGTTATAAACGAGTCTTCTCCCGAGTCCGCAGGAGTCTTTTTTCTTTTCTTGCCGTTTGTTCCGTCCCTGATTACAAGTTCCGTCCCCTCGAGGCCGCGAGCAATCGTCCGCTTGTGCATCTGATTTTCGCTCAGCATATACTCAGATTTCTTTTGGCCTTTAACTTTAATCTCATACAAAGGTGGTTGAGCAATATAAATCATATCGTTAAGGAATAAATCCTGCATTTGTCTAAAGAAAAATGTCATCAGCAGTGTTCGTATATGTGCACCGTCGACGTCGGCGTCTGTCATCAGTATTATCTTTCCATATCTGCACCTGCTCAAGTCGAACTCATCGGTGCCTATGCCGGTTCCAAGAGCGCTGATGATTGTCCTGATTTCCTCGTGGGCAAGCATTTTCTCCAAGCGGGCCTTTTCAACATTGAGGATTTTTCCTTTGAGCGGCAGAATTGCCTGTATATTTCTGTCTCGGCCAGACTTTGCTGAGCCGCCGGCTGAGTCACCTTCAACGATAAATATCTCTGTAACTGACTTCTCCCTGCTTGCGCAATCCCACAATTTCCCAGGAAGATTGGCAGTGCTTAGAGCGCCCTTGCGCCTGGTCAATTCGCGCGCCTTCCTCGCCGCATCCCTCGCCGCAGCGGCTTGTATGGCCTTGTTCAAAATGCGTTTCGACTCCGTAGGGTGCTCTTCTAAATAGTGACCTAATTGCTCGTTAACAGTCGTCTCAACAAAGCTGCCGACCTCAGGATTAGTCAGCCGCACCTTCGTTTGGGCCTCAAAATGCGGCTCAGCAAGCTTCACTGCCACCACCGCTGTTAATCCCTCCCGCAAATCATCTCCGCTTGGGGCCTGACCATTTTTTATAAGGTTATTGTTGCGGGCATAATAATTCATCGTGCGCGTCAGGGCGGTTCTAAATCCCGAAAGATGCGTGCCGCCGTCTATATTCTTGATGTTGTTCGCAAAAACCAGCACGTTCTCAGTGTACCCTTCGTTATACTGCATCGCTATCTCGCAGCTTATCATTGCCTGGGTGTCCTCTTTTGCAAAATAAATAACTTCATGCTGCAGTGTATCTTTGCCCTCATTTAGATGCTTAACAAAGGCCTTAATGCCGTCGGTAAATTTGAACTCCTCTTTTTTCTTTGCCCTGTCGTCCCTGAAAGCAATCTTAAGACCCGCATTCAAATATGCAAGTTCTCGTATCCGCTTCAATAGCGTGTCGTATTCAAACTCGGCATCGCCGAAAATCTCCTCGTCCGGCTTGAACGTTATTTTCGCACCGCGTTTTTGTGTTGGGCCAACCTCTTTTACCGGCCCTTTCCCGACGCCCCTGACGCACTCGAAATGGTAATGCTTTCCATCACGATATATATCGGCTTCGAGCCACTCGCTTAATGCGTTGACCACGCTGACCCCTACACCATGTAGTCCGCCGGCGACTTTATAACTGTCCCTATCAAACTTTCCGCCGGCGTGCAATTTTGTAAGCACAACCTCCAACGCGCTGATTTTGGCCTCTTTATGCGCTTCAACCGGTATGCCGCGGCCGTTATCCTCCACCACACAACTACAGTCGGGCTGGATCTGCACAATTATGTTGTCACAGAACCCGGCTAATGCCTCATCGATGGAGTTGTCTAATACCTCGTAAACCAAATGGTGTAGGCCGCCGCTGCCGCGGTCGCCGATATACATCTCCGGCCGCTTGCGCACCGCATCTATCCCCCCAAGTATCTTAATATTACTCGCATCGTACTTATGTTCTTTCATATCCGTTCTCTGTTTATATTATATATATCGTCTCTGGTTGCTTACGAACTATTGAAAATTTCCCTCGTTCTTGCATCACAGGGTATGGTTCAAGCGAGATTGGTTTTTATTTTTTTTATCCGTGCCTGCGGGCAACGCCTTTGCAGCTCTCTAATCAGCTCCGAGCTGCATAATCGTAGCTCATGCGCATATAGCGGCGAATCCACCCTCACTTTCAACAGGCCGCTGGAAATACCATCTATCTTACAGTGCTGTATTATTTCCGAAGGCAGCAGCTGGCTCCATAGCCCCTCTATTGAATCAAATATATTCTGTTGTGGTAAAATCTGGTCATCAAGAAGCTCCTGGACGGCGCTATCTAACCTGACTGCTCTACCTGCGTGGCATCTTATACGGCCATTGATGGCGCTGCGCGATTGTTTAATGCGGTCCATAGCTCAATTTGGCAACTAAAATAATGCTTTTTCCTGCCTATGTCAGCTAACTTAAGTTAATAGGCATTAGAACATATAAGAAATTAGCTCCGCTTTTTATAAGGCCGGGCCTATCCTGCTGGCCCAGCTCTAATTCAAATTCGGGGGTTTTGATAACCCTAAGGGCATCTGTTAAAAACTGTGGATTAAAACCAATCTCAATCGGCTCGCCCCCGTAATCAATGGCCATTTCTACCTGTGCATCGCCAGTCTCAGGTGCTCTGCTGGAGAACACAAGTTTTTCTTTTCCAATTGAGAGCTTGATACCCCTTGACTCCTCGCTGGTCAAAAGCGCTGCGCGCCGAACTGCACTCAATGTTGCATCTGTTGACAGTGTTAGTTTCTTGTCGTAGTCGGCAGGAATTATATCCTCATATTTAGGGAAGTTGCCTTCGACAAGATTAGAGCTTATAACGACATTCGCACAGCTTATTAGTACCCGGTTATCCACCTGCTTTACCGCAACAGATTCTTTGTCGCCGCTGATTTTAGCCAACAAAGCCATTGTTTTTGCTGGAACTATTATTTTTGTCGCCTCTAACCTCTTGTCTGGTGTCGCAGCCAGGTTAACTCTGCAGCGGGCCAGCCTTCTGCCATCCGTGGCTACAAATAATAGCTTTTTGCCCTTGATTTCCCACAGAACGCCATTAATTGCATAGCGACTGCTTTCTCTCGCTGTAGCAAAAAGACACTGCTCAATCCCGCCCTGTAATTCATCAAGTTTAATTTCTATATCAGCAGAATCGCCGAAGTCTGGAACGGGGGGGTATTGCCCTGGCTCTTGGCCGTAAATTGTAAAATGGCTGTCCTGCCCTTTAATCTCACAGGCGCCTTCTTTGGCCTCCAGTAACAGAACGTCATCTGTGCTTTCTCGAACAATGGCTGCCAACCGGTCTGCTGGGATAACAACCTCTCCTGCCTGCTCAACTTGCACCTCTGTGACAAGATAATTTATTCCAACCTCCAAATCTGTTGCACAAATCCGAACATCCTTCTCGCTCGCGGATATTTGCACACAGCGCAATATCGGCTTGGGTGTTCGGTTTGGTATAACAGAGGTTAGTAGGCCCAAGGCCTCATTTAGAGCTGCCCTATTAAAACTCGCTTTCATAATAAACCTCTATATTAAGTTACTATATGGGTTTATAAAACCAAACTTTCATCTTTGATAAAATGCTGGTATAGTTTACATTGAAAAGAGTGTTTTTACAATATTTTTTATGAAAAAAGTTAAACTATTCTGGGGCCTGTAAGCCTAATATGCGGGCGCCTCTTTATGGGCCAACGCGCCCTTTTATATCCGAGACGGGATCTTCAGATGGTCAAGTAACACCCGTTTTTATGGGTGGGCAAGGATGTGTCATTACTAAGAGTTATTCTAACACTAATAATAATATTTATTAGAGAGTCTAAAAAATAATAGTAATGATCATATACA
>CAZKYA010000003.1:24302-31372 GCA_964556725.1 uncultured Pirellulales bacterium
AATTGGTTAATTAAGCAACAATATATATATGAAGGATATATAACCCAAAATAGGAGTTTGCAATGTCTCTTGAATGTGAATTAGGCTTAAGAAAACCTATATCATTGATGAGTCACAAGGCGCTGCTTAATGTTTACTATACAGCGTCACGCCTAAGGAAGAAAGCCAGCGACTTCTTCCTGCCATTTGGCCTGACGGATGTCCAGTTTAACCTTATGATGCTCCTGCAGCACCAAGGCGGCTTGGAAGGCGGCCTAAGCCAGGCCCAGCTTAGTAAGATGATGCTTGTCAACCGCGCAAACATCACCACGCTTATAGACCGAATGGAAAAAGCGGATCTTGTTGCCCGCACACCATCGCCATCTGATAGGAGATTTAATATTATAAAGCTGACCAACCGAGGCAAAAAGCTACTTACTCAAGTTGAACCGCTCTATATAAAAGAGGTAAAAGAAGTAATGGCTGCCCTCAAAGAGAAAGAGCAAAAAAATATGATAGAGATGTTAGAAAAAATTCGAAACAACGTTTCTTGATAAGGAAGCGATAAAAAACAATGGATGATAAAAAAGCCGCAAGCAAGAAAGGACTGTTTGTAGGTATAGATGTTGGAAGCAGTTTTGTTCACTGCGCAGTTCTTAATGCGCATAGAAAGGTAATATACTCCCCGGAGCCAATAATGCATTTTGCCGACCCGATTGGGGCAATAAAAGAATCTTGGCAGGACATAGTAAAAAGATTTGATGAAGACGAAATAAAAAGCACGGCCTTTACAGGAAGCGGAGCCAAATCTTTTCCTGCTGTCATAAGGGGTCTAATATATGAATTTGACAGCGTAACAATTCCAAAGGGAGCGGGGGTAATTGGCCCGGACGCAGAATATGTTTTCCATATAGGAGCAAAGGATTCCTACTTTTTCAATCTAAGAAGGATAAACGGCAAAACCATCATTCAGGAATGGAGGACGGGAACTAAATGTGGTGGCGGCTCGGGCACATTGATTGAAAAACAGTGTAGAAGATTGTTTGAGGGTGAAATTTCTAATCCTGAACCGGAAAACACCACAGTTGCGGTGGATGAAAAGGAAGGGATTAGAGTAAAAGACAGACGAAAATTACAATCAACTTTGGAAAAGATGTTTGATAAGGCAGGGAAGGAAGCCAGAAGGTCAAAGGAGCCAAGTGAGTTTTTGGCAAGATGTGGCGTTGTTATTCAATCTGATTTAATTCATAAACAAAATGAAGGCGCAAAAAGGGAGGACAATTTAGCCGGGCTTTTCAAAACGGTTGTGAGAAATTATATAATAGACGTTCTTGGGGCAAGGCAATTTGACAAATCTAAAAACCCAGCTCAGGCGATAGCAACAGGCGGCGTTTTGACCAATGATATCATAAAAGAAAATTTGGAGAGTCTTCTTGGAATTTCTATAGCAAGGCCAAAATATTATCACAACATAGCCGCCATAGGCGCAGCGCTGAAAGCTGCAGAAGAAAACAAAAGCTTCGTTTTTAACATCCAACAGCTTGATAAGGTTGCAGAGTATAATCGTGAAAAGCGACACTTTGCCCCCGCCCTTTGCAAATATCTTGAAAAAGTAAATGATAAAAAGCAACAGCTGGAAGAAGAGGTAAAAGAGCCAACGGAAGTGGTATTGGGAATAGACGGCGGAAGCACAACAACAAAAGGGGCGTTGGTCGAATTAAAAACAGGACGGCTTCTTGATAAGCTCTACATTAAAACCCATGGCAGGCCTGAGGAATCTTTAAAACGTGTTATAAAATATTTAAGCCGTCACCGGGACAGAGTCACCGTAAGGGGGGTCGGTGCTACCGGCTCTGCGAGAAAACTGTATGAGAAAATCTTATTAAGTAAGAAGAAATCCGAAGAGTTAGCCAAGAAAGGCATAGAGATTACAGACAGAATAACTGACGAAATCACCTGCCATGCTCTTGGTGTTAAGCACTACAATCCGGAGATTGATACCATTTTTGAGGTAGGCGGCCAGGATATGAAGTTTACGAGGTTCGCTGCCGATGGAACGGTCAAACAGGCAAAAATGAACTACAGTTGCCAGGCGGGTTCCGGCCAGACCCTTGAAAATATGGCTGATGTTATAAATTTGAGCGTGGAGAAATCTTTACAGGATGCTGCTTTACAGGCCGAGAGAGTTCCAGTTATTGACTCAACGTGCGGCGTCTTTATGGAAATGGACGAAAACCGACTCATTGCGGAGGGTTTCAGCAAGCAGGAAATATCTGCTGCGATTATTAGAGGAACAGCAGCAAGTTATTATTACAAATTTGTTGGCGGCCCTCAGCACGTTGGTGGCAGGTGCTCTGCCCAGGGTGGCCCGCCTTTAGGAAAAGCATTCCTTGCTGCTCTTGCTCAGGTAACAGATAAGCAGATTGAAGCGTATCCTCATAGAGAAATGTTTGGAGCGTGGGGCCAGGCCCTCGATATCATTGAAAACATAAAACAACTGGAGGCCGAAGGCAAAAAGTGTGATTCTGCTTTCAGGGGCTGGGATTTAGTGGATATGCCTTTTGAAAAACAAAAGGTTTCCTGCAGAGAACTGTTTAAGGAAAAATCCTGCAATATAAGAGATTGTCAGCTCGAAGTATTTTCCATCGAAGATGACGAGATAGTTTCAGGAGGTTTCTGCCCTCGTGGAAATTCCGAGGCGGTTAGAAAGCCAAAAACCAACTATGTTGAGAGATACCATCAAATATATGAAAAACATTTTAAGAGGTTTGGTTGGCTGCTCAGTGAGCTGGCAACTGAAAAATTAGATGATGTAAAAACGGTTGGCATTAAAAGAAGCACTGCAACGCTTGGGGAGAAAGGAATTTGGAGCGCTGCCCTGTTCAATAAACTCGGCTTTCGCCCGGTAGCATCCCCAAAAACGGACAAAGAAATAGCAAAGACAGGAGTTGACAATTCGAGAACAGATTTCTGCATAGCCAGAAAGATAGCAACAGGGCATGCGGCAATTTTGAATAGTCATCCGAATATAGAATATTTATTTAATCCGAGCTTTATTGAGCTCAGGAAAGATAAGCCGCCGGATTTAAAATACTGTATTTATACAGAAACAGAGGGTTACATCTTAAATGACGTTCTTTCTCTCGATAAGAACAAACAAATAAATCCTATTTTGCATTTCGGCGACGAGGAGCTTCTTATTCAGGCGTTTAAGCAGGAATTTAATAGATTGGGCTTCAAATTCACAGGGAAAGAAATGCGAAGCGCTATTAAATCCGCAAATCAGGCGGAAGAGGAATTAAAAAAAGAACTTTACGAAGAAGGGGACAGATTCTTAAAGAGAATCGAAGAAAATAACGAGAAAGGATATGTTGGTATCGGCAGAGAATATGTTCTGCTCGACCCCGAGGCAAGCTCAAACTCAGGGGCTATGTTTTCTCAAATTAGGGGTTTAGAATATATACCGCAGGTCTTTTTGGAACACAAATTTAAGGACATTCCCATTGAAGCGGTGGTAGAAAACGAGTTCTGGGCGGAGAGCGTTAAAATACTGCAGGCCCATTTATTTGTGGCAAATCATGCGAATTTATTTCCTGTGAGGATGATGAATTTTGGTTGTGGGCCGGATAGTTTGAAAATTTATCAGGAAGAAAAAATCCAGCAGGCGGCAGGCAAGCCCACCCTTGTATTATTGACGGATGCCCAGACCAACAACGCTCCTTTTGTAACAAGAACCGAAGCTCACGAGAGAGTCGTTAATCAAACCAAGCCCAGTAAACTAAGGATAGACGATATAGCGTTAAGAAAATATCCGATGGAAAATAGCGACAGCAGGATTTGGTTGATTCCTTATATGGGCGATGGCAGTTTTGCCGCAGCCGCTGGGCTGAAGAGATTTGGGATAAACAGCCTGGTATTACCCACACACACAGAGAAGGGCTATGAAATGGCGAGAAAGCATATCTACACAGAGGTGTGCCATCCGCTCAAGGGCGTAGTGGGTGATGCGCTGGGCTTCCTGGCGCAGGAGGCCGAAAGAAAGGGTAAAAAATATGTTGAAGACAACTATCTTGTTATGCTTCCTACGACCAGCGGCCCTTGCAGGTTTGGAAAGTATAAAGAGGTATTAAGAGAATTTATGGATAGAGAAGGATTTGAAGAAGTGCCGGTGGCCGGCCCTTCTTCGGAGACCGACTATTTTGACATACCTTTGCCGAAAAGCGTCGGCCCGTTGGGGAAAATAAAGGTCCAGCAAATATTATTCAAAGGGCTGAAAGCATCAGATCTATTAGATGATATAACCCTGAGATTTCGACCATACGCTAAAGACAAACAGAAGATTAATAACCTGAAGAAGCAGCAATTGAGTAGATTACAGAAAGTTATAGAAAACGGCGCTGACACATCCGAGTTGCTCAGGTGGGGTGAAGAAACCGTGTCGCAGTTTGAAAAAACCAATCTGCGAAATCACGAGCGGTTTCCTCTTGTCCTTTATATTGGGGAAATCTATATGAGGCACCACGACCCTTATACTGATTATGTGATTGAGAGATTGGAAGAGCAAAACCTCGAAATGGTAAGAGACCCCATCGTGGATTGGCTGCTATATGTAAATCAAATGAATCGAAGAAATTCAAAAAGAGATATAAGATTGGCAATGAAACGCTTCGATTTAATTCGGGCATTAAGGTATGCAAAAAAGCTCAGCAAGTCTTTTCTTAAAGGCAGATATATGGAGAATATTCAGGAAAAGATTGCTCAGCCCTTCCACCCTGTTCTTTTTGGCAGACATGTTCTTCCTGAACCAATGCAAATAATCGAAACCCTGGAGAAGCAAAACGAGTATCACGGGAATATTGAGGGGGAATCTCCGTTGAGCACAGGCATCGCCTATTATTTTATGAACGACCTGATTGAGCCGAAGGGCGGCGCCTACGTTTCGGGGATATTTCACGTCGGACCTTTTACTTGTATGCAGGAAGGAGTTGCAACGGCGAAAATAGAGGCAATGGCAAAAGAATTAAGAAAAACAAAACCAGACCTTGTTTTTCCGATAGTTCATGCCTTCTTTGGTGATTCGCCGAACCCGAATTTAGATGCCGAAATTGCGGTCTTCAAAGAGCAATGTTACCAGAAAAGGGAGATTCTCAAAGAAAGGGATGGATTAAAAAGCGCCGGCAAAACAAAAGGACATTATCAAACACCACCGAGGCGAAAACTGGAAATTCCTGTCACAGGCATCGAGCGCAGAAAATCACGACCAAAATCACAAACAACCGACGCCAAAATTGTTCATCCAGAATAATTTACTTTTCAATGTGGAATCCACCTCTGACTTTACTGGCTCACTGGCCTCGGACATCCTCTGCCAACGTTAGCTTGCTCGAGTGTGCGTAGAAAATATGCCAAATTGACAGCCGATTTTGAGCCCTTTTGTAGCATTTGGTAATTTGGCACGGATTTTGCGAATTAAACAAGCTGGAGTAAAAAGAAGTTTGAAAAGAATAATGTTGATGTTTCAGGAATAACGAAAGGAGGCATTGCTATGGCCCTGGTACCTTTTAACAGAAGAAACAGGGGCGAATTAGCAAGACTTCATAGCGATATGGACGATTTAGTTGACGGCTTCTTCAGGGGGCTGGATAGGCCGTTCTTCGGATACAAGGCCTGGCCAGCAATTGACATCGCTGAAGAGGAAGATGCTATACTTGTTAAAGCAGAGGTTCCGGGGTGTAAAGCTGATGACATAGACATATCAGTACACGGCAACACATTGACCATCAGCAGAGAGAAGAAGTTGTCCGAGGAGAAAAAAGAAAAGGGCTTCTACCACATGGAGAGCACCTACGGCAGCTTCAGACGAGAACTGACTCTGCCCACCGATGTTGACCCGGCAGAGATAGACGCCGTATGCAAAGATGGTGTATTGTCCATAACACTGCCAAAGGCCGAGAAAGCAAAGACCGTAAAGATAAAGGTTAAGGGATAATAACGCACAGCCGCGCAGGTCCTTGGCCTGAAGCAAACAAGTAAAATGTCTGTGCTGGTGGTAACAGCGGCTTCCGCTTTGCTAAAGATTGCAAAGTGGAAGCCGCCTGTTTTTTTGTCGGGCTAATGCCTGATGCGCTTGCATCGCAATAATCCAGAGGTGACACGCGACGATATACACCAACGCGGTTTTATGGTTGGAAAGTGAACGCTCAGCATGGCTTTCTTTATCCTTTACCTGATACTGACAAACCACGCCAAAGTTCCTTGTGTTAATACTGTTATTTTGGCTTTTTATCGGCCCGTCCTATAAAAAGATAAAGTTTTTTGGATTTCTTTGCCGAATAGTAGTAATGGGCATTTAGCAGCATTTTAGTATTGAAACAGAGGTTTTTGTCCTGTGTAAAAAAGGCCGGTTTCTGTAGTGAAAAGGGGTTATTCGGGCTGTCACTAAGGGGCAGCCAGCTTGCTGAAGATTGCAAAAAGGTTATCCGGAGTTGGAGAGAATCTATGAGAACTATAGCGGTTGTTAATCAAAAAGGTGGTTGTGGTAAGACAACGGTGTCGATAAACCTCGCCAGCGCTCTTGCTGGAGCAGGCAAGAGAATCCTGCTGGTCGATATGGACCCCCAGTCCCATTGCGCAGTCGGCCTTGCTGTGCCGGAGGAGCAGATTGAGCAGAGCATTTGTGATGTCCTTATAAGCAGAAGCAAAAACGAGCCGATAAAGCTGACAGAGATACTATGGCAGATTAGTGACAGATTGGAGTTGGCGCCAGCCAGTATAGACCTGTCTGCATTTGAGCAGCAAATGGCGGGTATTTCCGAGCGCGAAGGTTGTTTGCGGGATGTTCTCAATGAGGTCGAGGACGAGTATGACTATGCAGTAGTCGATTGTCCCCCGGCTGTGGGCCTGTTAACCTTCAATGCGCTGAGGGCGGCTACCGATGTTATTGTTCCTGTCGAGACCGGCTACTTTGCGCTGCATGGGCTCAGCAGGCAGCTTGAGACACTGGGTATACTATGTGAACGATGCAGCCAGCAGGTAAATGTCAAGGTCCTGGCCAGCATGTATGATATAAGAACGAAAATGGCCAGAGAAAT
>CAZKYA010000004.1:0-29189 GCA_964556725.1 uncultured Pirellulales bacterium
CTCGGCGGCATTTTCAACATTATCCGGGAACGGGAAGAATGCATCCGATGCCATTGCACAGCCCTTCGCCTGGTCGCCTGCGTGCCTGAAGGCAATCAGTCCGGATTCCACGCGGTTCATCTGCCCGGCCCCAGTTCCTATGACCTTTTTGTTCTTAACAAGCACGATAGTATTGCTCTTTGCATGCTTGGCAGCGAGCCAGGCAATTCTCAAATCTTCGAGTTGCTCTTTTGTTGGCCTGGCCTTCGTCGGATACGTCAATACATCCGGCTCCCAGCCAACCAAATCTCTCTGTTGCAATAATAGCCCACCGACAACGCACCGAACATCGTATTCACTTTGGTTGATCTTGGCTTTATCAATCGGCCCGGTTTCTATCAGCCGAACCCTGCTGCCCCAGCTCTTTAATGTTCTGATTATCTCAATCGCATCTGGCTCGAATTCCGGCGCAATAATCACCTCTGCAAAGAACCCGCCTGCCCCTAACGCCTTTCCGAATCGGCTGTAGGATTCCATTATTGTTCTGGCCAGTTCAGCGTCCACTTTTCTGTTTATTGCTATAATCCCGCCGAATGCGCTAACTACATCGCCTTCGTAGGCCTTGCGATACGCCTCACAAATATCCTCATCAACCGCACATCCACAAGGGTTGAGGTGTTTAACTACTACCGCCGCCGGCTCATTGAATTCCTTGACCAATTCAAACGCGGCGTTGGCATCTAAGAGATTATTAAAGCTGATGCCGGTTTCGCCTTCCGTTATATTGGCACTGCCGATAGATGTCTCACCGCCTGCCGGCAGTTTATAAAATGCTGCGCTTTGATGGGAATTTTCGCCGTAACGCAGGTCTCTATCTTTTCTAAGGGCGATTGAAATCCTTTCCGGGTAGGTTACACTTGCTTTGCCATTAAGGTATTTTGATATGGCAGCGTCGTAGAATGCTGTCAGACCAAAGGCAATACGTGCAAAATCGCTGCGCATCTTCTCGCTCACAGCCCCATCGTTTTTCTGCATCTGTTCGATGACTTTGTCATACTGGTCGGGGCCTGTCACAACCGTCACGAACTTATGATTCTTCGCTGCCGAACGAAGCATACTCGGCCCGCCAATGTCGATATTTTCAATCGCCTCTTCCAGCGTGCAGTCTGGCTTGGCAACGGTCTGCTCAAACGGGTAAAGATTCACACAAACCAAATCAATCGGCTCGATGTTGTGCTTTTTCATTGCGGCTGTATGCTCTGCTTTATTGCGCAATCCTAAAAGAGCTCCATGTATTTTGGGGTGAAGAGTCTTTACTCTGCCGTCCATCATTTCTGGAAAACCTGTTACTGACTCAATACCGACAACATCTACTCCTGCTTCGCTGAGTTTTTTGGCTGTCCCGCCGGTGCTGATTATCTTGACTCCCATCTTGCTTAGTTTCCTGGCAAAATCAACAACACCGCTCTTGTCAGAAACACTTATCAATGCCGTCTTAATTTTCACATCCATTTGACCTTTTTCTCCTTCCTTTTTCCAGGTTCCATTCACTAAATACTGTTTACTTACGACCTTTCACTATTCAGATATTATGCAGGCAATCCGGCCATCCTTGTTAGCAATATAGATTTTAGAATCCATTATATTGGTCGCATATCGCGAAGCTTGCGTAAAATTAGCTGAATACAGTTTTTTTCCTTTTTTGTTATCCATCACCACTAATGTGCTGGTTTTTGTAATCACGTAAGCTTTTCCATTCGCCTCTGCTAACAAATCGGCGCTTTCGGCCAATTGCCACAGCAGCTTACCGCTTTTTTTATCTATCGCCGCCAAACCTTTATCGCCGGCACGCTGGTAAGCGACTTCTGCTGTTACATAAGGTGCCTTATCAAGCAACGCATTTGTCTGATATTTCCAGACGAGGTTTACCGTCTGCACATCGACCATATCAATCCTGTAAAGGTTCGTATCCTTGCAGGCGAAAAATAGAGAATTTCCATCTCTCACAATCGGCCCAACAACACTGCCCGCCGCATCAAATTGCCACAGCCGGTTAGGCCTGTCAGGCGTGATGCTAATCACATTACCCCCATCGGTGGTAAAGATTACGAAATTCTCGTCGGCAATAATCGAAGTAATCATCGACTCATTATCGGCAGCCACCTCAAAGACTCGAACCATATCCTCCACACGCAGCACTTGTAAACGGCTGTCAGCTCCGGCTAAATAAAAGTATGAACTGTTGCGGGCTGCAGGACAGACTATACCGAATTCCGGCTGTTTGGTGCTCAGCTTCTCACCGGTTTCCGGGTCAATCTCAACCAAATTATTGCCGATTAAGGACAAAAGTTTGTCCTCATAAAGCTCCAACCCGACAATCGGCAGACCGGCCGGTGCAACAGAATTGCCGAATATCATATTCCCTTTTTCCCTGTCCAGAGAAATCATATAGTTGAGGTCCGAAAGTGCATAGATACGTTCATCGAGGATAACCAATCGCTCTAAACTCTCGTTTGTTTTAATCGGCAGCTCGTTTTCCCATAGTATTTTCAACTTAGCGTGCTCAAGCAGCTCCGGCGAAACAAGCCCGCCAGACGTAATGGACTTGGCCATCCCTGACGGGAGGCGGGCAAGCCTTTCTGAGTTACCTGCAGCGTGGCACGGGCTTCCAGCCCGTGAAAACACGGCCAAGATGGCCGTGCCACAAAGAACCGCTAATACTACTCTGCGAAGCAGCGCTTCGCTGCGAAGTACGAGTAAACTCAACCTACATCGCAAATTGCCTGACATTTCCCAATCCTCCCTGTTGCCGGAGAAATTTATAACCGGAAATTAAAATGTTCAGGTTTACATTACAATTTTGCACTTTACGCTTTTATCCGCCAGACGTACGGCGGATTAAGTTTTACATTTTCACGTAGTTAGCCAAATCGATATTATGCTCAGCTTCGAATTTCTGCATCTCTTCGATACGCGCTATATCGTCGTTTATTCGATTTACCAGCTTAAATATATATGGCTTACCTGCCAGCCGGTTTTTCAGGTCGTCGAGCATCGATTCCCACGTCCCCTCATACAGCTGCGCCTTCAGGATTACCAGCATACGGTGCTCATCGCTCAATCTGTCAACGTAATCGCTTACCTCTTTGCGCCGTAAGGCGTCCTGCGGGCTGACGCTCGGTTCACCGCTTTTATCGCTATTTTCACTCGCCTCAGCCATTTTCTACATCCTCGCCCCGTTAAAAATACTTTTTTGCCTCTTTTAACCGGTGTTAATCTGTGTTAATCAGTGTCTTTTCCTTTTTAACGGGTTTTGCTTATGCCAAATCCTAACCACAGCAACCAAAAATTGCAACAAATTTTCTAAATCCCCCTTTGCTTCCATTATTTGACGTTCCTTACAGCCATTTTTGTGGAGCTTGTGCTGGCTTTGGTCAGTGGCAGGGGCCAAATATATTTAGACTCCAAATTTATTTGGGATTTGCTTCTAAGCCAATTCGTATTTGACAAAGATTGCCATATCTCTTTGAATATGTTCTTCGTTGCTACTCTGCGAAGTATCGCTACGTAGCACGAGTGAGCTAAATGCTAAATTATGATAGTGGAGTCTATTATGAGAATATTGCACAGTCGTTTATGTGTTATTGTATCCCTTTCTGCTGTTTTATACTGTGGCTGCCAAAGACTATTTCCGACAAAAACCAAGACCGCTAAACTACTCTATCCGCCGGCCCACAGGGATTCTATCATCGATGTTTATCACGGCGTCGAAGTTCCCGACCCATATCGCTGGCTCGAAGACGCCGACTCACCTGAAACCCAGGCCTGGGTCGCCCAGCAGAACAAACTAACCTCAGACTTCCTTGCTGTTTCCGCCAGAGAAAAAATTAGGGCTCGTCTGACCAAACTGATGGATTACCCCAGGTATTCCGCTCCAGATAAACAAGGCGGCCGATACTTTTTCTGGAAAAATGACGGCCTGCAGAATCAATCTGTCCTTTATCTTCAGGAAACCCTCGATGGCGAACCGAGAGTCGTTATTAACCCTAACTTAATGAGCGAAGATGGCACCGTTGCCGTAACTAACACCGCCGTTAGCGAGGATGGGGCACTATTGGCCTACACCGTCTCTCGCAGCGGCAGCGACCAACAGGAAATCAAAATACGCACCATCGATACCAACCAGGACTATAATGAGACCCTTCAATGGTGCCGATTTACCAGTATTGCCTGGAAGCACGATGGTTCCAGCTTTTTTTACGACCGCTTCCCTGACCCCAACACTGTCGCCCCTGAGGATCGGGTAAATTACAGCCGGGTTTACTGGCATAGGCTCGACACACCGCAATCGCACGACCAGCTCATCTACGAATGCCCCGAAAATAAAGAATTAGGTTTCGCCCCATTGATTACCGAGGATGGCAGATTTCTCATCCTTTACGTCTATCATGGCACCGACACTAAGAATCGTATTTATTATCGTCCTGTGGAAAGCACCGACCCTTTTATCAAATTACTCGACGATGCTGACGCTCGCTATGACTTCATTGGCAATAATGATTCAGTCTTTTATTTTGACACCGACCTGGATGCTCCCCGCGGACGCATCATCGCAATCGATGTTAATAATCCCGCCCGCAGTAACTGGAGCACAATCCTCCCGCAGACAGACGACGTAATTGATTATGTTGCTTTTATCAATAATCATTTTGTTGTTGCCTGCCTGCATGATGTGCACCACGAACTCAAAATCTACAATCTCGATGGGTCCTTTATCAGGGAGATTCCCCTCCCGACCCTCGGTGTAATCTACGGCCTATCTGGAAGGCAGAAAGATACCGAAATGTTCTTTTCTTTTAACTCTTTTCTCTTTCCAAGTGCAAGCTATCGTTATGATTTTATAACTGACCGGTTGATGGTCTTTCAAAAGCCGGAAATTGACTTTGACCCTTCCGGCTACGAGACGCATCAGGTCTTCTATCATTCCAGAGATGGCACCCGCATCCCTATGTTCATCACCCACAGAAAGGGTCTTTGTCTCGACGGTAACAATCCAACTCTGCTTTATGGCTATGGCGGATTTAATATAAGCTGTAAACCCTTTTTTTCGGTCCCTGTTCTTATCTGGCTTGAGCAGGGCGGTGTGTATGCCGTCGCCAACTTACGCGGCGGTGGAGAATATGGTGAAAGCTGGCACCAGGCCGGAATGCTCGGTAAAAAACAAAATGTCTTTGATGACTTTATCGCCGCCGCTGAATGGCTTATCGAAAATAAATATACAAGCCCGAAGAGACTCGTCATCAGAGGTGGAAGTAATGGTGGTCTGCTCGTCGTCGCCTGTATGCTCCAGCGACCCGAACTTTTTGGTGCCGTCGTCTGCCAGGTCCCTGTTACTGATATGTTAAGATTCCAGAAGTTTACTATTGGTCGTTACTGGATACCGGAATACGGCAACGCTGAAACTAATGATGAGCAGTTTAAGTTCCTCTATGCCTACTCTCCTCTGCACAACGTCAAGGCCGGCATTGAATACCCTCCTATCTTTGTTACATCAGCCGATACCGACGACCGTGTTATTCCTGCTCACGCAAAGAAATTCGTCGCAACTCTTCAGGAAAAAGCCATTGTGCTTTCTTGCGAAAGCAAAAACATTAGAAATCCAATTCTGCTTCGTGTGGAAACCAAAGCCGGTCACGGCTTAGGAAAACCCACTTCCAAAGCTATCGACGAGCATGCCGACATCTATGCCTTCCTCTTCAAAGTTTTGGATATGTAATTGCTATGTTGAAAACAGTTTAGGGACTCATTTCGAGCGAGCCGAAATAGATTTAGCTACCGCCACTACGTGTCTCCGCTCCGCGTTACTTCGTCTGCCTTTGGCGGACTTCGGTCGAAATGACCTTCAGATTTTTTTCTACGGAGCAAATTCATTCCGTAACTTTTGTTACTCTGTTTTTAGCATGATTATTAGGTCTGATTTTGATAGTCAGGCCTCTTATTATTGAGAATGGAAAGCTTATCATTTGCCGCAGCCCTTCAATTGAAGACAGGGTTCGAACCTGACCACTAACCTCGGCAAACAACTCATTCATAACCACCTTTTCTTCAACCTCACCTGCTTCTTTTATCATAGCCAGCCGATGAAGCGAATACAAACCAATCAAAAACGCCAGTGTAAATAAAAAGTCCCATTGTTGAAGATTCAGCGTTGGCAAAGTAAATTCACGGCCTGGACCTGTATATTTCAATGCCCAATCAAGCTGGTGATTGGCAAAAAGGTCCGCAAACTTACCGCCCAAAATAGGTGCTATCCCGGCCGCTATCGAGTTGAAAATCGTATTGGTAGCAAGATAGGCCGTTGCCTGACCCTCTGGTGCTAACTTCAAGCCGATATTGCCCGAAGCAAGCGACACGCCGGCAGATGATAATCCCATTACAATATGGATGACAACCAAAAGTGGTATTGTCAAAAAGTGCTTCTCCGGCATCGTCGTAAATGTCCAGGCCAATATCGATAAATTAAACAAAGGACCACAAATCGCCAAAACCGATTTGTTGCTGAACCGGTCGGTATATGTGCCCCAGATTTTAAGAAAGGTGAAATTCAAAACCTGGCTGATTATTGAAAGAGCGATTATAAACGACATACTCAATCCCAGGCGTTTGAGCATATACACCATAAAGAAAGGCCCTGCAAGATTGACCGCAAAGTTCCACGAGCACATAAATGCAATTAGCTTGCGAAAATTCTCATCCTTAAACGGCTGAGCGAGCAACCTTAGAATCCCGGGTTTACGCTCAGGGGTGGGCATACGTTTCTCTGGTGTTCGTGCCAGAAAATAAACTCCAAGAGCACCTGCTCCAAGACCCAGCAAAAATAAAATTGAATATCCGTATATCTCATAATTGGCCAATAGCTTCTTCCACAGGTCAATATAAACAGCGGCTAATAAACTTAATCCTATACCTACTCCTGTTGCTATCCTCATCCGTTTTGAAAAAAATGAACCTAATGTGTTCTGGGGTATCAAATCTCGCATCCACGAATTCCAGCTGCAGCCGGAGATTGCCCCAAAAGCAGAGGTTGCTATCATCGCCCCAAGCAGGACAGCAAGGCCGGTTTGTTTAATAAAAATAAATGGTATTAAGGCAATTAGTAACCAGCATATCCGGCTTAAGCTCGCCGCAAAAAGGACAATAGCCCGTCTGTTGCGTATCTTTTCTACCAGAATTATAGATGGCAGTTGAAGTAGTTGTGCTAATGGCCCAATCGCGGCCAACAAACCAATAACCAGGTTCGAAGCGCCAAGCTTGATGGCGAAAGCCACTAAAAACGCTCCTCCGGTTAATATGCTCATCGCCTGAAAGGCTATCCCATCCTTGATAATGTAATTTAGACCCGATTGGACTTGTTCCTCTGTTAGTTTGTCTTCTGTCTTAAACCGCATGGTCGAGCCCAATCATTTGTCAAAAAGTCAGGTACCTCCTTGCGTTTTCTAACCTGATTCCTGCCTTGCCGATGTTTTCAAGACGCGTTATACGATTTTTCTTCCTCTGCTCCAGAATCCTCTTTACCGTCACCGGCCCAAGCCCGGGCACTCGCAGAAGTGAAAACCGTGATGCCTGATTCACGTCCACTGGAAAAAACTCAGGATGTCTCACCGCCCACGCCTCTTTGGGGTCTGTAGATAACGAGAGATTACCATTCTCGTCAAAAATTATATCTGATTCCTCAAACCCGTATTTGCGAAGCAGAAAATCTACCTGATACAGCCGATGCTCCCGCACAAAAATATAGGCTGGCCTTACCAATCTTTCCTGCTCACCAGCTATAGATTCATCCCCCAAGCCCTTTTGATAAGCGCTGAAGTAAATTCTGTTCATTCTCAGTCGCTCATACAGCCCATACATATACTTCACAATTTCCGCATCTGATTCCCCGGCCGCCCCCACGATGAACTGCGTCGTTTGTTTTGTCCCCTCGTATTTTGACCCGCGTGCGACTAATCTGCTTATCAGCTTTATGGGTTCAATGATATCACGAATATAATTTTTCTTTTCCGACAATTTTGCTAAGTTCTTTTCCCCGGGTGTCTCAATATTAAGCGACACCGCGCTTGCCAGTGAAACGGCCTCTTCTATCGCTGCTGCACTTGCCCCCGGAATAATCTTCAAGTGAATATATCCCTTAAAGCCGTACTTCTTTCGCAGTATCTTCGCCACTTTATTGAGCCGGTCCATTGTTGCATCAGCCGACCCTAAGACTCCTGAACTTAGAAACAGTCCATAAACCTTTCGACGATTGTAGTAATCCAGAAATACTTTTGCCGTTTCCTCAGGCCGTAAACTACACCGCCGAATATCCATTTGCTCTCTAAGCGGACAGTATTTGCAGTCATTTGTGCAAACATTTGAAATCAGCGTCTTAAATAACGTGCTTTTACCACCGTTTGGAAGTGTTATGGGATATATCCATTTCCCGTCGGCGTTTTGCCTGCGGTGTTCGTCTTTGTTACTACTGCACGCGCACGCCAAATCATACTGAGCGTCGGCACTTAGTATCTGCAGCTTTTTATACGTATCAGGATTGGAAATAATTCCAACCATGGAAATCCGGCCCCTGATTTCAGTTGTTCATAAAAAAGTTTTCGGTCTCAATAGTAAATTGTAAAGAAGCAATAATCAATTAAAAAGGTTCCGGCGTGAGCTACAAGCTCATCCTCTGTCTTCAGTTGTTTTTGTCCGTCATCAGTTGCTCTACCGGTTCATTATTACATACGGCTATTAATTTTTTTTATCCATTTACTCATGCATGCCTGACGCAATCTACGAAATTACCCAAATTAACAGACTGCCCTACAGTAAAATTGAAATTGAGTTGGAGTTCTCATATCCACCGATTTACATAAGCATCTCGCAATAAAGATTTTAATTTACTTCTAAATTTCTTATAATACTATTGTTGTCTGTAATTCTTTCAAGAGCTTGAATTATGAAACCCATCTTGGAAAAACCGAACGATGCTGAGCTACTCACTCACTTTGTAGAAGGCGATGAAGCTGCCTTTCGTGAAATCGTAAGTCGTTATAAAAACGGCCTTTATGCGTTCTTAAGGCAGTTTCTAAACCGGTATGATTTGGTTGAGGACGTTTTTCAGGAGACCTTTTTGCAGTTGTTTACCAGCCGGGACAGCTTCGACGTCGGTCGCCCTTTACGTCCCTGGCTGTTCACTATAGCTGCCAATAAAGCAAAGGACGCCCTGCGAAAATGGCAGCGGACTGCCGCCGTGCCAATAGGCACTATTGCAGACTCGCAGGAATTATCCTTTAATGATATGCTCAACGCCATTACCTCTGATACAACAAGGCCTTACGAACAACTGGAAAAAAACGAAACCGCTTTGCGGGTAGGGAAGATTATAGCGGATATGCCGGAAAATCTGCGGGAAATTTTGATTTTGGCATATTTTAATAAATTTTCTTACAAACAAATGGCTGATATCTTAAGTATACCTATCGGAACGGTTAAAAGCAGACTCCATACAGCCGTGGGCCGCTTTGCAAAGGAGTGGAAGGCATCAGTCGGGAGCAAAGAAACTAAATGAGTTCGTTAAACAATCAGCAGAAACAGCTCTTATTTGATTACTGTATAGGTTTGACATCTGACGAAGAAGCTGCCGAAGTAAAGGCGTTAATCACCTCCAATAAAGAAGCAGCCGAAATTCACACCAAACTCAAAGCTGCTCTTTCACCACTTGATAGCATAGAATTTGAGCCCTGCCCGGATGAATTGGTAGAGGGTACCATTTGGCGAGTGAATAGTGTTGCAAATTCAGGCCAACGTCAGCTCCAGCAGTTGCTTGACAAAGAGCAGGCACAGACAGTTACTAATAAGAGTCAATTCTGGTGGAATTTTGGCAAAATGGCAGCTGCTGCTGCGGTGATTTTCTTTGTTGTGGGAACCTGGTTTGCTCCTTTGGACTTTGCACGTCAGAGGTATCGACAGTATCGCTGCCGGGGGCAGTTGGCCAGTATCTATAAAGGTTTAGATAACTACATTTCTGACTATGACGGTCAGCAGCCGTTTGTTGCAACTATAGCCGGTGCACCTTGGCACAAGGTAGGCAATCAGGGCAAGGAAAACTGCTCTAATACTCGCAATATATGGCTTCTGGTAAAAGGCGATTATGTCAATCCTCTGGCCTTTATTTGCCCCGGCAAATCTTGTGCTCAGGCACTTCAATTTGATAGCTGTGATATGCAAAAATATAACGACTTTCCCGACAGAAGGTATATAACCTACAGCATACGAATAAGGTGTCCTAATACACCATGTATTTTGGGCAATAAACCTATAATGGCAGATTCAAATCCTATTTTTGATGGCTTGGGGGCTGAATCTTCCACTGAATTAAAGATTCGACTTGACGATAAATTACTTGTTATAAACAGCGGCAATCATAATCGCCGAGGTCAGAACGTTTTATTTGGTGATGGCTCTGTCAAGTTCATAGAAGGCCGTTATATCAGTGACGATGATATATTTACACTGCAGCAGATGCAACCAGGTTTTGAGGTTAAAGGTTGCGAGTTACCCTCCTGCGAATCCGACAATTTCCTCGCACCATAATCACCCCTGACTTGTAATTTGTACGTCGCCCTTATCTTTTTCATCGAATCCAGCTCGGACGAATGCTCTTGCATTCGGAAATACTTCTTCTACTTTTCTTCGCAATCGGTCGAGGTGTATGAGTATGTTGAGGATTTTATCTTCGCTTTGTGGGAAGTATTCGAGCATCTGGCCCCAAGCAGCAATCGAACGGTCCATTGCTATTAAAGCGATTTTTGCTGAGCCGTCTGAGTCTTTGGGAAATTCATCTAAATCTTGTGAATTTTCTTCGATGCTGCCTCGAATTGCTCTTATAAGTTTAACATAGATAAAATGCTGATACCATCGGATTACATCCACTGCATCTTTGAGATTGACCGCTTCTTTAGCTGGATTGGAATTAGGTAGTTCAAGTTGTAATTTCATATCCAGCTCATCTGCCTTCTGCTCAAATAGTTCTTCTGCTGAGTCGAACCAGTTTTTCACCATTTGCACATATTCTTTTGCTGCCTGACAACATTCGTGGTTCTCTGCAATGTCTCGGGTTATTTTATATTCTTCATTGGCCTGCTGAAGGTCAAGAGAATCGAGGTCGATACCTTGCTCTTTTGCAGTTTCCCTGACCATTTCAAGGGTAACTTGAAAAACTTCATGTAGTTTCTTCCAGAAGACCTTGTTGTTTATGTCCTGAGCTTCCGGGTCGGCAAATTGCTCTTCGCTTATCACAAAGTTCATACAGCGAGAGGTGAATGGGCAGCGTTCGCACCATCGGTCGCAATAATTATAAATGCCCGGAATAAATCTCGGGTCCTCAGCAAGTTTTTTGATGTATTCTTTGTCCATAATAATCTCCGCGAAGTAAGACCTTACCTTACATCTTAAATATATAATTATTTTTTAGAATTCATAAGACAATTTTGGGCGTTTCTTTTCAAGCGGTCAAGGCCTGGGCGGAGGATGACGGAATCGGCGAATCTGGCTTGAAACCGGCCTTCGCTCATTTCAAGGATTTCCTGCAAATTAAGATTTGTCCTATCGTTATAGAAGTTGAATTGCTTGTTTTTACATACAGGTGCATTTTCTTGATACGGACAGGCGAGAACGCATTCATCGCAGCCGAAAAGCCGGTCGCCTATTTTTTCAGCCAGGTCGGGTGAAATCTGGCCTTTATATTCTATCGTTAGATAGCTGATGCATTTATTGGCGTCGAATTGGCCGTCAGGTCCCAGTGCCCCGGTTGGGCAGGCGTCGATACAATTATCGCAGTTCGAACAATGTACCACGGCCATCTTGGCCGTGGTATCACGGGCTGGAAGCCCGTGATACTTATCGGTTGATAGTTTTAGAGTTGTTACTATTTCACCTAAGAATATTTGTGGGCCGAGTGTGGGATTGATTAGTATATGATTTTTCCCGATAAAGCCAAGACCTGCTCTGGCAGCTAATGCCCTTTCCGCCAAAGGGGCTGAGTCAACGCAAGTCTTGAATTTGTGTTCCCGCCCGGCGATGGTAGTAATAAACTCAATTAGTTTTTGCAGTTGTTTCTTAATAATAACGTGATAATCTTCATATTGAGCATAGCTTGCTATTCTGCCCATTGGTGCAACAGGATTTGCCGGTTTTTTCTTTTGTTTGGGCGGCTTGTAATTTAAGCCGACGCAGATTACCGAGCGTGCGTTTTCTAAAAGTTTGGCGGGATTGATACGTTTTTCAAAATTTCGATGCAGATAATTCATCTGGCCTGCATAGCCGGACCTCAGCCAGCCGGTTAAGAATTCGACCTGCTCGGCATCTATAGGCCAAGCTCCTGTTACGCCGACAAGGTCAAAGCCCAATTCTATAGCTTTGCGTTTTATATCTTGAGCTAAACTCATACAAGCAATTATACTAAATTAAGCCATAGACTACACCAGTTGGGTAGAAACGACCGATTTGTTGGCAGTTGCTCTTATCGAAAGGGACGGAGTTTTAGCTTTTCATTATGGGTTTTACCGGATAAAATGGGCTTGAAGCAGTTAAGTAGGGTTTTTGCTTTTGTGTACTATCAATATAAGTTCGTTCGTTGGATGAATTCTGGTATTTATTAAGTTGTGTGACGAAGTTAATTGTAAAATGGAGAACTAACAAAGATGGAATCAGACGTGAACGTTCTGCCGAAGCCGCTTCGTGGTATTATTGTGCCGATGGTCACGCCGCTTTTGGACAGGGATACTCTCGATGTGGCTGGCCTGGAACGGCTTATTGAGCATATTCTTGGCGGTGGTGTGCATGGGTTGTTTGTGCTGGGGACAACTGGTGAGGCGCCGAGTCTAAGTTACGCCCGGCGATTTGAGCTTATCGAACGCGTCTGCGCACAGGTTCAGCAGCGGGTTCCGGTATTAGTGGGCATTACCGATACTTCGTTTGTAGAGTCGGTGAAAATTGCATGCAAAGCAAAAGAAGCTGGCGCGCAGGCTGTTGTGCTGGCGCCGCCGTATTATTTTCCTGCCGGCCAGCCGGAGCTGCTCGAGTATCTCCAGCATCTAACTCCTGAATTGCCGCTGCCATTGTTCCTGTATAATATGCCGAGCTATACAAAGCAGAACTTCCAGGCTGAGACTGTTCTGGCTGCTGCTGACATTCCCGGCATCATCGGCTTAAAGGATAGTTCGGGCGACATGGTCTGTTTTCAACAGCTCCAGTCGTTGCTGAAGGACCACGCCGATTTCTCCCTTTTTGTTGGCAATGAAGAATTACTCGCACATACAGTTCTATTAGGTGCACATGGTGGTGTTTGTGGAGGTGCCAACCTTGTCCCAAAGCTTTATGTGGACCTTTACAATGCAGCATGCTCAGCTGACCTGCCAACGGTGGAATCTCTGCACAAAAAGGTGATTCAAATCAGCACTACTATCTACAAGGTAGGAAAGTATGGGTCGAGTTACCTCAAGGGGCTAAAGTGTGCACTTTCGTGCTTGGGCATTTGCAGCGATTTCTTGGCTGAACCGTTTCACCGGTTTCGCAAGCCGGAGCGGGAGGTTATCCATAAATACGTAAAGCAACTAAAAATTATGGAGTATCGGTAGAGAAGGTTTAGATAAGGCGGGAGATTATGCAGGGAAGTCTTGGTGCTATCGATATCGGAATTTTGTTTATTTATTGCTGTGTGTTGATTTGGATGGGCATATATTATCAGCGTAGAAGCAAGACGGCTGAACAATTTATGGTTGCCGGCCGTTCGATTCCTACATGGGCGGCTGGACTGGCCGTGATGAGCACTTATACCAGTAGCATTTCGTATATTGCCACACCGGGCAAAGCGTTCGATTCTAATTGGCATCCTATTATTTTTTCACTTTGTATCTTTCCCGTGGCCTGGCTGGTCTGTAAATACGCCGTGCCATATTATCGCACAATGCGACTAATATCGGTTTACTCGTTCTTGGAGGACAGACTCGGCTCCTGGGCAAGAATATATGCGGCATTATCGTTTCTGCTGTATATGGTCGGGCGAGTCGCAGTGATTCTTTATCTGGTCGGTCTGCTGTTCAGCACATTTGTTCCCTGGAACATTGTTGTTGTAATTTTGGTTGTCGGCCTGATTACTATCTTTTATACGTTCCTTGGTGGAATGGAAGCTGTCATTTGGACTGATGTTATGCAGTCAGCAGTTATGATTGCAGGCATTATTTTTTGTGCTATTAGTTTGTCGCTGCATATCTTTTCCGGCTCACAGCCCCTCATCCAAACGGCCATTGATAACAATAAATTCAGCTTTGGCAGTTGGGATTTGTCGCTGTCTTCGCGAACGATATGGGTTATGATTATTTATGGTGTTACTGAGAATCTGCGGAATCTGATGGCGGACCAAAACTACGTGCAAAAATACTGTTCCGTTCCTACCGAGCGTCAGGCGAAACGCTCAATCTGGATTGCAATGCTGATTTACATCCCCCTTACGGCTGTTTTTCTTTATATTGGCACGGCTCTTTTTGCTTTTTACAGTCCCGGCGGAGAAAAACTCGCTGAGGGAATAACCAGGGGCGACGAGGTCTTCCCGTATTTCATTGCGACCCAGTTGCCGGCGGGTCTTAAAGGATTAGTCATCGCGGCTATCATAGCGGCTGCGATGAGCACCGTGGACTCGGCCTTGAATTGCTCAGCGACGGTTTCGCTATTAGACTTTTATAAGCGGTATTTTAGTCCAGAAATCGGTGAGCAAGCCAGTGTCGTATTTCTACGTTTAGCCACGGTGATATGGGGTCTTCTCGGCACTGGTTTTGCCGTTTTGATGATTAGAGCAAGGAGTGCGCTGGATGTTTGGTGGCAAATATCGGGAATCTTTGGCGGCGGCATTTTGGGGTTGTTTATTTTGTCTTTACTGAGAGCTCGCCTTCGTCTCTGGCAGGGTCTTGTATCGATTGGGGCCAGTATCGCTATAATTGCTTGGGCAACCTTCGCGCGGGACTTACCCGCTTCATGGAAGTGGGCCCAGTGTGACATCGACGGGATAATCATTGGTGCGGTAGGGACAGCGGCGCTTATGGTTGTCGCTATTATTTTTGGGCTGATAAATCGCTATCGTGCTTCTCTATAATTGTAAATGGCGGCAGAAAAAATTACTATATTGGCCGATTAAAGTCGGAAAGGCGAAAGAGTATGGCAGAAGAACTAATCGGCATCATAGGTGGCACTGGGCTGGGGGATACTTTAGCGGAGCAGCTTGAGGATACGGAATTTCGCGATATAGATACGCCATTCGGCAAGCCGAGTGTGACCATTTTGCTCGGCAGGATTGGAAAAAAGAAAATCGCATTTTTGAATCGGCACGGCGAGGGACATAAGCTTCCGCCGAGCGAAGTTCCTTATGCTGCTAATATCTTTGCCCTCAAGTCGCTCGGCGTTCACACGATAATCGGCAGCGGGGCGGTAGGTTCACTTAGTAAGAAAATTGCTCCTGGCGATTTGGTTATCGTTGACCAGTTTATTGATAAGACATTCAAACGGCAAAGTAGCTTTTTTGGCGGTTTTGGGGCAGTGCACTGCGAGATGGCTGAGCCAACCTGCTGGCGGGTGCGAAAAATACTTATAGATGTTGCCAAAGATATGGAGATAAGAACACATCCAAAGGGCACCTATGTTTGTATGGAAGGGCCTCAATTTTCTACTCGCGCCGAATCGCTGATGCACCGGAACTGGGGTAGCGACCTTATCGGTATGACCGCTATGCCGGAAGCAAAATTGGCAAGAGAAGCACAAATCTGCTATGCACTTGTTGCATTGGTTAGTGATTATGATTGCTGGTCCACACGTGGCGGACACGATGCTGCAAAAGAAAGACAAACTCTGCTGGGGGAGATAATCGCAAATTTGCAGGCGGCAACAAAAAACTCTCTGGAGCTTATAAAGGCCGTTTTGGAAAGTGATACCGAACTTGTTTATGAGGATTGTCACTGTAGAAAAAGTTTGGACCTGGCTGTGTGGACAGACCAGAGCAAAATTGACCCTGCTGATAAAGAAAAGTTGAAAGTGCTTTTCGAGTAGGCCAAATTATTGACACAAAATAATGTATTGTTATAGTGTAAGTTAAACCTAAGAGGTTTGGGTATAACGTTATTGGAAAGGATAATAGAATGGAAAGTCCGGGTCTAAGAGCATTTGTGTTAGCGGTTGGGATTACTGTTATTATGTTAAACGTCGGCTGCGAAAAAGGGCAGCTACCCGATAAAAAAAGGGCCAGAGTTATAGCCGCGGAAAACATGCAGATAAAAAAGCAGTTACAGCAGTGTAACAGCGAAATAGAAAAACTAAAAGGGCAACACGAGAAAGAACTGAAAGAGCAGAAAGAGCTGCTGGCAGAGTGTCAAAAAGCAAAAACAGATTTGGAAGAACAGATGGGAGGAAAATTTGAAAGCCAGATAACCGAATTTTTCAAAAATTTGGATGAAGAAAGCGAAAAAGTGCGTGGGGAAAACGAGAATCTCAAGCTGCAAATAGAGAAGCTTAAAAAGGAGCTCAAAGAAATCAAAAAGCTAACGGAGCAACCGGCCAAACCTTTGTGAGTTGCTGTTAATTGCCTTGTTTGCACACTTTTTGGATAGCTTTTATATAGTCGGGCAATTTTTCATCGCCGTATCGTTTCTGTATCGCTGCAGCAACGAAGCCGACGAACATTGGCTGAGGCCTTAGCGGCCGGGAAGTCAGGCAGGGATGCGCCTGAGTGCCCATAAAGAATGGATGGCGGGGCAGTTCAAATATCTGCATAATCGGCTGATTTGGTGCTTTCCCGGAAAATACAAGGCCGGCCTTTTCCAGTTGCTCAATATATCGCGGGTCAACTTCATAACGATGTCTGAAGCGCATTCTAACCGAATTTGTTTTGCCGAAAAGTCTCCACGCTAATGTTTGGGGCTTGAGTTCTATATCTTGTCCGCCGAGACGCATATTTCCCCCCAGGCCTTCGATTTTTTTCTGCTCCGGAAGTATATCGATTACCGGCTCGGCGCAATTCGGCTCAATCTCAGTGCTGCTCGCCTGTATTAGGCCGCATACATTGCGGGCAAATTCTATAACCGCCATTTGAAAGCCGAAGCAAAGGCCCAGATAAGGCAGGTTATTTTCCCTGGCATATTTTATGCAGGCGATTTTTCCCTCTGTACCGCGAGTGCCAAAGCCGCCGGGCACAATGATGCCGTCAACATCAGTCAGATTTTCAGCAGCAGTTTCGTCAGTGATGCCGGTTGTTTCAATCCACTTTATTTTTACATCACAGCCAAGGGCTATTCCTGCGTGTTCGAGGGCATTAATTATCGAGGCGTAGCTGTCGCGCACGGCTGTATATTTGCCCGTGATGCCGATGTTTATCTGGCGACCGATGGCGTCGATTTTATCGGTGAAGTCACACCATTTAGCCCAGGCCTTGCGTTCGTGACGTAAGTTTATTCTGTCTTCAATTTTTAATAGCCGCAGGACCTCGAAATCAAGGCCTGCATCTCGGAGCATCGCCGGTATCGTATAGATACTGGCTGAATCAGGCACGCTGACAACCCGTTCGAGCGGGACATTGCTGTAAACACTGATTTTTTCCCGTGCCTTGTCGCTGACGGGATGGGTGGCTCTGCAGGCGATGATGTCCGGCTGGATACCTAATTGCATAAGCTGCTTGATTCCTAATTGTGCTGCCTTTGATTTTTGTTCGCCGAGGGTCGGTGGTTCAAGAATATAGGTTAGAGCGACGAAACAACTGCTGTTGGGACCTTCTTCGTAGGCCAGCTCGCGCGTCGCCTCGATAAAGTATGCGTTCTCCAAATCGCCGACAGTGCCGCCAATCTCCACAAATACTATATCGGCATCGGTTTGAGCTGCTAATTGGCGGAGCTTCAGTTTAACCTCGCCGGTAACGTGAGGAATCATCTGAACGTCTCTGCCGAGATAATCGCCGTGACGTTCCTTGTTCAGTATGGAGCTGAATATCTGCCCGCTGGTGGCAAAGTTCGACCTGCTTAAGTCCATATCGAGCATTCTCTCGTATGTGCCGAGGTCCATATCGCACTCCATACCGTCATCGAGCACAAATACCTCACCGTGGCGAAAAGGGTTCAGCGTGCCGGAATCGATATTCAAATATCCTTCGAGCTTGATAGGTGCAACCTTCAGGCCTTTATCCTGCATCAGCTTGGCCAGACACGATGAGAATATCCCCTTGCCTAAGCCGCTCATCACCGTTCCCATCACAAAGACATAGCGAGTCTTTCCCTTTCTATAACCAGCCGGCATCGGCGAAAAAAATTCACTCTCCGTAGAAGTATCACTTACTGAAGCTAATAGGTCTTTTTCTTTCGTCATAAAACTTCCTTTTTATCTTTGCTATAGAAGGCACAGAGTAAATTTTTCGTTTTTATTTTTAACCACAGAGCACACCGGCGAATCAGAGAGAAATTCTAAAATAGCTTTTTTTCATGTTTCTTTTCCTGGTAGTTGTTTAAGTAAACTCTCATGCTCTTGCCTGAGCTGCTCGGTATCCCAACTATAATGAGTTCTGGTCCAGTCGTTTATCATGAAGGCGCAATAGATAACTTGCTTTAATAGTTCATCACTGCTGTCTTGCGAATCTTCATAATACGTAACATGGTCATCTTGCTTCCGCACCAAAAGTCCCAGAGTTGCATCGTCTAAGTGAATCGCATCGTTATATTTCAAATAGAAACGAGGATATATATCGTTCTTATAGTCCTCAGGCAGTTCATCAAGAAGCCTAAAGAATTTCAATGGCATTGGTTCTATATCTTCATATTGTGTTTTCATTTCCATCAGTTGATGTAGTTCACTTTGAACCTGTTTTCTTAGTTGTATGTCTGAAACATTTATCCAGTTTTTAAGCTCGTTAATTCTACGTAGAACAGTTGCCTTCCACCACCGCTTATGTCTCATTTCGACGGTTTCGGCTTTGTTTTTTATATGCTTTTCGTGAATGGCTAAACACCACGTTATCTTTGTTAAGAATTCAATCATAGTCCGCAGCAGGGCTTTTGTCGGCATTTTATGGTCTTTTTCGATGAGTATTATTGATGCTAAACTGTACTTTCTTAAGGCAAGAAGAGAGCTGAGCAAGAATCTATTGACGGGATATTCCGGTGAAACATCCTTTATGAAATTATTTAGTGTTTCTTCAAACCACTTGTTTATTGTTTTATAAATATCCATTTTTAAATTATTATTTATATACCTGTGCTTCCTGTAGCTGCTTTTTATATCTTTTAACAAACGATGCGTATTGCTCCGGCGTGTCTATGCCGTCGCAGGTGTGTTTGACCTTGCCGACGAGGATGCCAAAGCCGTTTTCAATCGCCCGCAGTTGTTCGAGTTTTTCTGTTCTTTCCAGCGGCGTTTGTAGCAGGGCGGTAATTTTCAGCAAAAACTCCTTGCGATAAGCATAAATCCCAATATGGCGGAGATATTGCCGAATATTTCCTATACCTCCTTTTTCTCTATCATAGGGAATAGCAGCCCGCGAGAAATAAATTGCTCTGTTATTGCAATCAGTAATTACTTTTACGATATTAGGGTCGGCGATTTGCTCTGCATTTTTAAATTCAGCAGCAAGTGTAGCCATCGGGTAGTTAGGATTATCTATCAGAAGCTGTGCCAGATAATCTATGTTTTTCGGGTCTATTTCCGGCTCATCGGCCTGCAGATTCACCACAATATCGATATCTATATCGGCGACAGCTTCGGCGATACGGTCAGTTCCACTTTCGTGCTCGACTGATGTCAGGATACATTCGGCTCCAAATGATTTGGCAGCATCGACAACCTTTTCATCGTCGGCTGCTATAATCACCTTTTCGGGCAACTTGGCCAAGCAGGCCCGCTCGTAAGTGTGCTGGATTAGAAATTTGCCCGTATCTTTGGCGAGAACTTTAGCGGGAAATCTTGTAGAACTATAACGAGCAGGGATACAAGCTATTACTTTCACACTTACCCTTCCCGGCAGCAGAATTTTATAAAAACCACTGCCAGAGCATACTAAACCAAGAATCATCCTTTGTCAACAACGCAAAATACTTTGTTTTCAAGAAAATGCAGCGCAAACCCTGAACCAGTGGCAGTTCAGGGCAAACTTCCACAACGCCGCAAAAAGCTATGGAAAAGGCATATTCAATGGAGCCCAGCCTAACTTTTTCCTGGCTAATTTTGCCGATTGCGGGCTTGTAATTCATAGCGAAGCTAATATACTTTAGTGGTTATTGACTGTTTAATCGTTGTTAAAAGAGATTTCTGGGAGCAAGAATTATGAAAAAGGTATTGCCCATTATTGTAATTGTTGTTGTAGCGGTTGTTTTTATCGTGTTTGGCATTGTTCGCAAGGGCACCGGTGGTTCCCAGCGCCGTATTGCAGTAATTCCAAAAGGAACGACGCATATTTTCTGGCAGTCCGTCCGTGCCGGTGCGGAAAAGGCGGGGGAGGAAACCGGCGTGAAAATCTTCTGGAACGGCCCGAAGCTCGAGACCGACAGGGAAGAGCAAATACAAATTATTGAGGACTTTATTGTGCAGAAGGTATCGGGTATTGTTCTTGCGCCGCTTGACAGAAAGGCGCTTGTGCCTTCGGTGGTAAAGATGTTCGAGAATAATATACCCTGTGTGATTATCGACTCGGGAATCGACACGGATAAGATTGTTTCTTTTGCGGCGACAGACAACTATAAAGGCGGCGTGCTTGCAGCAAGGCGAATGGGAGAAATCCTTAACGGCAAAGGCAAGGTAATCGTTGTCAGGTATGTTCCCAACTCGGCCTCGACGACTGATAGGGAAAACGGTTTTATCGATACCATTAAAAAAAAGTTTCCCAATATCGCAATTGTGGACGAGCAATACGGAATGGCCACCGTTGAGACGGCTCTGCAGGCTACCGAAGATATGCTGACCAGAAATACCCAGCTTGACGGTCTTTATGCCTGTAATGCGCCGACCGCCGTTGGAGCAATGCAGGCCCTGCAAAGCCAGGGACGCAAAGAAATAAAAATGGTCGGCTTTGACGCAGAAGATGCGCTCGTTAACGGTCTAAAGTCCGGAGTTATTGATTCACTCGTGGTCCAAAATCCCTATAAAATGGGCTATGTAGGAGTTAAAACCATAGTCGATAAGCTCGATGGCAAAGAGGTTCCAAAACACATCGATACCGGTGTTGAGCTGGTGACAAGAGAGCGCCTCGAAGAACCCGATATTAAGGAATTGCTTAACCTGCAATGATACAGGCAAATCAGGAAAACGAATCCCGTCAAGACAATATCGCTTTGCAGATGATGGGAATATCAAAACGTTTTGGTCCCGTTCAAGCGCTTTCGGATGTTAGTTTTACTGTTCGGGCTGGAACGGTTCACTCCCTGGTAGGCGAAAATGGGGCCGGTAAATCCACGTTAATGAAAATCCTGGCGGGGGTATATAAGCCGGACAGCGGCTCGATTGAAATCCACGGCCGCCCATGTGTATTTGACAGACCACAGCAGGCCCTGTCAGCCGGCGTCTCGATGATATATCAGGAGCTTGACCTTGCTGAGCATTTGACCATAGCGGAGAATGTCTTCCTCGGCAGTGAACCGTCTGGCCTGCTGCCGTTTACTGTTGACTACAAAGCTATGGTGAGCAAAACCGCAGAATTGGCCAAAAAATTAAACTTTAAGATTGACCCAACGGTTGCCGTGGAGAATCTGTCGGTGGGGGACTGTCAGATTGTGGAGGTGCTAAAGGCGCTGATGCGAAGTGCTTCGATAATTGTTATGGACGAGCCCACTTCCTCTCTGTCTGAAAGTGGCACTCAACGGCTTTTCGAGGTCGTAAGACAGTTGCGTCGGCAGGGTATTTCTATCATTTATATTTCCCATCGGCTGGAAGAGATAATCGGCCTGGCTGATGATGTTACTGTCTTGCGTGACGGCAGGGTCGTTCATTCCGAATTAGTTACAAAGCTTGATATTGGCCAAATCGTCCGCTATATGGTAGGCCGTGAGCTGACTGAATTCTTTCCGAGTCGGGATGTAAAGATTGGTGATGTTTGCGTAAGAGTAGATAATCTTTCATCGGCAAGAGGGATAAGAGATATTTCTTTTGACATTCGAGCCGGTGAGATTGTTGGTATGGCCGGGCTTGTCGGTGCGGGCCGAACAGAGGTGGCGAGGGCTATCTTTGGTGTTGACAAAAAAACTTCCGGCACAATTGTGCTTGATAACAAAGAGCTGTCAATTGATTCTCCTGCCGATGCCATATCCAGCGATATTGCCTTTCTTACCGAAGACCGCAAGCGAACCGGCTTGTGTTTACAGCTTCCCTGTAGTTGGAATATTACTTTGCCGAATCTTGTTGCGATTGGAATGAAGAACATAATTAACCCGACCAGGGAAAACAAAATCACGGAAGATATCGCCTCACGCATCGACATCAAATGGCTGGGGCCGCAGGCGCCTGTGGACTCGCTATCCGGCGGCAACCAGCAGAAAATCCTTATCGCCCGCTGGCTGCTGGCCAAATCTAAATTTATGATTTTTGACGAACCAACTCGTGGTATCGACGTCGGGGCGAAAAAGGAAGTTTACACTCTTCTTAATCAGCTCGCCGAGCAGGGTAAAGCTATATTGTTTATTTCTTCCGAACTGCCTGAGCTGTTCGGGATAACCGACCGGATTTTGGTGATGCGGCGAGGTCGGCTGGTGGGTAATTTAAAAACCGCCGAAACTACACAAGAACAGGTTATGCACCTGGCAGCAGTGGAGGTAAACTAAATGAGCAGATTTGTGAGACAGTTACTGCCGTTTGGTAGTCTGATGCTGATAGTTTGTGCCCTCTCAGCGTATGCGCCTGATACGTTTCTGACGGCGGATAACTTCCTGAACGTGCTGCGTCGCTCAAGTGTGAACGGCATCGTCGCAGTCGGTATGACATCGATTATTATTTCCGCAGGGATTGACCTTTCGGTAGGGTCGATGCTGGCTCTTGCCGGTATGACGGGTGCGTATGCGATGATTGCTGTCGGCGGGATGGACCCTCAGGGAGCTGCTCTTGTTTTTGGTACCATTGTCGGCGTCGTTATGGGTATTGTTTGCGGTTTGGCCAATGGTGTGCTTATCACAAAACTCAGGCTGCCGCCTTTTATTGTAACACTCGGTACTATGAGTGCATTTCGCGGAATATCCTATGTGATGAATGATGGGCAACCGTATAATGTGCCGGGTTACGAATATCTTGGCAGTGGCGTTGTTCTGGGCATCCCTGTCTCTGTTATAATTTTTATTGTTATTGTAGCCATTGCCGGTTTTCTTTTAAGATATACTCGATTGGGGCGATATACCTATGCTATTGGGTCAAATCGTGAGGCAGCTTTCCACGCCGGCGTAAATGTGGACAGAAATCTTATTTACATATACACCCTTACGGGGCTTTTTGTAGGTATAGCAGCGATGATTGCAACCAGCAGAACCGTCTCGGCTCAGCCGACAGCCGGTATCGCCCTCGAACTTGATATCATCGCCTCGGTTGTGATTGGCGGTGCCAGTTTGTCCGGCGGCAGAGGAACCATAACCGGAACCATAATAGGAACACTGTTGATAAGCTTTTTGCGGAATGGTTGCACATTGCTCGGCATATCTACTAATGTTCAGCTGATTGTGATTGGAGCAATTATTATCGCAGCGGTCGCAGTGGACCAGCTGGCACGGGCCAGGGCCGAAGCCAGCAGGACCGGCTAATCTGCTGCTCGTCTGGGCGCTCGTCAAGGCGAAGGCCTTGCCGTAGCTCTGGCCGTAGCACGACACACCTGGCTAACAATCCCCCAAATACAACGAGCCCCCCTTCTTGCTTTCGCAAGAAAGCAGGGGGGCTCGAATTGATTCAAAACCATCGGTTGCTCGTGCTACGTAGCGTAGATTCTACGCAGAGTAGCAACCGATACCTTTGGTACGAATCAGCGTTTCTTACGCAGCAGTGCCAATCCACCAAGGCCTAACAGACAAATCGTAGCCGGCTCAGGTACAAGATAGCCGGTGCCTATATTGACAGGCAGGCCGCCACCGGTACCGTAATCTCCCCAGAAGTTCTCCACCCAGCCTCCTGGGGCGGACGCTGTTCCCAGTCCGTACTTACTGCCGTCAACAAGAAATTCCCATTGACCATTCCAAGAGGCTCCCGGGTCAAGCGTGAAGCTAAAGCTGAAACTACTGCTGTCATTAACTGCAGTTATTACATTGGTTCCACCGTATCCGTTATCATAGCCGGAGGGATACCAGGTACCAAGGTCGTCGCCAGTCATTATCAGGCCGTCAGAGCCGGGCGCCGCGCCCCCGACATAACTGCCGTTTTTGTCGAACGTGCTACTCCACCAGTTATCGTCAGAGACATCCATTATCATCCAAAGCGGGTTTGCTGAAGTATTTCCAGCTTCGGCGCCGCTGTTGTCATAGAACCATGCGCAATTGGTTCCGTAAGTATTCCAGCCATACGAGCTTGGGGCAATTGTCCCCCAACCGGATTGGTCGGTAGTAGCCCCGGTCATCGTATAGCTGCCGCCCGTGACACCAGCCGGCCTGGCACGGACCGCCCAGAGTCCCCACTGGTTGTATAAATCGGACAAAGGGGCTCCATAACTTTGCATAACAGTCTTGACATCCTGGGCTGTGAATGTGACAGTATCAACTGCTTTGGCCAGATTAGTCGCACTGATGGTTATGCTCAATACTACACAAATAATCATTAATTTTTTCATCTTATTAACTCCTCCACTTTTTTTCTTATCCTAAATCCTTGTTAGTACACATAATTCTCCTACTTACGTTTTACTTTAGTGCACATATTCTTATCGAGCAGAAAGACGTGTGGAGCCTCCTTGCAGCCCTTCAAACTCGCATATCCTCTAAACTCGCTTATCTACGAATATACAAAAACTCGCTTGTCTATGAAGATGTTGCGATTATATAGGACGTTACAGAGAAGTCAATAAGAAAGTCAAAATTTTGCCTATATTTCCACTATTTTTTATTTTTATCTTCCGATTTTATCGACTTTAACTATTTTAACGACATTTTATAAGATATTATTTCTTAATGCCTAATTTTCACGCTATTTTTCAACAGTTTTATTGGGCTAATTCTTCCCGATAGCCCCTATAACCGGCATTTTCGATATTTTTATCACAACCTGACTTTTTCATATCAAATTGAGGTGTCGAGTAAATAGGCAGTAAAAGACAGATGGGTTTTTCACACCCTGAATCTCAATGGCTCTATAGTTAGCGGGTAACTGTTCTGTGCCTTTCTTCTATAAGGGCGTGTAAAAATTCTCTTTGGTGTTGTTAAGTAAGGAATGACCGAAAAACGTCCCACAAAATGTTATAATTTCTTGTTCTTAAATTAGTTATATGTCAAAGATTGACGTTCGATAGCGGCAGTAAACTTCCTCGGAGCTGGCGTAAAATTCCTGTAAGTTTGGCGTGGCTCTTCTGCCACGGTGTGTATAAATGGATTATGTAAATCTTCAAACAGAATAGCGGTCCCGCCTTTGGAAGTTGCTTCCGGCGTGTTTCCGTATGCGCCGATATCTATCCTTCCGCCGTTCGGTTTAGGTTCCAGCGAATAATCCGAGTTTGGGTCGCCGGAATCGATGCAGGGTGAATGCGGTAGCAAATGATAATCGCCCTCAACCCAGATGGTATTTGGGTCGTCCGGTCCGGTCCGGGCGTTCGGGTCATTAGGATTAGACCAATAGCCCGGTTTAACAAAGCAGGGATTCTCATCAATATTGCCTATGCCCGGATACGCATTTGGGTCATTCGGGTTGGCTTTTTGAATGCAACTGTAGGTAACAGTAGGCAATCCACCATAAATTTGTGCCGAATTAGCAACCTTACCGCTGTCTCTGTTGTCCCAGAAAATGCAGTTGGTCAATGTCGGTTTGCAATCGAAACTGGAGCTATCAGTATAAAGCCCGCCGCCCAGCTTTGCAGAGTTATTGCCGAACGTGCAGCTCGTGAGTTTTGGGCTGTTATTATTATATATCGCGCCGCCATTGTTGTTAGTCGAGTTCCCGCTGAATATGCAGTGTGTCAGTATCGGGTTGCCTTCACGATTGTACATACCCCCGCCGTCGCCACCGGATAAGTTACCACTGAATCTGCAATCTGTCAGCGTTGGGCTGCTGTTGCCATTGAACATCCCGCCACCGTAGGCTTTACCCGAGTTACCTCTAAATTTGCAGTTGGCCAGAGTTGCTTTGCCGGACAAATTGCACATCCCGCCGCCGTTGTTGTTGGCCTTGTTCTCGTTGAATGTGCAGTTGGTCAGTGTCGCTGTGCCGCCTTGGCTGAATATCCCGCCGCCGTTACCGTCAGCCGAGTTCTTGCTGAATATACAGTTAATCAATGTTGGACTGTTGCCTTCGTTGTTCATCCCGCCACCACCCTCGGTTGTTGAGTTTCTGCTGAACAAACAGTATTTTACCGTCGGGTTGCTGCCTTCGCGATTGTGCATCCCGCCGCCGTATTTAGCTATGTTGTCATTAAAAGTGGAATTTATTATCGTCGGATTGCTGTTGGAGTTATGCATCCCGCCACCACCATAATGGCTAATATTATTGTTAAATACGCAGTTTGTCACAGTTGGTTTGCTGTTTTCGTTGCACATCCCACCGCCATTATATTGAGCTGTGTTGTTGTTAAGTATGCAATTTTTCAGCGTCGGGCTGCTGTCTTTGCAGTATATTCCGCCACCGTTTGTTGTTGTGTTGCCGTTTACGATGCTCATGCCATCCAATATAGAGTTGGCGTCTTCGCCGTTATGAAAATAAAATCCCCGACCTTCCTTTTCACAATTGATAATCGTTGAAACAACCACGTGGTGCTGTTTTGGGTTAGTGCTTCTGACAGTAATGGTCTTACCCTTGAAGTCGATATCCCGATTGCCGGGACCGGTGTGAGCACCGGGGCTGACAACAACGATGTCGCCGGGGTAAGCAGCATCGATAGCTGATTGTATGGTGGAATATATAGATGGTACCAAGCGTTGGTTGTTATATTCGTCGGCCCCAATATCTACGCGGCCATTAATCACCCGTGGTTCGCCATCAATATCCGTTTCCTCAGCCACGTAGTTTACATCGCCGGCATTAACACAGGGTGATACCGGTGGCAGGTGATAATTATTGTTAGCAGGGTCTGCAAATTGTGGGTCTTTGCTAATATTACCGCTTCCGCCTAAGGTACCTGTCAAGTCCTGGATGCAGCAATAGTTGACGACTGCTGTGCTGCCGGACGTATCAATCTGCGCGGACTCAACCTTGCCGCTACTGTCATTATTTAACCAGAGGATGCAATTAGTCAGCGCTGCATTACTGTTTTCATGATTGGATATCCCGCCGCCGCGTTGCTCTGCCGAGTTGCCGATAAAGGTACAGCAGGTCACTATAGGGTTGCTCTGGTAGTTTCGTATCCCGCCTCCATAGCCCGCTGTTGAGTTCCCTGTGAACATGCAGCTTGTCAGTGTAGGTTTGCTGCCGTTGTTATTCATCCCGCCTCCGTCACTGCTGGCCGAGTTTTTGCTGAATATGCAGCTGGTTAGCTTCGGGTTGCTGTTATAGTTACGCATCCCGCCGCCGTACTTTGCTGAGTTCTCGCTAAACGTGCAGTTGATTAGTACCGGATTGCTGTTTAAGTAATTGGCCATCCCTCCGCTGTATTGTGCCGAGTTCCTGCTGAACGTGCATCTGGTCAATGTTGGGCTGCTTTCGTACTTGCAGTAAATCCCGCCTCCATTCAACGCTGAGTTCTCGCTGAATGTGCAGTTTGTCAGTGTTGGGCTGCTGGTGGAGTTGTATATACCGCCGCCTGCTTCGCCCGCCGTGTTTCCATTGAACGTACAGTCCACCAGCGTCGGATTACTCTGGTCGTTATACATTCCGCCGCCGTTGCCATTCGCTGAATTCCCTGTGAACGTGCAGTTAATCAATGTCGGGCTGCCTCTGTAATTGTGCACACCGCCGCCGTTACTGTTGGCATTGCCACCTCTGATGATGAAGCCATCCAGCACAGCGGTTTTGTTTGTCCCCATACCTGTTACTACATTGTAGCTGTTCTCGCTGTTATTGGCGAAGTTCGGCTCATCGTCGCCGTTCAGGTCGCCGCTTAGGATGGTCTTGTTGTCATTGATATTCCGAGCATTAGCGTCTAATTCATCAAAGCCAGCGTAGCCGCCTTTAATAGTCACGCCATTGCTCAGTTGAAATGTTGCTCCGCGGTCTCCGGGTGTAATCCCCTTGCCCTGGTCGGGTTTATAGATACCTTTGGCTACCAGTATCTCATCACCGCTTGAGGCAGCGGTCAGGGCATCCTGCAGACCGTTGTAGGCATTGGTCCAGCTTGACCCGTCATTGTTCCCTGTAGCGTTCGCATCGACGAAGATTTGTCTCGCAAAGCTCGCTTCCGCCACTATCCCTGACAAAAAAACCGCCACTGCGAGCAAGGTGCTTAAATTTGTTCTCTCGCCCATCATATTTCTCTGTGATTGCATCTTTTTACCAAGAAATAAAACGCATCGCATCAAGAATTTAATTGGCTATGGTATATGCGTTTTCTGGTTAAGGCCTACCTAATTATAAGCCGGGCAGATATTGTTCACTGACGCCGCCTTGAAATTGACAGAGGTAGCTTTGGCCCAGAAAAGTGTAAAAAGCTACCCTTTAAGAGTTTTACTCTTTACCACGCTCTCCTCATTTTAAAGTAGAAAAACTCTCTGCCTAATTCCTATTTCGTCCTGAATGTCCTCATCAATAACCTAATTTTTATGATGCCATTTGTCAAAGAAATTTTGGATTCTTCCGGGATGTCCAGGGAATAACGCATCTGCTTTCGATATATCTTGGTTGTATTGTTAAAGATTGCTGTAGGAGCGATAAGTAAGGCAAGCTGCACGAAGAACTCTGCAAGAGTCCCATAAATAATTATTAAAAAAGCCCTTAAAACCCCCAAAAATTTTCCCAGTGGGGCGTTAAGAGCCTTTTTGAGCGTCTAAATGTGATTGAAATCATTTAGTTTGTTTTAAGATATCTTTTTGGGGCAGCTTCCCTTTTGGTTTTATCGTTTTAAC
>CAZKYA010000005.1:0-6601 GCA_964556725.1 uncultured Pirellulales bacterium
ACCGGCAACAACGGCGGTGATGGATTTGTAATTGCTCGGCACCTATTAAATAGCGGCTGCAGAGTTACAATGGTTATATGCGGCGACCGTAACAGGATTAAAGGAGATGCAAAGATAAATCTGGATATCTTAGAGCGGTTGGGTCAGCCAGTTGAGCAGCTAAAGCTTGATGATGGCGATATCGTCAGCCGGGTTAAAACTTTCACTGACGGTGCTGATATGCTCGTTGACGCTCTTTTCGGCACGGGATTAAAAGGACAATTGAGCGATGAGTATAAAACATTGATAGAAAGCATAAACGCCGGTAATTGCCCAATTCTTGCGGTGGATATTCCCTCCGGCCTCGATTGCGACACGGGCCAGCCGCTCGGTGCAGCTATTAAGGCAAACTATACCGTAACTTTCGTCGCCGTCAAAAAAGGGTTTACATCTCCAGGCGCAGCTCAATATACGGGTGAAATTTTTGTCGCCTCGATTGGTGTTAAACCGAATTCATAGCTTGTAATCTTTGCCTCGCCCTCCAGAGAGAAGAGCCGGATGCGATTTACTATTGACTAAAAGCCCCGGCTGTGCTTGCGCGCTCTTTGTAGCCGATAAAATAGAGAAATCTTTCGTAATTAAATACGGGTATCCACAAGGACTGTGCGAGATTCTGGACCTCTTTATAGTGGTCGAGTTTTCGCACTGAATCGTCATATTTTTGCATAGCTGTTGGGTTTATTTCCAGTTCTTCAGGTGTCGGCTTTCTAAGAACCTTTGGGGGATTGCCGAGAACCAAAAAGTCTGTGTCGATGGAGACGGTATCGGTAACCCTGCCGCCCCACTTTTCAATAAGTGCTTGTATCTTATCTACGGCGTCTTCGTCAATGACCCCGTCATTATCGACGTCGAATTCGCCGGCAATTGCAAATACGTTCGCTTTGCTGCTGTCCCAGATTAAATTTGCGACAATGTCGCCCTCTAAGATAGGGCTGTTTATTTCGGAGCGTATAATTCGTGCTGCTGAGTAATTTTTCGCAATATCGAAAACCTCGACCTCGGCCTTTCCTTTGCCGTCCTTTGCAATGGAAGCATTTCTATGATAGACTGAGAAGGTTAAACCTCGGTAAACGTGGTCATTACTTCCGATATTCAGGTGAACTACTTTGGCCTGGTCGTCAACCAGTATTACTTCACCATCGGGCTTAAATGCTGCCACCTCGCGGTCCGGCAGTGGCTTGACCTCCTGAAGCTTTTCCAGGGCGCTTTTCATCCTCTCCTGCGCCATTTCCAGTTCTGCCTGGGTTTTGAGCAGTTCTTGATTTGTTGTTTTTAGATTTTCCCTTTCTTCCAGTAATTGAGACCGAAGACTCTGAACCTGTTCGTCCGTGTTTTTTCTCAGCAGCTCCTCAAGGTCCTTGTAGTCTTTCTCAATCTTGTTGACAAGCTGTTGGTATTTGTCTTTCTCAGATAATAATTCTTTTTCCTTGTCCGCACTGGCTTTCATATCATCTTCATATCGTTGCTGCAGTTGCTTGAACTGTTCCTGTAGCTCAATTCTTGCCTTTATTGTATTATCCAGTTTTGTTTTCAGTTGTTCGGTTATTTGTATTAGCCCGGTCTTATTGGGGTCGGAAATATCAATATGCTCTTGCACCAGCGTTGATACGTCTTTGATTTTTGAACCGGCTTCGTTGACTTTGACTTCAGCTGAGGTCGGCTGCGGCACGCCTCCGGTGATTAGAGCTACCGCCCGGTCAAGATAATCTGCCATTGTGCCGAGCCAGCTTTTACGGCCCTGCTTTGTTCCGATTAGCTCTCCTATTCTTGACCGTTCGCTGGTGGTTGCCAGTTCGTTAATCTGGCTTTGTAGAGTTTCTGCGTTTTTCTTGTGTTCCTCGGATTTGACATAGAAGATAACTGCAATGGCGGTTGCGATAATGAAAAGCCCCACAAAGGCTATGAGGGTGTAGAGCATAGTATTGCTTTGTTGTCTTTTGCCTGGTGGCATAGTAAAACTCCTAAGAAAGTTATGTTTAGCGCTTCAGGAAACAGCATTTAGTGCATATTTCCTTGTTATCGGCTTATAGACCATCCGGTAAGTATTATCGCCCAAAAACCCCTGTGAGTCAAGAAAAAACGTGTTTATCAAGTATGACGGGTGGGTTACTATGCCCCCTCTTTCTCTAAAAGAGCCGGTAATTCGCTGATTTTGTGGATTACGAATTGTGCCGCGGTTCCGCCTTGCCGGCAGACCGATGTGTGCATGCGAGCAGGACGGATTATCTGGATGGTTAAAAATCCCAGTTTGTTGGGGGCGATAAAATCCTTTTCCTCATTGTCGGCAATGTAAGCTGAGGTTTGCGGCTTTGTGTTCAGCATCTGCATTATTTTTTCAAAGCCGGCTGGTGACGGCTTCCAGCAGTCTCTACCGAGTTCTTCGGTATAGATTATGCACTTAAAGTATTTTTTGATTCCCAGTGCCTTGACTTTTAGTTTTTGCGCCGGCAAAAAACCATCCGTCAGCAAAGCTAAGGTATATTTGCTTTTTAAGTGTGAGAGGACATCCCTGCTATCGGCCGGCAGAGTTATTTTCGGGACGTGATTGCGATAGACCTTTACCAGCTCTTGAATAAGATTATCATCGTAGGCAACGCCAAGCTCCTCGAGAGCCGAATTAAACGTCTTTGTGCGATTGCCGCCTGTGAATTGCTTCCATAGTGAATCGAAAATACGTTCGGCAGTCGGGACTACGGCAGAGCCTCTGCTCTGACGAGGTGGTATCTTGGGCAAGTTTGCAATAGAGTTGGCGACGGCTGAAAAACCGCTCCTGCAATACTCAACTTCGTCATAAAGCGTGTCATCCAAATCGAAAACAACGGTTGTTATCATAAGGATTGCAGTATACAATAATCGGTTATCAATAATCAATAATCAATTTTCCTATGGCCTGCCTGTCAAATCGCTTAAAAGAACGCAAATCGGCAGACTTACCGACAAATGCCTCGGCCTGGGAAAATTCAGAACACTAACCAGGGCTGAAGCGGCATACCTGAAAAGCACTTCTGCCGGTTAATCAGAGGAAAAAACAAATTTTTGTTATATGCTCTTTTTTTATATTAGGGTCTGATTTTGTCTTGCAATTTTAATACAAAATCGTATATTTAGTGCACAAGAGCATAGGAGCACAAGGAAATTTATGGTTGTGCACTTTTGCACTTGTGACTTATGCACCGATAATTAGGAGTTTATTAGATGTCCAGAGTTTGTTATTTCACAGGCAAAAAAACGCTATCGGGCAATGCTATTACCCGCCGTGGTAAGGCCAAATATCTTGGCGGCGTGGGCAGAAAAGTTACCGGCGTTACCAAAAGAAAGTTTAAGCCGAATATACAGAAAGTTCGAGCTGTTGTTGATGGCAGGGTCTGCAGAATTAAGGTATCAGCTAAAGCTATTCGTATGGGACTTGTCCAAAGGCCCCAAAGGCGCAATTATAAACCTGCCGAGCTCGTCAAGTAGTAGGCCTTGCCGTAGTCTGAAAGACCATCGATTAAAAAGTTTTTTGCTTATGAGATGTTTACAGCGAGGTGGGTTCTGCCTCGCTTTTTGTATTTTGGTGCGGGAGAATAACCGCTGAGAGCGCAAAGGGTAAAATGGCAAAAAAAATTGACCGGGCACAGGCAAAGAAAGTTGCAAAGCTGTCTCGTCTGCAGTTGTCCGAAGCAGAGGTTGAGGAATTTACAGGCCAGCTAAGTGCAATCCTTGACTATATGGAAAAACTCAACGAGCTGGATACTAACACTGTTGAGCCGCTCGCACATTGTTTACCTATCAAAAATGTTTTTCGTGAAGATTGTGTTAAGGAATCTCTCGGCTCCGAAAAGACACTGGCAAATGCCCCGCAGCGAGATGGTGATTTCTTCAAAGTCCCCAAAATACTGGAAGAACCAAGCGGATTTTAATTTATTTTATATTTAGCCCCCTGATTTATCAGGGGGTTTACAGAGCCGCGACCGCTTGCCCGTCGTAGCCTTGGCGTAGTCGGGTCAGGGAGCGGTAAGGTATTTATACGATGCAAGAACTTAGTGCAAAAGAATTGCGTGATGAAATTGCCGTTGGCCAAATAAGCAGTGTCGATGTGACCAGGGAAACTTTTGAGCGAATAGCGCAGCTTGAGCCGGTTATTGGCGCCTATATCAGCACCTTTGAAGAGGAGGCTCTGGAAAGGGCTGCAGATGTTGACGGACGGATAGCTGCCGGCGAGCTGGTTGGCCAACTGGCGGGTGTGCCGGTAGCTATAAAGGATAATATGTGCACCACTTTCGGTGCCACCACCTGCGCTTCGAAGATATTGGAGAATTTCCACGCTCCTTATAACGCAACCGTCGTTGAGAAACTGCTCGCCGCCGATGCAGTGATAGTCGGCAAGACGAATATGGACGAGTTTGCGATGGGTTCGAGCACGGAGAATTCGGGTCTGGCGAAAACAGTCAATCCGTGGGATACAAATCGCGTGCCGGGCGGAAGTAGTGGCGGCTCCGCTGCGGCTGTTGCGGCACGGTTATGTTTTGCTGCGCTTGGTTCCGACACAGGCGGCTCAATTCGTCAGCCGGCGAGTTTTTGTAGTGTCGTCGGGCTAAAACCGACATACGGCAGGGTCTCACGGTTCGGGCTTGTCGCCTACGGTTCGAGCTTGGACCAGATTGGGCCAATAACTCGCACGGTCGCCGACGCTGCGCTAATGATGAATGTCATTGCTGGCCACGACCCGGCCGACAGCACCAGTGTCGATGAAGCTATTGCACCTGTTTGTGATTATCTCGAAAAACTCGATGAGCCGATAAAGAAACTCAAAATAGCAATTGTCCCGCAGTTCAACGCCGGTGCAGATGAACAGGTTCGAAAATCCATCGCTGATGCTATTGATGTCTATAGAAAACTTGGCGCTGAGATTATAGAAGTTAGTATGCCTCATCTGGATTATGCGATTGCCGCTTACTACATAATAGCTACCGCCGAAGCATCGAGTAATCTCGCCCGATATGATGGTGTGCATTACGGTCATCGCACCGAAAATCCGAAAGATTATGTCGAGGTCTATACCAAATCACGAGCCGAGGCATTTGGCAAGGAGGTCAAGAGGCGAATAATGCTCGGGACTTATGCCCTTTCGAGCGGTTATTATGACGCCTATTATTTGAAAGCCCTTAAAGTCAGGAATCTGATACGTGGAGATTTCACCGGTGTCTTTGAGAAATGCGAGGCTATTTTAATGCCGGTTTCACCCACGACCGCTTTCAAAATCGGCGAAAAAATCGACGACCCGCTGACAATGTATCTCTCGGATATTTATACGATAGCTGCTAATTTGGCCGGCATCCCGGCCATCAGCATCCCTTGTGGTTTTGACGATGGTAATTTGCCCATCGGCCTGCAGATACTCACACCTGCCTTTGCCGAAGATAAATTGCTGCGGATAGCAGGAATGTATGAAAAACAAACCGAATGGCATAAAAAAACACCGCCGATTCTTAATTGAAAATAAAGATGGCTGATTTGCAATACAAGGTTATCGTAGGTTTGGAAATTCACGTGCAGCTTTGCACTAAGACGAAGATGTTTTGCGGCTGTGCGGTCGAATTTGGCCAGACGGCCAACAGCAGAGTCTGCCCTGTTTGTCTTGGTATGCCCGGCGTCCTGCCGGTTATGAACAAGCAGGCGGTGGAGTATGCTGTTTTGGTGGCTCTGGCCCTTAATTGCGAAGTTGCCGGATTTACCAGGTGGGACAGAAAGAGCTATTACTATCCTGATTTACCCAAGAATTATCAGATAAGCCAGTATGATTTGCCGCTCGGTGCCAACGGATTCATTGAAATACCGCTTGGCTCCGGCCTGCCCCCGAATGCCTCTGTCGGGGGCCGGACAAAAAAAATCAGAATAAGAAGGGTACATCTTGAAGAAGATGCGGGCAAGAACCTCCACACAGCAGGCAATTTTTCGCAGGTCGATTTGAATAGGGCCGGCACCCCACTGCTCGAGATTGTTACTGAACCCGATATGGATAGCGGCGCCGAGGTCAGGGCTCTGGCGGTGGAATTGCAGCGAATGGTAAGATTCCTCAGCGTCTCTGAAGCCGATATGCAAAAGGGTCATATGCGTTTTGAGCCGAACATCAATTTAATTGTCACCAGGGACGGCGCTGAATATAAAACGCCGATTGTGGAAGTTAAAAATCTCAACAGCTTCAGAGCATTAGAAAGAAGCATCGATTATGAGGTACAAAGACAGCTCGATGAGTTTCTTGAAACCGGCCAAACTATGGAAATGGGCAACAAATCCACGCGTGGCTGGGATGATGAAAAAGAGGTAACTGTGCTCCAGAGAGAAAAGGAAGAAGCCCACGATTATAGATATTTTCCGGAACCGGACCTCGTGCCGGTCGAGTTGACGGAAAGGTGGCTTTCGGATATCCGCTCTCATCTTTGTGAGCTGCCGATAAAAAAGCAGATTCGATTCGTAACCGAGTATGGGTTGAGCGATTATGATGCTGGCGTTTTAACCGCAGAACGCTCGACAGCGGAGTTTTTTGACCAGGCCGTCAAAGCCGGTGGCGACCCGAAAA
>CAZKYA010000005.1:6701-19237 GCA_964556725.1 uncultured Pirellulales bacterium
CGCTCGACAGCGGAGTTTTTTGACCAGGCCGTCAAAGCCGGTGGCGACCCGAAAAAAGTCTGCAACCTTGTAACTCAGGACTACCAAAAGCTGGCCAATGAGAGAGGTTGCAGCGTTGCTGAGTTAGGAGTCTCACCGGAAAAAGTAGCTCGATTAGCTGCTATGATTACTGTGAGTGCTGTTAGTTCCACTGCCTCGAGCACGATAGCAGCCATAAGTATTGTAGATTTGAACAAAACACCCGAAGAAATCGCCGCAGAGCATAACCTGATTCAAAAAAGTGATGCCGGCGAGCTTGAAAAAATAGTTGACCAGGTATTAAAGGAAAATCCAAAGGCCGTTGAAGATGTAACCAGCGGAGGCAAAAAAAGTAAAAAAGCTCACGGCTTTCTGCTTGGCCAGGTTATGCAAAAGACCAAAGGCCAGGCAAATCCGAAAGTTGTCTCAGGAATTCTCGACAAAAAACTCAAATGATTCACTTGTATAAAAAGGTGCTCTGTTGAAAAGCCCTACCGTCATTTCGACCGGAGCGTCCCTAAGGGACGCGTAGCGGAGAATTCCATTAAAAAAACAGATTTCTCGACTCGCCTATGGCTCGCTCGAAATGACATTCCGAATTCTTTTCAACAGAACAATAAAAAGGTCAAAAAATGAAGATAGAAAAAACCAGCAATATTACAAAAAGTCCGGTGGAGATTGAGGGGGCAAAGGATGTAGATATAAGATGGCTTATTTCTAAGGCCGATGGTGCAAAAAACTTTGAAATGCGGATGTTTGAATTGCGACCAGGCGGCTGTACCCCTTTGCATACTCATCCCCACGAACATGAAGTATTTGTCGTTGAGGGCAAGGGCGTTTTTGTTTATGAGCGAAAACAATATCCATTTAACACAGATTTCGTGATATTTGTGCCTGGCGGTAAACAACACTGCTTCAAAAATACTGGCGATTCGGTTTTGAGATTCCTTTGCATTATTCCTGCAGGAGCAGGGTAAAACCAGCCAAAAATTTCTGATATTCTTGGCCGAAAATATAATTGACATTCGGCTTGAAATCTGCTATTTAAGCACACATAAACAAAGAGGGACATCAGAGGGCAAACCAAATTTTTCGGATTCGACTTGCGGTACAGCGCGGACCTGGAGATAAACTGTGAGAATGCAAGGATGCGCAATTCTAAAAAGAGCGGGGAAAAATCCATTGAAACAGCAGGAGAGCTGCGCACGCGTAAAGTAAAATTGGAGCGCGTAAATCAAATCGCCACAAAACATAAAAAGGCGGAGGAAACGCTACGAGGGCCGGAGGACTTATATCAGGCCGTGATGGAAAACACCTTCTTTGGATTCACGCTTATAGACCACGATTATAAGATATGTATGGTCAACAGTATGATAAGTAAATATTTCCACAAGCCTGCCGAAGAGCTTATCGGTAAAGAGTGTTTTCGAGAATTCGAGAAACACAAGGCAGTATGTCCTCATTGCCCCGGCACGCGGGCGATGGCAACCAGCCAGCCGGCAGAAATCGAAACCGAAAAGGTCCTTGATGACGGAAGCCATTTTTCAGCTTGCATCCAGGCCTTCCCGGTTATTCAACAGGATGGTGCAATAACGGGATTCATCGAGATAGTAGAAGACATCTCCCAACGCAAGCAGGCAGAGCAAGAGATTCGGAACCTGGCAAAGTTTCCTTCGGAGAATCCGTACCCAGTTATGCGCATCAGCTCGGATGGAAAGATTCTTTACGCCAATGCCCCAAGTATGGAGCTTTTGAGGGAGAAAAACAACGCAATAGGTCAGCCGGCGCCGGATGAGTTGTGCAAGGCGGCTAAACAGGCCCTGAACTCTGCATCAGTTGTAAGAATTGAGGTTGAACATCAGGGCAAGACCTATGCTTTCAGAGCAATGCCGGTTGTAGATGTTGGTTACTGTAATTTTTATGGCTTGGACATCACCGAACGCAAAAAAGCAGAGGAAGCACTGCGCGAGAGCGAGACACATTACAGAGAGCTTTTCGATGGTGTCGCTGATGCAGTAATGGTGTACAGTTCACAAGGGAGGTTCATGGATTGTAACGAGGTTACACTTAAGCGGTTAGGTTACAGCTATGAAGAAATTCTTAACTTGAGTGCCGCAGATATTGTCCATCCTGATTTCCATGCTGTGATGAGGGACAACCAGAAGAAAATATGGGCTGGAGAAATAACCATTGTGGAGTCAGCACATCGTTGCAAGGATGGGCGGGTCATTCCAGTAGAGGTTAATGCCCGCAGGATCGAATATGCTGGTGAACCAGCTATCCTCGCTGTAGTACGTGATATTCATGATCGCAAGAAAGCGAAGGAGGTGCTGCGCGAGACGACTCAAATGCTTCAGGCAGTGATTCAAGCGTCGCCGTTACCCATCTTTGTCGTGGACAGAGAGCGAATCGTCAAGACGTGGAATCCAGCGGCTGAGCGAACCTTCGGTTGGGGCGCACAAGAAGTCCTCGGACGTCAATATCCCGCTATCCCTAAAGAGAAAATGGATGAAGCCGATGCCTTGTTCTCGCGTGCGCTGGAAAGCGGATTGACTGAAGTGGAAACAATTCGCCAGCGGAAGGATGGCTCCCTGATTGACGTCAGCATCTCGGCTGCTCCACTGCGTGATAGTCACGGTAATATTAATGGCGTCATGGCGGTGATCACTGACATCACAGAGCGCAAGCGAGCGGAGAATGAGCTGAGGAAATTCAAAACAATTTCTGATAAAGCGGGCTACGGTATTACGATAGTTGACCTTGAAGGTAATGTCAGCTATGTCAATACGTCTTTTGCTAAGATGCATGGATATACATCAGATGAACTCATTGGTAAACACCTTTCTATTTTTCACACTGAACAGCAAATGGCGAATGTGAATAGACTAATAGAACAGCTTAACCGAGAAGGTAACTATGTTGCGGAAGAGGTATGGCACAAAAGAAAAGACAACACCGAGTTTCCCACTTTGATGAATGGTACACTTGTAAAGGATGAAAACGGAACCCCTCTATTTATGGCTGCTACAGCTGTAGACATCACCGAGCGCAAAAAAGCAGAGGAAAAACTCAAACAATACCAGTTTATTGTAGAATCTGCACATGATGCCATCTTTTTTAAAGACCTCGAAAGCCGATACATTATTGCTAACGATAGGGCCTTGGAAGCTTTAGGATTACCCCGCCAGCAGGTTATTGGAAAAGATGACTACGAAATATTGGCAAATGAAGCCGAAGCTAAGAAAAATATAGAAGATGACAAGATTGTTTTCAAAACAAGCAAGCCAATAGAAATTACCAAATTGATGACCGGCGCAGATGGCAAACAGCGCTGGTTTCAAGCCATAAAGGTTCCAAAATTTGATGATAAGGGAAAAATTGTTGGCCTGGTTGGTATTGCTCGTGATATCACCGAGCGCAAGAAAGCAGAGGAGGCACTGCGGGATTCGGAAACCCTTTATGCCTCGCTGGTTGAAAACTTGCAGCAGTATATCTTCCGAAAAGATTTGGAGGGTAGGTTTACGTTTGGAAACAAAAGATTTTGCGAGACACTGGATAGACCACTCGATGAAATTATTGGTAAGACAGACTTTGATTTCTACCCTGCTCAGTTAGCGGAGAAATACCGCCGGGATGATCAAAATGTTATTGAGACACAAGAGGTATTTGACACGGTCGAAGAGCACAAGCTCTCAAATGGTAAGAAAATCTACGTACAGGTGGTGAAAACGCCGCTCTATGATTCCGCCGGCGAGGTTATAGGAACGCAGGGTATTTTCTGGGACATCACCGAACGCAAAAAGGCAGAGCAGACCCTGAAAAGAGAAAGAGACAAAGCTCAAACATATCTCGATGTAGCGGCGGTTATGATTGTGGCCATCGATTCCGAAGGTAGAGTCGGCCTTATTAACAAAAAAGGTTGCCAGATTTTGGGCTATAGTGAGGACGAAATCCTCGCCAAAAACTGGTTTGATAATTTTCTGCCAAAAAATATTAAAGATGAGGTGAAAGAGATTTTTGATAAGATATTGAGCGGGCAAGCTGACGAACCAGAGTATTATGAAAACCCTGTTTTGACCAAAGATGGTGGCGAAAGACTCATCGCCTGGCACAATACGATACTAAGAGATGACAAAGGCAATATTATTGCTGCCCTGAGCTCCGGAGCAGATATCACCGAGCGCGGAAAGGCAGAGCAAAAACTGCGAGAGGACCAGGAACAGCTTAGGTACTTGGCTTCGCAATTGACGTTAGCCGAGGAGCATGAACGTCGCCGCATCGCTGCTGAGCTGCACGCCAGTATCAGTCAAAATCTGGTTATCTCCAAATTGAAGCTGGATGAGCTCCGCGCATCTGCGCCTTTAAGGGATTTTGCCGAAATTCTGAGTGAAGTTTGTGGCTTGCTTGGCCGGACTATTGAGGAGACCAGGACATTGACATACGACCTGGGTGCCCCTCTATTGGATGAATTGGGCTTTGTAGATGCGGTGGCCGAATGGCTTAACACACGAATCCAGGAGAAGTATCGTATTAAAACTGAGTTCGAGGTCAATGGACAGCCGAAGAACATAGACAAGGACATCGAAGCTGTTTTGTTCAGCAGTATGCGAGAGCTGCTGATGAATGTTGTTAAGCATGCACAAGCAAAAAAGGTAAGGGTTTCTATTTGCAAAGTGGCAGACCAAATACAGGTCAGCGTTGAAGATGACGGTTGGGGATTTGACCCTGTCGAAGCAGCGAAAAAGGCGGTGAAAACAGGTGCCTTTGGCCTTTTTAGTATTCGACAGCGATTGGAACAGTTAGGAGGCCACCTTGAAATAAAGTCCGCACCGGGCTGTGGCTGTAAAGTAACAATGACAGCTCCGCTAAAACAGGACGTAGCTCGTAAGGCCGGAGATGACCAGGAAGCGTAGAGTGGATTTACATTTTTGGAGACCTTTGCGATGGGTATAATCGAGAATAATGAATCAACACTTCGAAAAACGGGAATCGATGTATTAGATAACGTGCCTTGGGGCACACACTTTTGCCTATTTTACGAGAACAAGGCGGATTTAATCGAGATTCTGGTGCCCTATCTGAAAGCTGGATTGGAAAACAATGAATTTTGTATGTGGGTTACCTCAGAACCTCTCGACGCGAAAGAGGCCGAAAACGAAATTAGAAAAGCTATGCCTGACTTTGACGAATATTTGGAAAAAGGACAAATAGAAATTCTTCCCTATAATAAATGGCATCTCGTAGAAGACAAATTTGATTGGCAACAGGTCCTGCAAGGATGGATTGATAAACTTAGTCGAGCACTTACTATGGGTTATGCAGGCATCAGGATAACAGGTAATACAGCATGGATTGAAGGGGGACTCTGGCGAAACTTTGCTGATTATGAACATCAGATAAACGAATCAATCGGCAGATATAGGATTATTGCCCTTTGTTGTTACTACCTTGGAAAATGTGGCCCATCTGAAATAATAGATGTAGTCAACAACCATCAATTGGCTCTTATTAGGCAGAAAGGTGAGTGGACACTTACCAAGAACGCTGAGCGTAAGCGTGCGGAGCAAAGGGCTTTTGACTATCAGGCGCAGCTTAAATCTCTGATTTCGGAGATATCGCTGACCGAGGAGCGCGAAAGACACCGCATTGCTGTGGAGCTGCAGGAGCGAATCAGCCAGTCCTTGGCTATTTCAAAAATTAAGTTAGACGCACTTCGCCATTCTGTTTCCGGCGAAGAACTTAACAAGGCATTGGACGAAATCTGTAATTCGCTTGGACAGGCAATGGGAGAAGCGAGGTCGTTGGCATTAGATGTGAGTTCGCCGGTACTATATGAGTTAGGTTTTGAGACGGCTGTAGCCGACTGGCTCATAGAAGAAATCCGACAAAAGTATGGTATTACCTGCGAGTTCGAGGATGATGAACAGCCTAAGCCCCTGGATGACGACATTCGTGTTTTTTTGTTCCGCGATGTGCGAGAATTGCTCTTTAACGTTGTCAAGCACGCTCAGGCAAAGAAGGTAAAGGTTTCTATACGAAAAGTGAATGACAAAATACACGTCACCGTCGAAGATAACGGGCGTGGTTTCGACCCTGTTAAAGTTACGGATATGGCGGTAAGAACAGGGGCATTTGGTCTTTTTAGTATTCGTCAGCGTCTGGAATACTTAGGAGGTCATCTTGAGATTAAATCTGCTCCCGGTCAGGGAGCTAAGGTTACAATTATTGCTCCGCTTAAGCGAAAAAAAACCGCTAAGGAGAAGTAGCAATGAGTATAAGGATTTTATTGGCTGAGGACGAACGGCTTTTACGTCAGCTTCTGCACAATATGCTTCAAGAGGAACCTGATATGGAAGTTGTGGGTGAGGCTGGAGATGGCCGGGAGGCGATTGGGTTGGTGCGGCAGCTTAAGCCGGACGTCGTAGTTATGGATGTCACTATGCCTCATCTAAATGGAATTGATGCTACCCGGCAGATTGTTCGTGAGTTTCCGAAAGTGAAGGTAACTGCATTATCTGTGCATTCTAATACGATGTTTGTGGCGGATATGCTAAAAGCTGGTGCGATGGGATATGTTTTGAAAGATAGTTTGTTCGATGAACTGGCCGAAAGTATAAGAACCGTAAATTCCGACTGTAAATACCTCAGCCCCAAAATAGCCGGAAAGGTAGTTGATGCCTTTATAAAGGGCATAGACCCCACTACCGAGTTGCCGTTAAAGGTTCTCACAACCAGAGAGCGTGAGGTCCTTCAACTTATAGCCGAAGGAAAGAGCACTAAAGAGATTGCTATTGAGCTGCACGTAAGTGCCAAGGCCATAGAAGCGAACCGACGTAAAATTATGGAAAAGCTCAATGCCCGCAGCATAGCTGAGCTGGTCAAGATTGCCATTCTCGGCGGTTTAACTTCCCTCGAACCTTGAGCGTCTTAGACTGGGCAGATTCAAATCTTTGAGCATTGCAAAACACGCTTATCAGTATTGATATTCGGCTTTATCGGCATTATTTCGAATTAAATCATTTTATAATTGCCAGAAATTTAAGAAAATATGTCGATGTGTCGATTTATATTGATGTATTAATACGCCACAGGCGTATTAAGTTGCTGCTTATCTGAAAATGGGGGTTTGATAACCCTGTAATTAGGATTTCATCCGTCCGATAATAGGGTTTTGTAACGGCAAATTTAGCAATTTGCTACCTTCAATTTTTGCGATTTGACCGATAATAGCTGCAAAAGCGTGTGATTTAAGCTAAAAAAGTTTATTTGGGGGGACGCTGAGGGCTGAAAGTACCGGTGTTCCATTTTAATTGGGGGGCGCGCCAGTCAATAAGGGATTGGTGAATCTGCCTCGCCGAGGATTATTTGGGGCAAAAAGTAAAATCATAATAGGCCACTGATAATAATTGAGGCATTGCTTCGAGATTGGCTTGCCCCCCCCTTCTCCTTCGTCTCTAAAGCGGTTCGACCCGCCGCAGAGGGCTTACCGCCCTGAGTTTATCGAAGGGATGTGCTTATGGCTTTTTCTTTAGAATCTTGCTTTCGGTCCCTGCGAGCAATCTCTTTATATTTTCTCGGTGCCGGATAACGACCATCAGCGGCATTGCCGTTGCCACTATCAGTAACGGCCATAGATTGATGAAATCCCAGCCTGGTGTTAGCAACACAGCTAATAACAGTGCGCCAGGGAAAGCGATAGAGGCAGCAATTGAGGCAAGCGAGACATAACGCCATGCTAAAACAACCACCACCCAGACTCCGAAAGCAATCAAGGCGCAAATTGTATAGTAAGGCCAAAGCCCCAGCGCTACGCCGAGACTGGTTGCGACGCCCTTGCCGCCTTTGAATTTCAGGTATATAGGAAAGATATGGCCTAAAATTGCCGCTATCCCAACTGACAAAAGTATCACGGGCTTCCAGCCCGTGAAAACACTAGCAAGCATTGGTACAAGGCCCTTAAGCACATCGAGCAGAAAGCAGAGATACGCCCATTTTCTACCCAATGCACGGGCGACATTGGTTGCACCGATATTGCCCGAGCCGATACTGCGAAGGTCTTTTCCGTGTGCTTTGACAATTATAAGCCCGAACGGTACCGAGCCGACCAGATACGCCGATATAATAGCAATTGCAAAAATTATATACATTATTTTAGGCCTTTCCTTCCAGGTTACGGCAAGGGCCTTTCAGTCTCGGCAAGGCCGAGCCTTGACGGACGCCCTGACGAGTGTAATATAGATTCATAAAGACACTCAAGCTGTTTGGCAACTCGGCTGATGGAAATTTTTTCTGTCAGATTATCTGCAATAATCGCTTCTGTCGCTTTTTGGATATTGCTTGTATCTGTGAAATAGTCAATAGCTTCCGCCAGTTCCGGGATATCTTCGGGCGAATCAATTACCCTGCCGTGCCGGCCATCAACGAATAAATCAATTGCGCCATTGAATCTTGTAGTTATCACCGGCTTGCCGGCTGCTATTGCTTCGAGGATGAATCTGCTGCAAGGGTCGTAGAAGGTGGGCAAGATAGCGACATCGATTATTGACAGAACATTTTGGATGTGACGAACGGTCCCTAAGAAAAGGATTTTCCTGTGGACGCCGAGCTTTTTGGCGAGTCGGCGATATTTGTTTGTTTTCCCGCTACCCGCCACTATTAGATACCCTTGACGTTCTGTATTGTGACGTGCTGCCGCCAGTTTCATCGCTTTTATTCCGCAAGCCAGTCCTTTTAATCTGAAATTGTTGGCCGTGAATAAGAAAAAGACGGGCTTATCAGCTTCTTTAAGTCCAAGTTGAGTCAGTATATGTGTGCGGTATTTGTCTGCCTCTTTAGTATCGATTTGTTTGTGTATTCTCACACCGTTATGTATGACCTTTATCCGTTCATCATCAAGGCCGTAGTGTTGTTTGAACTGTTCGGCGACATACTGTGAAAGTGCGACGATTACCGGCCCGTTCGATTCTTTGCATAGTTTACGCTCGGCACGCAAAAGGGTCGTTCTGCGAAAATTGGCAAAGGCCGTCAGTCTCTTATAGGATTCAAGAAGCTTATTTTGGTAGCTGGCGGCGTTGCGCACAATCGATTCGGCGTATGTGCCGCCTCGCGGCTGATAAATGTCGGCAAAGTCAAATGGTAAAACACTGTGAATTAGATAATAGGGATTTTGTGATAAGTATTTTTTCAACGCCTCGGCGAAAGTAAAGTAACCGACGCGTTCGCCGGGAGTATCTTGACACAGAATATGGATGTTCCTGGCGTTGGTCTGGCCTTTTGCGGCAAGTATGTCAACTTCGAGGCCAGGTGACGATAATGCCGATGCCAGTTCAAAAACCGAGCGTTCAGCTCCTCCGAGGGCTATATTGGCCCTTTCTATTATAATTGCGATTTTTTTCTTCATTATAGAATTGTAACCGAATTTCTTCAGCTTGCAAAGGGAGCTGACCTGCCGTGCTTCTTATCGTGCCGTGCCATTCGCTCGGCTTTGTTTATTACCTGATGAATAAATATCTTGTCTTTGGTGGTTAGCTTTTTATGGCCGGTATATCTAAAGTAAAAACGCAGCCGGTCCGTATTGGAAAAATGCTTTGCCGGTGCCGAATAATGAAGTTGCGCAATATCTTTTATCCGAAATCGCTGCCGGGAAAAAAGCGGCTTGAAAACTCGCGCAAGGTCTATCAGGTAAAATTCGCCGTCGTCGCTATAGAATATGTGTGAAAAGTAAAGGTCTCGATGACGGAAATTCCTCTGGTGGAAATTTTTTACAAAATCAGCCAATTGGGTAATGAAATTTCTTCTCGGTTTCAAATTTTCAACTGTAGCTGGGCCGTTGAAACAATCGGGTAATTTTCGTTCTAAGGATTCGGCATTTGGAATTTTTTCAGTTATGACAAAGCTTCTTTTCTCAAAAAGTCGTCCCCACTGCTGGCCGTAAGATATAATTTTTAGGGTGTTTATCCCCGCTTCTGCCAGTTCATTTGCCGACTCGAATTCCAAAAAGCTGCAACTTTTCCGGCTGCGGTGTGAAAGCCAGTTTCGAACTTGAGTAAGAATCGGCGGCTTGTCATATCGTTTCAAAAATAAAGTTGCTGATGGCGAATTTATTTCAAATTGCAGGCGACTGCGAAATGGAGCAAGATTGCTCTTGCTCAAACTTTTACCCGCAGCAAAAGAAAAAACTGCATCAATACAGGTTAGCCCTGTTTCTTCAAAAGCGGCTTTGTAATCGGCATCGATGAAAAAGGATTTTGAAGTTTCTATAAATTCCTGGCGAGAGAAGACTTTTGCTTTTCTTCGTTTATTTTCGAGTAATTCTTTAGCGGCTTCGCAAACCATCTTTACAGTGATTACATTCATACACAAATGCTCTGATTTTTTACATTCTGGCTTGGCACAGGGGCTGCAATAGACGTTACCGACAATTTGAATCTCATTTTTGCAATCGGTTTCTGTCCAGGCCGGGTCGTTCGGGCCGAAAAGAGTGACTACCTTGCGACCAAGGGCTATGGCAATATGACGCGGACCCGTGTCGTTGCTTATGACCAATTCTGCAATGGAAAAAAGTGCCTTTAGTTCGCCGGCATTCAGCGGCCTTTCGTCTAAGCTGATAAGTTTGTTTTTGCTCAAAGAGCAAATTTCTTTGGCGATTTTCTTTTCGAAGGGATGTGATGACACAGAAACGACAACTGTTGCGTTGTAGTTGTCAATCAGCCAGTCGGCTGTTTGTGCGAACCTTTCGCTGGGCCAGCATTTGCTCGGCCCGAATGCTCCCCCAGCCACAAGGACGACAACAGGGCCTTTGGCATTGATAGCTTCCGGCAATTTGGCTCGAAGACCCGCATTTTCTTGTGGGTCTATTAGCAATTCGAGCTTTCTGTTGGTCGTTTCAGCACCTACCCGGTATGCAATCGCAAGATAATAGTCTATCATAGATATTGGCTTGAATTTGCCGTCAGGCAGTTTCAGCGGATTGAGTTTGTCGGTGAGCAAAAAGCCGCGACCTTCGCGGGCATAGCCGATACGAGATGGTATTCCTGCCAGAAATGCTGACAGAGCCGAACCAAAAGAATTCTTCAAAAGAATTGTATGTGTGAATTTATGTTTTTTGAGCTCTTTTGAAATTGAAAATGGGTTATTGTTTTTTTGCTCCAGCCAGCTATCGTTGAAGCTGTTTGGCGACAGGACCTGTCGAACCACTCCCCTGCCAAAAAAAGTGATTCTGCCGGATTTGAAATGTTGTCGGATGGCCCGCAAGGCCGGCGCGCAAAGGATAGCATCACCCATCGGTGAAGGAAGCCATACTAAAATATTTGTCTCTTGCATCTTGTGAAGTGCCCCCGCCAAATGTCCTTTATCGAGAGACCTGACTCTGCACCCGTCTTTCTATATCCAGGCCTGGACCCAATTGGTGCGGGGTCGACATTTTTATTTGCGTCTCTGCATCACGTAAAAAGTTAGGGACATCACTTGAAAAACCATCGCGAAGCCAAGTGATATGAAAACTGCATTATCCTGCCTGTTGGGACTCATCAAAAACCATATTGTTGCAAGTAAGCAGCACAGAACGATAATTTGCACAATCCCGGCCGTCAGTTTCGTTATTGAAAATTCACTAAACATATCGGCCCGTTGCATATTTTTTAGTTGTCGCAGAATACCGTTGAGCAATTGTTCGGTTCTGTCAGCAGAAGTTTCTTGTTCGTCGTTGCTTTTTTGTTCTTCGAATTCCGGTGGTTCGGTTGGCTCTTCAACCTCAGTAAAAACAGGGGTTTCGATATTCGCATTCTCTTCGAATTCCGGTAGTTCGGTTGGCTCTTCAACCTCAGTAAAAACAGGGGTTTCGATATTCGCATTCTCTGCCTCTGTTTGGGTTGGTTGTTCTATTTGCGTAATTTGTTCGGTTTGGTTGAGCTGGAAATCCTGTATTTCTGGTTTGGGTTTGCTTACCGAGCGGTGATATTGTTTGATGATATTTACTGCTTCTTTGATATTTACTGCCTTGTAGTCCGGCTTTGGCTGGTCTGGCTCAAGCGATTTATGATGTGATAAGGGACCTTCGATTAAAATCGTTTTGCATCCGGCCCGAAAACCGGCTTCGATATCTTTGCTGCTGTTGCCGATTGCCCAGGATTGGTTAAGGTCGATATCCATCTGGTCGGATGCGACGAGCAGCATCCCGGGATTTGGTTTTCTCCAGTCACTTTCTTTACGGTATTTTGCTATAACTCCATCGGGGTGGTAAGGACAGTAATAAATCTTGTCTAAAAATGCCCCCTTTTCAGCAAGCAGTTGTTTTAAGCGGTTATGAATCTCACCGAGAACCTTCTCCGTAACCATCCCGCGAGCGACGCCCGATTGGTTTGAAACAATAACCGTCTTGTATCCCATAGCGCCGAATTCGATAAGGGATTCTGCTGCGCCGTCCAGCAGCTTGACCTCGTCGGGATGATTGATATACCCGGGGTCTTCTATCAAAGTTCCGTCACGGTCCAGAAATATCGCTTTGTTTGGCATAATTA
>CAZKYA010000005.1:19337-24615 GCA_964556725.1 uncultured Pirellulales bacterium
CTTTGTTCCACAAGCTTACAGATTATATGATAAGCTAATTGGTGAATCTCCTGACTGCGTGCTGTTGAACCGTTTGCGCAAAAACAGATGTCGGCAGTCTGCTCAAGTTTGCTGTTGGCTCTGCCCGTAAAAGCCAGTATGCAGGCCCCTTTTTCTTTGGCCAGCTTAGCAGCCGATATGACATTTGCCGACGTCCCGCTGGTCGATATGGCCCAGAATACATCGCCCTTTCTGACTAATGCTTCAACCTGTCTGGTAAATACATCTTCATAGCTGTAATCATTGGAAATTGATGTTATTACCGATGTATTGGTTGTCAGAGCGACTGCAGGCAGTGCCTTGCGCTGCCGCTCGAATTTGCCGAGCAGTTCTGCTGCTATGTGTTGAGCGTCTGCTGCAGAGCCGCCATTGCCGCAGATATAGACCCTGCCGTTTTGCTTTAATGATTTTATTATTGCCTTGGCTGCAGCGGCAATGGTTTCTATACCGCTCATCTCAAGTTCGGCAATCAGCTTCTTGTGTGTTTCTATCGTTTCTGTAATCTGTTTCTTGATGTTTTCTTCCATCAGGATTTTCTTTCCTATCGTGCTGTCATTGCGAGCCCCGCACCAATTAGGCATGAGCTTAACCTCAATTGGTGCGGGGCGTGGCAATCTCTCACCTAATTCGTTGGGATTTTCTTTCTAACTCCTTCATTTTTTTTATCGTTGCCGTTGTGCTTTTGCCCTCGACAAGCGGTGCAAGAACGACTTTGCCACCGTAGGATTCAACAAGCTTACGACCGACCACGCCTTTTTCTTCCCAGTCCTGACCCTTTACTAATATATCCGGCTTTACTTTTTTGATTAAGTTTAGCGGCTCCGGCTCATCAAAAATTGTGATGTAATTTACTGTTTCCAATGCAGCTAGGACAGCACCCCTGTCGTGCTGGTTATTTATTGGTCGGTCGGGTCCTTTGATGGTTTTTACTGAGCTGTCGCTGTTTAAGCCGACTACTACTATATCTCCCTGCGACTTGCAGAACTTCAGAAACTCTATATGTCCTCTGTGAATAACGTCAAAACAGCCGTTGGTAAAGACTATTGTTCTTTTTTGCCTGCGATGCCAGTCAAGTTCATCAGCCAGACGGCCAATTTCACGTATCTTGCCGATTATATCCTGATTTTGGCTGGTTATTTCATCGACTATTTCTTCGATACTTACTGTTACAGTGCCGAATTTTTCCACCTCAATCCCGCCGGTTATATTGGATAGCTGCACTGCCGTTTTATAATCGCAGCCAGCGGCCAGCGTTATCGCAAGTGTTGCCAGAACCATATCGCCGGCCCCCGTAACATCATAAACGCTGCGTGGCCTCGTTGGTATCAGCTCACTTATCTCGTTTGTCTTCAGATAGGCACCTTCCTTATCCAGTGTAATTACTACGGCCTCGAGACTCAATCTATTGGAAAGCTCTTCAGCCGCTCTTGCAGCATCGTTTTCAGTTTTTATCTCGAAGCCAGCCGCCGTTGATGCCTCTTTGCGATTCGGCGTAATTAAGGTGGCGCAGCTATATTTTGAATAGTCGCTGGTAAGGGATGGGTCAACGAGGACCTTTTTGTTCGCTTGCGTAGCTAATTGTATCAATTGCCTGCAAAGCGATGAGCTAAGCACGCCCTTGTTATAATCCTGCAGGCAAACAATCTCTGCTTTTTTTAGTTTATCTTTAAAGAACTGGAGAACCTGCTCATATTGTCCATCGGAAAATGGCTCAGTGGATTCCTCGTCCATCCTAATCAACTGCTGTCGGTGGCGGTGTTGTGCCAGGCCGATAAGTCTGTGTTTGCTGATTGTAGGCCTGTCTGTTTCGGTAAATAGGCCGCTAATGTCGGCACCTATCTCTGCCAGTTTTTCCCGGAGGATTTTGCCGTTCTGGTCGTTTCCGATAACACCGAGACAAATCGGCACCGCGCCCAGAACAGCAAGGTTAGCAGCCACAGAACCCGCCCCGCCGCAGCTATACTCCGTTCTGCAAACTTTCAGCACCGGCACTGGTGCCTCCGGGCTTATCCTCAGCGCATCGCCGTAGATATAGACATCGAGCATAAAATCACCCACGACCAGCACCTTCGGCGAGCCAAGATTTGTTACAGTTTTCAGCAGCTTTTCATACATTTTTGGTTCTTATATATTCTGACTTCGCTCTTCTGATTTCTTACTTTTTGATGATTATACCCGCCAACGCCCCTTTAATCAACCGTGTTATTTTATCTTCTCTGCTGACTAATTTTAGCTCAATCACCAGATATGCAAAACCAATGTCAATTTTCAATTTTCGATTTTCGATTGGCAATCTGCGCCAGTCTTTCTCCGTCGTTAGTATCAAATCAGCGCTGAGTTCTTTGGCCTTTGTGCGGATATCTTCAATATCTTTGTCAGCGTAATGATAATGGTCATCATAGATTTTCGTTCCGACTAAATTAACTCCAAGGCCTTTTATTGTCTTTATAAAAGCATCAGGATTACCTATGCCGCAGAAGGCAAATATCTTTTTACCCTTTAGCTGTTCAATACCGATTTCTTTATTGTCTGTCGTCCTTGCACAAACCGGCGAATGTATAGACCTTGCGATTACAATATCTGGCTTAATCTTTTGAATTTTCTCTTCGATTTTGTTTAGTTCAGATTCGGATACCTGATTACTTCTTGTAATAACTATGGCATCAGCACGCTTTAGAGAATCGACCGGCTCTCTTAACAGCCCTGCCGGTAGCAGCTTGCCGTAACCGAAAGGCCGTGTTGCATCGATTGTTACGATATCAAGGTCTCTTGCCAACCGGCGGTGTTGAAATCCGTCGTCCATAATCAGGACCTTTGCGCCGAATTTATTCACCGCTTCGTTCGCTCCTGCAACGCGGTCCGGATTTACAATCACTTTGGCCTTCGGGCAGCTTTCTGCCAGAATTTGAACTTCATCTCCATAGTTTTGATTTTTGATTTTTAATTTTTGATTTGCTTTGTATCCTCTTGTTAGAATTCCGCAGTTTTGCACTTTGCACTTTGCATTTTGCACTATTTGTTGATAGAGCCAGATTACAAGCGGCGTTTTCCCCGTCCCGCCGATGGTGATGTTCCCGATGCTTATAACTATTGCATTTGCCTTATATGCTTTTAGCCAGCCAATGGAGTATAAGAAATTCCTCAGCTGAACTGCAAGCCAATAGAATATCGAAGCGATATTCAGAAAAAATCGCAGCAGCATCGCCCCAGCCCCCCTGCTCTGACCCGAAATCACTTTACGGTAATCTTCCTGATTCAATAAAAGTCCCCCTGTAAAGCCGGTTAATGGTTCCGCTAAACGCTGACTATTTTCTCAATAATGGCGTCAGCCATCTCGCTTGTGCCCACTGCTGTTGGGTCATCGCGGTCTGGTTTTATATCGTATGTTACGTTTTTGCCCTCGGCTATCACCGCAGCGACAGCCGACTCTAATTTATCCGCCTCAGTAGTTTTGCCTATGTGCCTTAGCATCATCACCCCGCTAAGTATCAAAGCGGTCGGATTGACCTTATTTTGTCCTTTATATTTTGGAGCGCTTCCGTGCGTCGCCTCGAAAATAGCGACTTTATCACCGATATTTGCACCAGGCGCAACACCCAGCCCGCCGACCAGACCCGCACACAAATCGCTTATAATATCGCCGTAAAGATTCGGCAGCACTATTACATCGTAAAGTTCCGGCTTTTGAATCAACTGCATACACATATTGTCAACGATGCGGTCCTCGAATTCGATGTCGCCGTATTTCTTTGCAACCTCTCTACTCACCTCAAGCCATAGCCCGTCTGAGAATTTCATAATATTGGCCTTATGAACGCTCGTTACTTTTTTGCGTCCCATTTTTCGGGCATATTCAAATGCAAATCTTACTATCCGCTCCGTCGCCCTGACCGAAATCGGCTTTATACTTACGCCGGAATCTTTGCTTATTTTTCGCGAGCTGTGTTTATTTAGCCAATTGATAAGTTCACTCGTATCGTCTTTTCCCTTTTGAAATTCGATTCCCGCATAGAGGTCCTCGGTATTTTCACGCACAACCACAAGGTCGATATCGCTATATCTGCTTCGCACGCCCTTATAGCTTTTGCAAGGCCGAAGGCAGGCATACAAATCGAGCGTCTGCCGAAGATGCACATTTATACTTCTATAGCCGGTTCCCACCGGCGTAGTAATTGGTGCCTTTAACGCCACGCCGGTTTTCTTAATGGATTCGACCGTCGCCTCCGGCAGCGGCGTACCAAGCCGCTCCATTACCTCTGTGCCTGCTTCAAATATTTTCCATTTTATCCCTGCGCCGGTGGCATCGATACATCTGCGCGCTGCCTCTGCAATCTCCGGCCCAACCCCATCGCCCGTAATCAAAGTTACATCAGTCATCCTTCTATTAGCGCTCCCGTTCATTATAAAGTAGCTATGAAAAAATATTGTTTCGCCGGCATCATACTCATTTTCACACTTTTATGCAACAAAAACCCCACAGGGCTTTTCTATCTGCTGGCATTTACGTATCCATCATCGAGGTTTATCCGCCAGAGGCGGAATCGAGAATCGAGTATTTAGCATTGATAATCGCCAATTAACTATCTTCTCTTCGGGTCTTTGTGTCTTTGTGGCAAGGCCAAATTTCAACAAAATCTGCTGATACCTGTGCGCAAAAATCCCAAAATTTAAAATTTTTTTTATTACTTTCTATATAATCGCTTACGGCAATCCCCGCCTTAAAAAATCCCCCGATTTTCGACACTTTTGCGCGGGTTCACCCAATAGTAGAAGGACTTATTAGTCCTCAAATACGAAATCAGAAAATACCAAAGACATAAAGCACGAAACTCGAAGCACGACAACTCCGGTGCTTTTACCGGATGTCTGTTGCCCTGTGTCGTTCGGGAAATCCGAGACAAATTCAAATTACCAAAACTCAAAACCTGTCCCGCCTGCCCTGCATAGCCCCATCGTTTCGGGCGAAGCAGGGAGCATGTCGAAGGGAGCGAATCCGCGGGATGACCTAAACAGTTTGGAACATTTGAAAATTTGAATTTTGATATTGTTTAGGATTTAGATATTCGAATTTAGAAATTCCGACGATCTTCGGTGCGGAATGGGGTGGTGAAAATTACAGAGCTCACCATAAAAATCAGGATTCCTGCCTTGCTGGAGCAGCTTATCGTCGGGTTTGTTCTTTTGTATCGGCGTCTTCGCTTCGGCTATTCGTTTCGCCGAATTCCTTTAACAAAGGGCA
>CAZKYA010000006.1:0-24507 GCA_964556725.1 uncultured Pirellulales bacterium
ATTGCTATAGCAGTTCAGACATCAGTTACTGTGACGATGAGTTGACCACAGCCCAGGCCGGGCATTTGCTCTCACAGCTTACGCAGGTAAATTGTCCTGTTGTTTTATTTTCCGGCGGCGAACCTTTGTTGCGCAGCGATTTATTTGAATTATTGGCTGAGGCGAAGCGACTGGGATTACGAACTGTCATCTCCAGCAACGGCACGCTGATTGATTCTGCTGCCGCTAGGAAGCTCGCAGAACTCGGCGTAAGTTACGTGGGCATCTCTATCGATGGCGACCGGCAGTTTCACGACCGCTTCAGACAGGCAAAGGGCAGTTTCAAAGCGGCTTTAGCAGGCATCGAAAACTGCCAAAAAGCTGGCTTACGCACTGGCCTGCGTTTTACCATAACAAAGCAAAATGCCGACCAAATCCCCGCCGTTTTTGATATCGCCGCCTCAAATAATATAAAGCGCCTCTGCTTCTATCATCTCATCTACGCAGGCAGAGCAAAAGAAATAGCATGTGCCGGACAAGGCTCTGGCGATGCAAATACGCAATACGCAATACGCAAGCCTGTCCTGAGGACAGTCGGAGGAACGCAGTACGAGATGACGCCCAGCGAGACCCGTCGAGCCGTAGATGTTATAATAAGCAAAACAGGTGAATTCGCTCGAAAAGCCCTTATCGACGAGGTCCTTACAGTGGACAACCACGCCGATGGCCCGTATCTTTTATTAAAAATGGTCGCAGAGAAACATCCGCATTATGAAAAGGCAAGACAGCTTCTCCTTGCTAATGGAGGCAATAAAATCGGTGAAAAGATTATTTGTGTCGGCTGGGATGGCAGCGTATATGCCGACCAATTCTTTCGCAATTATTCCCTCGGCAATGTAAGAGAAAAGACATTTAGCCAGATCTGGAACAATAGCGATGAGCCGGTCCTGAATAAGCTGCGGAATAAGTCGAGCTTTGCCGACGCCAGATGCCTTCGCTGCAGATGGTTCGATTTGTGCAAAGGCAACTTCAGGTTTCTGGAAGATAAAACTGACTATGAATATTGGCTCAACGAGCCACCTTGCTATCTGACCGACGAAGAAATAAAAAATAATCAATACTTGTCCTGCGCTGAGCGTAGTCGAAGTGTCGAAGAAATCAATAATAAGTAGTAAATAATAAATAATAAATTGATTAGGGGAGTTTGTAATGTCTTTTCCAAAAATCAGAATGCGACGGCTTCGCAGTAGTGACGCTATGCGAAGATTGGTGCGCGAAACCACTTTAAGTGTCGATGATTTTGTTTATCCTTTGTTCGTCCGCGAAGGCAAAAAGCTCAAAGAGCCGATTAAATCGATGACGGATTGTTTTCACTTCTCGCCTGATACGGTCGCAGCCGAGGCAAGGGAAGTCGCATCATTAGGCATACCCGCGGTTCTGCTCTTCGGCCTGCCAGCTAAAAAAGATGATATGGGCTCAGCGGCCTGGGCCGAGGACGGCGTCGTCCAGCGGGCAATCGGCCAAATCAAAAAAGCTGCGCCACAGCTTCTTATCATTACCGACATCTGCCTTTGTGGATATACTTCACACAGCCATTGCGGCATTATCAAGGACGGCAAGGTTGCTAATGACACCACCTGCGAGTTGTTAGCTAAGGTCGCTCTTTCTCACGCCCAGGCGGGTGCAGATATAGTTGCTCCTTCGGATATGATGGACGGCCGGGTCAGGTATATCCGCGAGGCCCTCGAGGAAAATGGTTTTCACGATGTCGCCATTATGTCTTATGCTGCCAAATTTGCTTCTGCCTTTTATGGCCCATTTAGAGACGCTGCTGAATCAGCCCCTGCGTTTGGCGACCGCGAAAGTTACCAGATGGACCCGGCTAACGCCCGCCAGGCAATGGCCGAGATTGCCCTCGATATTGAAGAAGGCGCTGATATTGTGATGGTAAAGCCGGCCCTTTGTTATCTTGATATTATTTATCGCGCAAAGCAGCGTTTCGATTGTCCCATCGCTGCTTATAACGTCAGCGGAGAATATATGATGGTAAAAACTTCCGCCGCCGCGGGATTATTAGATGAGAAATCCGCAATGCTCGAAATGCTCACCGCCATCAAACGTGCCGGCGCAGATATTATTATTACATATTTTGCAAAAGAAGCAGCAAAACTTGTTTAGTTTCTGATATTCGGTGTTAGATTCTTGATGCTCGATAGGAAAACGCATCAACGCATAATCCCATTATCGCATCCACTCACAATTAACCAATAACCACTCACCAATTAACTAATCCTCTAATCCACTAATTAACTAACTTTTCCCTTGACTTTTATATTCTCTCCTTATATTATTATCTAAAGAAAGCGAATACAGCCGAGAGCTGAAAAATTCATAGAATCGTTCGGTTGTCATTTCGCATTTATTGCGGAATCAATACGTGATACGCTTCACAAGATATGAGTATAATTACTTATTTCGTAGAAAAATTTATTAGCCGATGAAGGGATGAGGGATTTTTATGTTTTTAAATTCGTGGTTGCAGGCTGGATTGTTGGTTTTGGGGGTCTTTTGGTGCTATAAGGTAATCGGGCGCTTACCGGACGATATCCGGAAGTTCCACAAGGTCGATGATATCGTTCGAAAACCAGCTATAATTATTATTTGGGCTGTCACAGTTATAATTGCAATCTTGGTGGTCTGGTCCTTCATCGTGATAATTGGTCGAATTGCCATATCTATTCGTGACTATAGTTTAGTCTAAGCGGATTCTCGATTCTCGATATGCAAACGCCTTAACGCATAAACTTATTATCGCATCGACGAAACGATATACGCTTCACGAGATACGAAATCTCGCACTATTGACCGTCGCAGTGCGATAAGCTACAGTTATTACTATGAGCGAAGAGAAACGAGCTATTAGCCGCGATAAGCCAAGGATTATTGCTTTTGAGGTTACGAACCGCTGTCGGTTTAACTGTCTGCACTGCCGGGCTAATGCCTTAGCCGGCAGCAATGAAGAACTGACCACCGTGCAATGCAGAAAAATCCTTGCTTCTGTAGCGAGGTTTTGCAAAGGATTAGAACCCATAATAATCCTGACAGGCGGTGAGCCGATGGAGCGGGATGATATTTACGAGCTTATTCGATATGGCCGGAAGCTGGGCTTGCGGATGGTAATGGCGACCTGCGGCTATCTGATTGACGATTGTTCGATTGCCGAGTTAAAAAAGGCCGGCGTTTTGGCATTATCTTTTTCGATAGACGGCAGCTCATCTGAGACGCACGACAGATTCAGGGACACCGAAGGTGCCTTTGATGCAACGATTCGAGCTGCCGCGATTGCCCGCCGGGCAGGTGTGCGTTTTCAGATTAATACCACAATCAGCAAAATCAACATTGATGAGACAGTCGGCATAGTCGAATTAGCGAAACGGCTCGGGGCCTATTGCTTTAATGCGTTTATTCTTGTGCCGACCGGCCGGGGTAAAAATATCGCCGATGACATTCTCAGCCCGCTGCAGTACGAAGTTTTGCTAAATGAATTACTTCGGCTAAAACTCGAATCCAAAATCGAAGTGAGGGTTACATGCGGGCCATCTTTTGCGAGAGTTTGGCGACAGGCAGGAGAGGCATCAACGGAAAAGGCACGGGAATCATCGATAAGCGGTGAGCCGAACGGGTGTATGGGCGGCAGGGGGTTTGGATTTATAAGCTATCGCGGTGACGTACAGATTTGTGGCTTTCTCAATATATCGGCGGGAAATCTGCTCGAAAATGGTTTTAATTTCGGCAAGATTTGGCGGGAATCAAAGTTTCTAAATGAAATCCGTGACGTTTCAGTTTACAAAGGTAACTGCGGAGTCTGTGAATACGTTAGCGTGTGCGGGGGCTGCAGGGCGAGGGCCTATGCGACCAGCGGCGATTATTTAGCTGCGGACACGATTTGTAAATTCGCTAAGCGTCAATCGTGAAGCGAAATGCGAAAAGCGTTTACGGGAAACGAGGTGTGACAGTTGCGTTTGACAAAGCTCCAGAAACAATTGTGCAATAGACTTCAGGATGGCTTGCCAATCTGCGAAAAGCCGTTTGAAGAACTGGCAAAATATATAAATACCGATGAGGATACCATTCTGCAGGAAACGATAAGGTTAAAACAACTGGGCGTTATCCGGCGAATTTCCGCTTTGATAAATTATCGAGCACTCGGTATAATAGGCACTTTAGTGGCCGCACATGTGCCACAGGAGGACCTGCAGGAAATTGCCGAGGCAGTTAATTCTCTGGAAAATGTCTCTCACAATTATCAAAGAAAGCATTACTACAATCTCTGGTTTACCCTGCAGGCGCCGACAGCTGAACAGATTAAGGTTACGCTGTCAAATCTTTCGGGGCGTTTCGGTATTGATTTTCACAGCTTGCCTGTAGAGCGTGTTTTTAAGCTTGATGTCCGTTTCGACGCCGAGAGTGAGGGTGAGCTTTTATCGCAAGAGCTTCAGTCGATTCCAAAACAAAAAATTGTCGAAATAACTGCGGAACAAAATCTGATTCTATCAAAACTACAAACAGATTTGGACATAACGGCAAGACCATTCGATTCACTGTGCAGCGAAGACGTGGCAAAAGAAGATGTTTTGAGGATTATACAGGAGCTGGTTGATAAAGGTGTCATCCGACGTATAGCGGCTGTTGTTGACCATCGCAAACTGGGATTTTCAGCTAATGTTTTGTTTGTCAGCGAAGTTCCGCAGAATAGAATTATCCGCGCAGGTGAAGAACTGGCTCGTTTCGGGATTGTGAGCCATTGTTACCAGAGAAAGACCTTTGAGAATTGGCCTTATAATCTCTTTGCGATGATGCACAGCAAAAGTTTCGGCGACATTCAGCGTGCGATAGATAAATTCGTCGAAGCTGAAAAAATAGATTCATTTGAGCTTCTGCCAACCGCAGCCGAGTTCAAAAAACAATCCATCAAACAACGGTTCTATTAGTCCAGTTGGGTTATCCGGCAGCCAGCAAAAAAGAGAGGCAAATCGTTTGAATTGTACGAATCATAAAAAGTGAGTGCGCTCGGCAGTAAACCACCGTGCATAAGTAGCCCGCTACGTGGCGCGAGTGCCCGTGGGGCCCCGCTACTCAATAGTCAAGTCCGGGTTGTCAGGGCCGAAGTGCTTGAGCATTACGATTGGGTCGGCCTTGGAAGGATTAGTGATGACTACTCCCTGCCGGGCAACGTCTTCGCTGACAAAAAATTCATCATTGGTCAACTGGCCGTATCTTATAAGTGTGGGAGTCTCTATCGCCCATTGTCCCATTTTGCCGTGTCCCTGCATCATAATTAGGCCGTAAGCGGCACTATCATTTATGGTTACCGTCCGGCCCGGCAGTACCGTAAGCTCTTTGGCACTGAAGGCCCTCGACTTATAGCATATCCAGTTCTCGATGTAGCCCTGCTTCTGCATTTGTTTAACTGGCAGGACCGGTTTGGGACGCATAAATCGATGCTCGGCAAAGTCCGGGTCAACATTCAGGTCCCAGTCAATTACCGCAAGCAAATGGTCAACATTGCCTACTTTGTTTTTTGGTGTGTCTTTCCAGAGAAGCTCTTTGGGGACAACCTGGTGGTGTGGAAGAGATTCGTACATAGCGAAGACATCAGATGCCTTCTGCGGTTCGTATGTGCAGAGACTTCCCGGTGCGTGCAGAACACCTGGCGGGACATCCCAGCCGGTGCCGACCTCAAGCCGATAAGCTACCGACAGGTCCGTGATTCTGTTGTCACCTTTTTCAAAGTCGAGAAGGGCCTGGCGGACCTGTTCTTTTGTAGTGCCGGGTTTCAGGCCGAAGAAGGTGTAAGGAAAATCGCCTCCATAGTTATTTGCCTGTGGCGGGAAATAGTAGGCCTCGGGCTTTCCTAACTGACCTGTCAGCTTTGCGTGTTCGTCGCGATGGTGTATATGGTGTGGCAGGGCGCCTTTATTGTCGAAGAATTTGGAATACATCGGCCAACGATGATATTCATTCCATAGTCTGTCGCCGATGAGTTGGCCTTTCAGTTCATCGATTGCATCTTTGAGCAGGACCTTCTCGATTTTTCCGTTATCCTCAAAGACGATAAAGCTCATTCCCTCATTCGGCGCAGTCAATGGGCCGTTGTCAGCCGGCGTGGTGGATGAGAACCAGCGTTCGTCAATACCGCCGCGTTCGCCGCCGATTGCGTAATAGTCGTTCGGGTGAAGTTTTATTCGCCTGCCCGGCACGCAGAAAGAGCGCGGCACCCAGTTCGGTGCCAGCCGGACGATTCCCTTGCCCTGTTCGAGTGCCTTGGTCGCAATAGATTTAGCAGACATAAGTCCTCCTTTGCTCATAGTTTCTTAACATTTGCTACTCTGCGAAGTATCGCTACGTAGCACGAGTTCCCATTTTTTATTTTTGGCCGAGGCGAGCACTGCGTCGCAGACATATTGCGTTGCCAGGGCCTCGCGGAAAGTTGGCGATGTCGGCTTGCCCTTGGCCAGATTTTCCAGAAAGTCGGCAAGCTGGTGGACAAACGTATGCTCGTATCCAATCTGCAGTCCCGGCACCCACCACTTGTCCATATACGGCATGTCACCATCGGTGACGTGGACCGACCGCCAGCCCCGAACAATCGATTCGTCGCTGTGGTCAAAGTAACTAAGTCGGTGCAAATCGTGCAGGTCCCAGGCGATGGAAGCTTTTTCGCCGTTTATCTCAAAGGTGTAAAGCGCCTTGTGGCCGCGTGCGTAGCGCGTGGACTCGAAGTTGCCAAGCGAGCCGTTCTCGAAGCGGCATAAGAAGGTGCAGGCGTCATCGATGCCCACCGGCTCGACCTTGCCCGTCTCAATATGCAAGCGATGCTTGACAAAGGTTTCGGTCATTGCGCAGACAGTGGTGATGGGTCCATTCTGCCACATAGCCGTGTCGATGCAGTGTGCCAGCAGGTCGCCGGTCACGCCTGAGCCAGCCGCCTTGATATCAAGCCGCCAGGTGGCCATTCCGCCCTGTGGGACCTTCGCAGAGATGGTCCAATCCTGCAGGAAGTTGGCGCGATAGTGGAATATGCGTCCGAGGCGACCCTCATCGATGAGCTGTTTGGCCAGCGTGACAGCAGGAACACGGCGGTAGTTGAACGAGACAAAATTCGCAACGCCGGCTTTCTCCACCGCATCTACCATCGTCTCAGCCTGAGCGCCGTCCAGGGCAAGAGGCTTTTCGCAGAAGATGGCCTTGCCGGCCTCGGCGGCGGCGATGGCAATCTCGGCGTGAACATTGTTGGGAACGCAGATGTCCACCATATCCACCTTGTCGTCCTCGATGACTTTCCGCCAGTCAGTGACGTACGATTGATAGCCCCACCGCTCGGCAAAGGCCCTGGCCTCCTTTTTCTCCAGTCCGCATACCACGCGCAGAACCGGCTCATAAGGTACATCAAAAAAGTGATTGACCTTGCAGTAGGCGTTGGAGTGCGTTCGACCCATAAAGCCATAGCCGATAAGGCCGACGTTTAATTTCTTCTTTGCCATAAGATTGCTCCTAATATCGTATTGCGTACGGCGTGTCTTTTTTTCTACGCGATACAAATCATACACAACTAAATACGTTTAATTACCACCGTATTTTTTATTAAGATCGTCGACTGCTTTTTTACATTCCTGTGTAACGGCCCAGGCATCCGGCCAGAAGCACAAATCAATCGTCCACCAGTCGTGGCCCATATCGTTCTTTGCTAACTCGGGCATCAGGGCATTAAAGTCTATCTTGCCCTTGCCAAAAGGTGCATGGGTCGATGTTTCATTACCGTGGAGTGTGCCATCGGAGTCGATAAGATGGATGTGCTTTATTTTGCCGCGGAGTTTCTTTGCCAGTTCGACCACGCCGCCCGGCAGAATCTCTTTTTTGCCCGGCTGACGTGCGCCGGTGCAGGCGACCATATAGCCGTGACAGGTGTCGAACATCACGCCGAAATTGTCATTGTCAACCTCTTCAACGATTCGCAGGATATCCGATGGTTTGTTAAATGCAAAGCCCGGCTCAAACTCCCACACCATTCGGATTCCCGCATCGGCGGCTTCGGCGGCGCAGACCTGCCAAGTCTGAACGACACGCTTGCGGGCGGTATCGGGGTCGATTTTGTCGAAAATAGTTGGCGGCTGAACAGTATCCACGCGGATGGCGGGAATGCCAAGGTCCACACAGAACTTCAGGTTCTTGCGAAAACAATCTATGTATGCAGAATTGTCATCGGTATCGATAAGGTGCTGACTCCAGAGGTCCGCAGCCAGGCCAGACCATTCGAGCCCTGATTCGGCTAATTGCTTTTTGCAGGCCTTTCGCTGCTTTTTCTGAGGCATATTGTCCGGATTGGGGTGCGGATTAAAGCCGCCAAGCTCCACGCCATCAAAGCCCAGTTCCCCGAGCTTCTTTATTACCTGCTCCCAGGGCACTGGATTTTTCGCATATGGGCCGATTGTATATGCCCATGAGCCAATCGATATTTTCTTCATAACCTGCTCCTTAACTTAGAGTTACTTTCCTGACGAAATTAAAGTTCCAATTACACTTCTGCTGCCGAGACATTCTTTGAATAATTGGCTCGGCAGCGTAGTATAATATTTTGCAGTTATTTATGAAGAATACAAGAAGATTTTTACCCGCCTTTGCAGAAATCCACCAGAGTTGGCGGGGCTAATTGGCAGGTGTATCAATTGGCCTGATGTGCGATTGCATTTTTGACTTGGCTTAGAAACGATGCGATTTCAGATAAGCACTTATCTTTGTTACCTAAATTGCTCTCAATCAAACCCACTATTTTTGAACCGATTATAACGCCGTCTGCACCTGCCCTAACGATTGTCGCTGCGTGTTCGGGTTTGCTGATTCCAAAGCCCACACAAATCGGCACGCTGGTCAGTTTTTTCAATTTGCCAACCAGTCCCTCAACCGTATCAGATAGCTCGTCTCGGCTTCCGGTAACACCTAACAGCGAGACGGCGTAAATAAAGCCGGTCGTCTTGGATGCGATGACTTTCATCCTCTTGGGGTCGGTATTTGGCGTAACAATAAAAACAGTATCAAGACCGGCAGCGGTGGCGGGGGGGATGATTTCCTCTGCATCATCAATACTCAAATCGGCAACCAGGACGCTGTTGACGCCTGCCTTATGGAAATCTCTGAAGAATTTTTCCGCTCCATACTGATAAACGAGGTTGTAATACATCAATAGTCCAATTGGAACATCCTTGTAATCCTTGACCTTTTGGATAAACTGGCGGGCATTTGCCACAGTCATACCGCTTCTCATTGCACGGATATCGGCTTTCTGGATTGTAGGGCCATCCGCTATCGGGTCGGAAAATGGTATGCCTAATTCGAGAATATCAGCGCCGGCATCGATAGCAGCTTTGACAATCGCAAGACTTGTATCGAAATCCGGGTCACCAACTACAAAAAATGGTATCAAAGCTGCTTTTTTTTGTTTTGCTAATTCAGAAAAAACCTCGCTGTATGTTTTCATCCGTTATATACCTTAATAATTTCAAAAATCATTAACTCCTTTTACCACGATAACAATTCACAACACCAAAATTCTAACCATTCTAAAAGTGATAAGGCACCTGCAAGCAATTTTGAAGCTCAATCATCACGCCTGAAAAATCGACTTCAGGTAGGCCGTGTTGGCACCGAAGTTCCACTTCACGTTGCGAGGGTTCTTTGCGCTGCGCGAGCGTTCTATGACGAGCCAGCCGGCCCAGCCCATCTCATCGAGCGTCTGCTTGACCTTTGGCATATCGATTCGCGGATTGTCCTGAAGCCACACGCCGTCCTGGTCCGTGCAATGAATCTGGCAGATGCGGTCTTTGCCGAGTGTCAGCAGTTCCTGATGCAAATCTCGCCCGGCCTGCAGGGCATTGGCGAAGTTAAAGTATATCTGGATGGAGGAGGAGCCGATGTCTTTGAGTAGATTCGCATCCCCGGCGGCATCAAGCGCGGTTTCGAGGCCGATGACTACGCCGGCCTGCTCGGCCTTGGGGGCAATAGCCCTGAGTCGCTCGACGATGGCCGGGCGCAGTTCCGGGCGTTTGACTAAGTCGCCCTGCACCCCGAGAGGTAGGAACGCAACCTTAACGTTCATCAGTTTCATAGTGTCGATGCAGTCCTGCACCATCCGATAGACAGTGGGGCGCTCCGCGAATGACTGGGCATAAAACCCGGACATCGCCAGCGAGCAAATCTCAAGGTCGAGTTCGCGCGCCTTGTCGAGGAACTGCTGACGCACAGCCGGGTCGGCGAGTTTGTTGTCGAACGTCTCTCGCTGGCCGAGACTGCCCATGTCCACTTCAACGCCATCTGCCCCGATTTCTTTGGTCAGCTGAAACGCCCCCAGTTTCTGCCGCTTGAGGAGCATCCAGTCGCAGACGCCTATCTTGTAGCGTTGGCCGGTGTATGGCTTGACAATCTGTTCGGCCTGCGGCAACCATTTGGATGATTGACATCCCGTCAGCCATCCCGCCGCAACTGCAACGGCTGCGCCGCCAAGAAAGTGACGTCGGCTCATCGACCGACAAGCATCAATAACAGGAGCAGAATTTCCGCTTGAAAACGAGCATTTATTCATTGTCTTTAAGTACCTCAACAATTGCGGATTTGACTCTCAGAGCATCCTTTCTTATTTTGCCTTATACTATCAATTCAATATCAAATGCGCCACTTTAATATGGGAAATCCGGGATTAATCATTTTTCAAGAGGTCTGCGTTTTTCCACGATTGAAACGTCCTTGTCACCTCTGCCGGAGAGATTTACAACTGCGACGGTGTTTGCGTTTAACTGATTTTTCCGGCTCATCAGGTAGGCCAGGGCGTGTGCGCTTTCCAGAGCTGGCAGTATTCCCTCAGTTTTGCTTAAAAACTCGAATGCATCAAGGACATCCTCGTCCTCAGCGGCGACGTATTTTGCCCTGCCGGTATCTTTCAGCAGACAATGTTCAGGCCCAACAGCGGGATAATCCAAACCAGCACTTACCGACTCAGTATCATAAACCTGACCTTCCTCATCCTGCAGCAGATATGATTTTGCACCGTGCAGGATACCCACTCGTCCTGCCACCAGTGTTGCGGCGTGCCTGCCGCTGGCCAAGCTCCTGCCGCCTGCTTCGACACCGATTAGCTCGACGTTCTTATCGTCCAGAAAGGCAGAGAAGATACCTATTGCGTTGCTGCCGCCACCCACACAGGCGACAATCATATCCGGCAACCTTCCGACTTGGTCAAGGCATTGCTGTCTGGTCTCGGTGCCGATGCAACTCTGGAAGTGTTTTACAATCGTAGGATATGGGTGCGGCCCGCACGCTGAGCCAAAAAGATAAAACGTATCGGTAACATGAGCCGTCCAGTAGCGAAGCGCGTCGTTAATGGCATCTTTAAGTGTTCCTGTTCCTCCCTCGATAGGGATGACCTCTGCGCCGCACAGTTTCATTTTATGGACGTTGACGCTTTGCCGCTCAATATCAGTTACGCCCATAAAGATTTTCGTCTCCATACCGAATAATGCCCCTATCATCGCCGTAGCCAGGCCGTGCTGGCCCGCGCCGGTCTCGGCGATGAGTTTTGTTTTGCCCATATATTTAGCTAAAAGGCCCTGGCCGAGTGTATTGTTGACCTTGTGCGCTCCGCCGTGCAGAAGGTCTTCACGCTTTAGATAGACCTTGAAACCAACATATTCGCTGAATCTTTTTGCATAGTAAAGAGGCGAAGGTCTGCCGGCATAATTTTTCGAAAGCTGTGCCAATTCAGCCACGAATTTTTTGTTTTTGTAAAAGCGGTAAAAGGCCTCTTCCAACTCTTCCAAAACCGGTATCAAAACTTCCGGCACGTAGAAACCACCATAGTCCCCGAATCTGCCTTTATATTTCATAACAAATTTCCTCCGTAAGGAGTCCTTAGGACTTATCCTCTTAAGTGTAGTATATTTTCAAACAATTTTTTCATTTTCTTATGGTCTTTTTTGCCAGGCTCGGTCTCAATACCACTACAAACGTCAATTCCATAAACGCCGAGTTTGACCGCCTCGGCTGCGTTATCAGGATTTATGCCGCCGGCTAAAAAAATCCGCTTTTCGATATGTCCTATGATGTTCCAGTCAAAGGTCAGTCCTGTGCCGCCGTATTTTTTAGGGTCGAAGGCGTCCAGTAAAATAGCATCGGTAAAATAATCCTCTGCCCGCTGAATATCGTTCTGGCTCTTTACCTGCAGGGCCTTCATAGTCCTTACATTAAGGGAAAGAAACAGCCGGCAAAACTGTGGGCTTTCGTCTCCATGCAGCTGCACCCAGTTCAACTGGCATTTGTCTATCGTTTCATTGATTTTACTAAAGGATTCATTTTCATTGTTGCCCGCCTCATGCACAAAGACACCTGCAATATCCATAAAACCAGGCAGTTTGTTTATTATCTGAGCTGCCTTTTCCGGTGTTACGAATCTTGGGCTTTTTGGATAAAAGTTAAAGCCCAATAAATCCGCACCCATATCAACCGCGGCAGAAGCGTCGTCATAATTGGTCAGGCCGCAAATTTTAACCTTCACTATTAACATAAAAGCAAAAAATTGAAAACTAAAAGCTAAAAGCTATAATTGAAAACTTAAAACTTTTGAATTTTACATTATGGTTTTGCATTTTTCGTTTTAAGTTTTACGCTTTATTCGAGACTTCGATTAACTTTTCCAGACACACTAATGCTCTGCCATCGCTGACGGATTTCTGTGCCAGCTTAATTGCCGGCTTGAAGTCATTTGCCAGGCCAGCGGCGATAATGGCAGCAGCGGCATTTAAGATAACAATATCTTTGCGTGGCCCGGTCTCTTTATTATTCAATATATCTCTTAAAACCTTTGCGCTTGTTTTTGCATCGGTAACCTTCAACTGGTTTACATCGGCCAAAGGAATACCCAAATCCTGCGGATTTAACTGTCTGGTTGTAATTTGACCATCTTTTAGTTCGAGTATTTTCGTTGTTGCAGCCGTGCTTATCTCATCCATCCCATTTCCGTGGACGACCATTGCATAGTGAGCACCCAATAACTTAAGTGCCTCGGCTATAACCTGCATCGAGCTTTCATCGGCAACGCCTAATACCTGCCTTTTTGCATTGGCCGGATTTGCCAGAGGCCCGAGGATATTAAAGACCGTCCGAAAGCCAAGACCTTTGCGTATCGGCTGAACATATTTCATCGCCGGATGGAACATAGGCGCAAACATAAAGCCGATATGCGCTTCTCTTATACACTCCGCCACGACATCAGCAGATGCATCTATTTTAACGCCCAACTGCTCAAGCACATCAGCCGAGCCGCATTTACTGGTTATCCCGCGATTACCATGCTTGGCGACATAGACACCTGCGCCCGCTGCTACTATTGCCGCTGCCGTTGAGACATTGCAGGTTTTAATTGCCCCGCCCCCTGTGCCGCAGGTGTCAACTAAATTATCGACGTCAACTTTTACCCTGACAGCGTGCTGCCGAAGTGATTTTGCAAGCCCTGCCAGCTCCGTGGCCGTTGCACCCTTGGCCCCCATCGCTGTAAGAAAAGCAGCAATCTGAACTTCAGGCACATCGCCCTGAAAGACAACATCCAGCAAACTCTCGGCCTGCTCGAAGCTCAAATCCTCGCCGTGTAACAGAATCTCAATGTATTCGGTTATCGTCGCCATAGAAGGTTCCTTACTTGCTGCGTCTTTTGGCTGCTATTGCCAGAACGTTTTCTATAATTTTTCCGCCTGCAGGAGTTAAAATGCTCTCCGGATGAAACTGCACGCCGAATATTGGAAGCTCTTTGTGCTCAATAGCCATAGTGATGCCTTCAAATTCGGCGGTCTGTTTTAAGCAGTCGGGAAGTTCCTGCGTATAGCAACAGAGACTATGGTAGCGTCCTGCCTGCAGCGGGTTTTCCACGCTGGCAAATATGCCTTGTTCATTGTGTGCTACTCTTGAGGGCTTGCCATGCATCGGCACAGGGGCGTGGCTGATTTTACCGCCGAAATACTGCACAACTACCTGATGTCCTAAGCATACACCAAATATTGGCAATTTGTCTTTGAAGTAATCGACCGCCGAGAGTGAAACGCCGGCAGTATCCGGCGTGCCCGGCCCCGGTGAAATCACAAGTAAGTCCGGCTTAAATTCTTCTGCCACCCGCTTAAGCTCGTCAAGTTTGGTGTCAGCCCGGTAAACCTTTGCCACGCAATTGCGTTTGCAGAAATCGTCCACAAGATTGTATGTGAACGAATCGAAATTATCGATAAACAAAACTTTTCTACTTTTCTCTTTCATCTTTTTTCCGTTTCAGTGGTCAATTTATCCACCACGAATCGCGCGTAAGCAGGAGCCGGCTTTATGCTCGGTCTCCTCAAATTCAGTTTTCGGGACGCTGTCGTGCACAATACCGGCGCCGACACGAATATAAGCCGTATGGTCCCTGACCTGCAGCGACCTTATGGTAATACAACTGTCGAACTGCCCGTCCACTGTCAGATACATAACCGCTCCGCCATAATAGCCGCGTTTAGTTTTCTCAAACTGACGAATCAGCTTCATTGCCTCAATCTTCGGAGCACCTGTAAGTGTCCCCATATTCATCGTGGCCAGATATGCACTTAACGCATCGAGACCTTTTGCCAGCGTGCCCCTGACGTTGCTTACTAAATGCTGGACTGATTCGTATTTTTCAACTATTAGCAGCTCCGTAACGACTCTGCTGCCGGGTTCTGCCACACGGGCTATGTCATTTCTTGCCAAATCGACCAGCATCATATGTTCGGCCAATTCTTTGTGGTCGAGTTTGAGTTCCGCCTCGTATCTAAAATCGGTGTCGGCATCTATTATATTTGCGACTCGGCCTCTGGGTTTTGTGCCGGCTATCGGCCTTATCTCCACACTGCGCGGCTCGGCCCCGCTTACCCGCAGATTCAATTCCGGGCTGGAACCTATCAGTATCGTATGGGGGGTATTTAGATAAAACATATACGGCGAAGGATTCAATACCCTCAGCCGTTTGTAAACGTCCAGCGGCTCATCCGGACAGGGCTCAATTTTGGTCCTGCTCAGAACCACTTGAAAGATGTCACCATCGATAATGTGCTGCTTGGCACGTTTAACCATCTGCTCGTATTCGGCCTGGCTGGTATCGGTTGAAGACTGCGGCAGCGGGCCTGTGAAGCGATTGCCTTTCGGCGTCTGAAGTTTTGCAATGTTAAAGTAATAATCGAAACACTGCTGCACCTCGGCAATCAAAGCATCGCGGTCGCCATCAGTTATGATGCAGTTTACAATCACGTAACCTTTGCCTGCCTGGTGGTCCATCAAGAAGATATTGTCAGCGAAGTAAAGCTCGTAGTCAGGATTGCCGAGCTGGTCAACTTCATTGGGAGGTAGTTTTTCAAACTGGTCTATGAAATCATAGCTTAAGGCCCCCAACAAACCACAGGTTACGCGGAACGGCTTGCTTGCCAGCTTAAAGGCAAATGCAACAGCCCGCAGAACATCCATTTGATTTGTGCTTTTCAGACGGGTCTGCTCATCAACAATTTTTTCGACTTTCTTAATCCGCCCGACAATCTCTTCCGAGCTAAATCCGCCAGACGTAAGGCGGATAAATTCGACTGATTCACAAAAAGAAAATCTATCTTTCTTTGTGGACAAGTATTTTATTATGCGTCTGCCGGTATTACTCAGGGCCTTGATGGTAAATTCATCGGCTGTGCCTGTGAGGTAAAGAGCCGGCCTTGCCGTGCCGAAACTCAACGCATTTTCCGATAAATAGTCGCTTGCCTCGAACAAAGCGCAGTTTTTAGCCCGGCCATAGTCGCTCAACCTGGCAAAGAAATCCACCGGCTCAGCTATATCCATCTCTTTAACGATTGGCACGATTTGCCCCGGCCTGGCATCTGCTATTTTCTGTCTGTAATCTTCCATTTCTCGAACCTTTCCGGCTACGGCTCGCTCCGCCGAGACTGATTATCGTAATTTTTATTCGCAAACGTGCGAAAATACAAATAAAAAAACGCAGCATGTTTTTTTCGACAGGCCGCGTTTTTCGCAAATCTAACAATTTTTGTAACACGGGCTTCCAGCCCGTGATTGAAATACCTGTCGGATTATATATCCACAGGCCACCACCAACATCCGGTATTTTTACGGTCAATTTGCATCATAATACTATATTAAACCAGTTTCATACCGTTTTGTCAAGTAAAATCGCAAAAATTCGCAGCTACAAATAATCTGTCTGCCGCGGCAGAGCTTGAAAAACAACACGTGAGATATCGTCACAATCTCCTTTTTTATAGATGCAAAAAAAGAAAAAGGGCTGTGAGCTAAAATTACCCACAGCCCTTGTCATTGCGAATCAAATATTCCGCAACCTAAATTACGGACAAGAGCTACCAGCAGGGATAACCCAGAAGTTGTAGGGTCCCGTTATTACTGTGGGCAGATTGCATCTCGGTATAACACCAACAGGCTTGCCGTAGTACGCAGCGAAAATATTCAAGTCAGGGATAGCGACGCGGATACCAAAGGTCGCTTTGTGGTCTAAGTCACCACATATACCATTGGGTATGCCTTGCAGCTGTAAATTAGTCTTGTTGTATGTTGCTGAAAGCAGGTTCAGGTCGGGAATGGCAACCCAATTACCGAAGGTCGCCTTGCCATCTGTATCACCGCGGCACTGTCTGCAATAGCACCAGCATTTTGGATAGCCCCAGGTTGCCCAGTTGCTGTATTCCAATGCGCCGGCGTTGCCGCCAATCAGGCATTCCTGAGTGGTCAGTTCAAATGCCATATCCCACGAGCCTTCCTCATTCATAATCGGTTCACCAAATTCAAACGGTTGACCAACAATAGGAGCTGTCGGCGCCAAAATCCTTATCGCATCATCGATGGCGTAGTGTGGACGAGTCTTCCAGCCCCAGTACCACATCTCCGGCGGCGGACCTCCATAATTGGCCGCAATGCTAATCCAGTAGACCGAATTTTTGCTCGGGTCCTGCCAGAACCAGTTTGCCTCCGGCAACTGAAGGTCATACTTAAAGCAGCTATCCGTCGTGTGCCCCGGGTAGTAGTCAAAGCCGACGAATTGCTCGCGCACTTCGGCTATGTTGGCGTAATACTCCCATTTCATTATACCCGGATGGCTCCACGGCAGGTCAACTCCTGCCGGTACATCCGTCCAGATACCGATGTGGTATCCAATCGGTGGAGGAATTGGAGGTGGCATAGGTTCATTCCAACCATAATATGAGCCCCACCAGTGGATGTCCGTAACAGGACGCTGGTCCTCGCAGGGCCAGTCATCGGCCACAATCTGCATCCAACCGTATATCGATGGCTCGTCCCAGCCGTAGTACACACCAGGTTCCATCTCAAACGGCGGCTGTGACCACTTGAGCTTGTACTCAATGTGGACTGTGTGGTCTTCAACCTCGCCATCTGTGGCCTGGCCGGTATAGGACAAACCGCCTGCCGTGTTAAACCTGAATCGTGCGAAGGTATTGATATTACCTTTTGCATTGGCCGGCACTGTGAACGTGAGCGTGTCGGTCAAGCCGCCGCCGGTAAGTGCGACATTGTTGAATATCTTGTCAATCGCATCGGACCAATCACCGTCGCCGTAGAAGTCAATCCAGGCGTTTAACGTACCGGGTACCGACGCCGTTACATCGACCGTGGCTTGCTGACCAGGTATCAGTAGTGACGTGAACGCGACGCCATCTTCGTCATCACTGCCGTTATTATCATCGCCTGTTGCTGTTGCGTCCGGCTGACCGTCTAATTCGGCGTCTATGCCGGCACCCAGCATAACACCAGCCACAATTGTATGGCGGGCGCCATTGCTGGCTAATAGAGTCGGATAGGTCGGGTCCGGCGCATCACCGAAATCAGTGCCTGCATTAATGGTGACTTTGTGGTCTTCGACCTCACCATCCAGCGCAAGGCCGGTAGGACTGCCGGTACCTTGGCTGCTTATTCGACAGCGGGCAAAGGTCTGACCAATCACCGAGCCAATCGGCGCCGTCACCGGTATCGGGTTCAGCCCGGGTGGCAGCCAGCCGCTAAACACAAATTCACCCGGGTCGTTCCAGTTACCATTGCCGTTGAAGTCAATCCATAGTTCTACAGCTCCGCCAAGAAGGGCAGGGTCGGAAACCTCCACGGTAATGGTCGTCGGTATGCCCTGAGTCAACGGTGGAATCGTCACGCCGTCCTCATCGTCGACGCCGTTGTTGTCATCGCCCAATGCCTGCGGGTCAGGTTGGCCGTCACCTTCAGGGTCGGGACCATCATCTGCAGGACCAAGCCACGGACCACCGATTACGTGTCGTGCACCATCGCTGACCAACAGCGTTGGATAAGGCGGGTCATTAGCGTCGCCGAAGTCAATTTCGTGCACAGGCGGTTCGGCGTTGGGGTCAGTGAACAGGATAAACGACATATCCGCACTCTGCATATTTTGGTCGTATATCTCGTACCATTCCCATATTTCTGGGAAGTCAATTGGCCAGCCACTAACCGCATCGTCATTGTACACGTGCTTATGAATCGTCCAACCCCAATGATACTCCGGAGGATGGCTGTAAACAGCCACAATCATCAGCCAGTAAACCGCCTCGGTTTCTTCCTGCCAGAACCATGCTCCTTCAGGTATCCGCACTGAATAACGGAATACCGGTTCATGAGGTAAGCACGGGTCGAATACCGGATGCTTGTCATAACCGACCAAAACCTCATCGTAATCCATCGCATTGTATTCCCAAATAATCTCGCCGGGATGGCTCCAATTACCCGGGTCGCACGGGTCCGGGTCAGGCACGTCCGTCCAGATAGAAATCCAGAAGTAATCCGGTGGGTCCGGCAAAGGCATAAAATCGCCGCTGCATGGCCTGAAATAATAGCCAAGGTATGAACCCCACCAGGCAATAGCCGTCACCGGTAAGGGGCTCTTGCAGGGCCAATCGTCCGCGGCCACTATCAGGAATTCCGGATCCGACCAAATGTGAATGCTTGGAACATCCTCATAGTGCGGCCAGTCGCGGATGCCGGTAAATGGCTGCTCCCACTTGATGTAACAGGGGTCGGTATCAAGCTCAAAGGCCACATCGACGCTTTCGTGATAGCAAGGGTCTTCAATCGGGTCCATGTAAATGTTATATGGGTCTAAAACTAAACCCGGCTCAAGCGGGCCTGTAACCTGGAACCTTATGGCATCATCCATCCAGCTCCAGGGCTTGGTCTTCCAGCCCCACGGATATTGTGGTTGTTGTCCCTGTGGATATAACGCTGCGATACTTATCCAGAAGACATTATCAATGGTATTGGGTTCAAATTGACCCTGCCGGAAGAATTCGGTCGATTCCAGATAGAGTGTGTATTGGTAGCAAATATCCTCGGGGTAGTAACCGTGGTAGAAATCTGTTCCGACCTCATTGACTTCAACCCGATTAGCATCTACTTCAATCTGCCAGAGCAGTTCTTGTGGGTAGCTGTAGCCGGGTCCAAAAGGATTATTTGACCAGAAGCAAATCTTCCAGCCAATCGGTAGCTGGGGTGGCATTCTGCCGGGTTGCTCCCAGCCAAAATAAGAACCCCACCAGTGTATGCTCTTTATGGGCATACTTCCCAGACATCTAAAGTCGTCTGCAACGATATACCAGTATTCCGGCGGTTCCCACAGTTCTCGGAGGGACGGCTCGTCCCAGCCGGAATATTGCGGTATTATGCTGGTAGGGTCTATCTCGATAGGTGGCTGAGACCACTTCAGATGCGGTACCGGCGGCTTGGGTGGCGGAATTTCGCCTTCCAGCGAGTCAAGAGCATCCAGGTCATCGGGCAAATCTCCTAAATCACCGGAAGGAGCTACTAACGACCATGCTCCAGCGTCGAGACCAAGAGCAAGCTCTTCAAACCACAGATAATTTGTACTTAAAGTTATCCCTGTGCCCGCATCCGGAGCTGAGCCAGGAATGGGTTGTAAATTTGCAAAGAAAATGTCACCTGCCTGCTCCATTACACCACTGGTAGGTGGAATGCAACCAGGCTGTCCGGAACCATCCATACGGCACTCGAAATCAACAGCGCTAAACATCAGTCCTATCGAGGTTGTATCAACCGAGAAGCCAACTGCTGCTTCGCCGGCATTCAGCAGCGGAATGGTAAAACCATAGCCGTAGCTGCCCATCTCATAGAAATTCCAGGCGGCACTTTCGATACGCATTACCAAATCACAGGGGTCAATGAGCAGTTTTACTATCACCGCATCAAGGTCATCGTGCGGCATCAAACCCAATTGTCCCTCATCAATCAGTAACATATTTGTCGTGTGTTCTATGCCCATCATGTCCCAGATGTGCACGGCAATAAACAAATCGCCGCACGCACCTTCCATGGCGTTCATCACCTGTGATTCAACTGCGCTACCTGGTCCTCCATACGAGCCGCGGTCAACTGAGAATATTATCGGGTTGCCGTTTATAGGGTCGTGATTTGGATTGGTCGGGTCGCCGAGGTCCGGCGGATGTATTCCGCCATTGACACCACTGGTTGGTGCAACGCGGTCGTGAGTATTGCCGGGCTCAGCGGCGGTCCCACCATATAGCGTATTGGTTCCGACGGTTTCCAGGGCGTCGAGGTCGTCTTCCATCTTATCGGTGCCGGACCACGGTGCCTTCAAAGCCAGTATGGCATCATCGTGAACCAGAACGTTTTGGCCGGGTGCTGTAATTGGCTCGCTACTGAATACATCTCCGGCTGCCTCGCCATCGCTTCGCCAGGGTCCCAGTCCATAAGGAGGTGCTCCTGGTGGCGGATTGGTATCCACATCAGCAGAACCAGGTGGGCCTACCGGCAGTGTCAAAGCTCCTGCCAGCGTCGCCTCGCTTCGAACTGCGGTGCCGGCTAATCCAATTGCCCACGGGTCAACACTGAAGTAGAGCTTAATGGGTAACCCTCCACCGGCGACTGTTGGCTCGGTAAAGCCCCCCCCTGTGCGGTATGGCCACTCTTCTGGATAGACTGGTATGCCGCCTTGTGGGTCTTCATCGCCGTTGAAAAAGTCTTCGCCAAAACTATAGGCGTTGATATTGTGTTTGTACGAAACGGGAGTAGGATAAAGGCCCATAGCTACTGTCTTTAGAATCTGGTTGTTTGTGCCATTAGGCGGATTGCTTGCCCCGCCGGTGCTGGTATTTGGCTCGGACTGGAAAATCTCCGCTTCCGATACACGCGCTGCATTTCGATAGTCCCACACGTCACCGGGACGGAATGTAGCAATGCCTCTTGCTTGTGGAATGACCGGCAAACGAATAAATGGAAATGGGCCAGCTCCTACCGGCGTTGGCGGAGGCGCCCACGGAGGCATAAACATCGCTACCCACAGACCCTTTATGCCATCGTAGCGAGGATCCGTTGGGCCGTTGACGGAAAAGCTCACTGCAGCCGGTGCCCATTTCAGCACAACACTACCTGCGTAGGTTAAGCGATAACAATAGCCGTTTCCACCATAATTCAGAGCCACCAAAGTACCTTCCGGTGCGGGAGCACCATTTACCGTATCAAAAGTACCTATAGCAGTACCGCTAATAAGAAGAATATCTTGTTCCGGCGGAGGTGGGGCTGTCAAACTAAGAACTAAGTTTGCCGTAGAGAGAGCCCCGGCTGGGTCAAGATAAGCAGTGCCGCTAAGGCCAATCGGACTTACACCAGCCGAACCAATCTGAAATACAAGAGTCCCATTTCCGGGATTAGCTCCAGCTGCAGTACTAGCTCCGACATATAAATCCTGCTGACTAATTGTAGCAGCGGAACCTACTATGGTAACCTTTCCTATGGCGCCAGACTGGTTGGCTCCTCCTACATACATCCTGCCGGTTGCTCCGGTTAGAGAGCCGCCGCTGATGGTACAGCGACCATCGCCGCCTGTCTTATACCCAACTTCAAGCTTGCCGGTATTGTCGATTTGTCCGCCCTGCAGAAGTAAGAAGCCTACGTCAGAACCTGTGCCTGATGCGCCGGCATCGCCGACCTTAAGCTCGTTACCGCTCTTGAGATATCCACTTGTTGTGTCAATCACCAACGTCGCGTCTCGGGCTATAGCAATCTTATTGCTAATCATAGCTGGGACAGCGGTATTCACCGTACATATCGCACCTTCCGTGATGATCTTGACCTCTTCAGTATCATCCGGCACCTTATTCACCGTACCATTCCACCAATTGCCAGGCACATTCCAGTTGCCTACTCCTCCAATCCATGTGTTAGTTGCAAATGCACTACTTGCAGTAAAACTCATCAACAATAGACAAAGACACAGAGTTGTTAGTATTTTTGCTAACGTAAATTTTGACTGTTTCATAATTAAAATCTCCTAAAAATAATATGATGTGAGCTTAATACAGACTACAATGTTCGGTAACTAAACAGATATGAATCCTCCCATAGTTAAATCCTCCACAAAAAAATAAACTTTCTAAAGCGAAAATACTAACTCATTATGCTCTGTAGAAAACTTCATAATCGTCATTCTGAGCCCCCGTTTTTGCTTTCGCAAGAAAGCACTGGGGCGAAGAATCTGGCAAACATCTGAAAAAAGGGATTCTTCACTTTGCTACGCTATCCGTTCAGAATGACAGGTTTCAACATCTTTTCTCCAGAGCAAACTCATTATATAAGAATGCCCCTGCGATTCAGCCGCAAACGTATCGTTTGTTATTTTGTATGCGCAAACTACAAGCGCTATTTTCCTGACGACGGAAAAGCGGAAAATGAGAGATAAAAACAATACGTCATAACCACTCCTCACCTTTCGCTAAATCCATTATATCGCGATAATTAAATATATCAGTTTGCCGCAGTCGAATCAAGAAAAAAAATAGCAAAATCAGAAAAAATTATAGCAATATAAGTGTTTTTCCCTATATTTTGTGTTTTTTGTTATTCGGTGGGTATTCTCACCCTGCCTTTCGGCTCAACTTTATTTTTTGTAGGTTTTTTGGGGGTCGTAAACCTTTTTTGCGATAAATTCAAGCTTCTTACCGCTGCCCTTCGTGCTCCGGCTGGCTCCGCCCAGACGAGTTTTCAACGCACGGTAAAAGCAGGATTGGTAACCTCTGTGGCATTGGCCCGCATTGACAGATACTTTCAGGATTAGACAGTCCTGGTCGCAATCAACGAGTATTTGTTTCACTTTTTGGATATGGCCGCTTTCTTCGCCTTTTTTCCACAATTCTTGTCGTGACCTGCTGAAATAAACGGCGTAGCCGGTTTTAATTGTCAAATTGAGTGCCTGGCGGTTCATATAAGCAGCCATTAGTATCTGTCCGGTCTGTGCATCCTGAGCTATGACCGGTATCAGGCCGTTGTCATCAAATTGCGGGATAAATTCCGAACCTTCTTCAATAGGTTTTGCTTCCATTGTCGTTCACCATTTACTAAAAAGTGCCTAAAGTTTGAAATGCCTAAAGTCGCCGACGCTCCAAAGCTATGGCGACGGAGCGTTGTGGATTATTTTCTCACTTTAGTTCACTTTAGACACTTTAGTTCACTTTTCAATTGTCAATTATAAACTTACCCGTTATTATCTGCCAGAGCAAGTTTTTTAAGGAAAACAAATTTAATGCCACAAGCAAAGGTTAAAAAAGGCAAGTTTATATTTCTACTTTTGCGAATTGCTGTAGTTGTCGGTGGTATTACTTGGGGGCTGTACAAGGTTTCCACTGACCAGAGATGGAGCAGTTTCGTAGAGAAATTCCGTCTAATGAATATATGGGTTTTTGCATTGGCTCTCGGCATTTTCATCATCTCTCAGATAATCGTAGCGTTCCGCTGGTGGCTGCTGTTGAGAAGCCAATCGGTTTTTATACCCTTTTTGTCAGCCGTAGGATTGAGTTTTTTGGGGCTTTTTTACAATAATTTCATGCCGAGTTCCGTAGGTGGAGATTTAGTTCGTGCCGCGTTCGTTACTAAACACACAAATAAAAGATTCGAAGCTGTTTTATGTGTATTTGTCGATAGGATGATTGGATTGTTAAGTACGCTGATAATCGCTGCTTTTTTCTATTCGCTTTTTCTCAGGAGTGAGACTTTACCAATAAGCGCTCGAAAGAAGGTTGGTTTTCTAACCTCTGTCGCCGAGCACAAGATTACTCTTATTTGCCTATTTGGCTTTATAGCACTTATTTTCTCCGGGCTTCTACTACATGGAAAAGGCCGCACGATGCTCAAAAAGATTTGCTTGAGTATCATCAACCAAGCCTTGAGGGTAACGGAAAAGTTTAAAAAAGCCATCTTTCTTTACTGCAAAAGACCCCTGACTTTGTTAATAGCATTTGGATTAACTGTTTTCCTGCAGCTTATGGTTATCACCGGTTTCTGGTTACTCGGGCGAGATATGGGGATTACCGCCGGTATCAAATATTATTGTGTTTTCTTTACCCTATCGTGGATTTTGGGAACGATACCGGT
>CAZKYA010000007.1:0-23483 GCA_964556725.1 uncultured Pirellulales bacterium
CGCCCACCAAAATTTTTTATCAGCAGCATACTGTTGTGAAATATACTGCCGCCTGCTGAGTCTCTCTCACCAAAAAAATTCGCACACAAAACTATGGTTATAATTATCGCCGCTGCCGCAGTTAACCTGCTGATTCTCAAATCAACTATAATATTGATAGTATCCAGCCCACCCCTATGCGGTATAAGCCGGTGCGGTATTCTGTGCTTAATATCCTCAGCAAGACCACTGCGAACCGGCTGTGCTGTGGCATCTGCCAATTCATTCAACATTTTTTCAAGCTTTTCTTCCTTCATCGCGGCCCTTCTTTTTCAGGAGACACCAATCTACGATGAATCGCAAAATGTGGACCTTCAGACAACCTGCTTCCTTAAAGCTTTCAATGCTCTGCTCAGCCTGCTTTTGAAAGTGCCCTGCCTTATGTTTGCTGCCTCGGCTGCCTCGGCAATAGTCAAGTGCTGCATATAATGCAAAACAACCGCCTGCCCCAATTTTATGGGTAGCCGTGCAACAGCATTTTTTAACTGCTCTAATTGCTCATCATACACAATCTCGACAGAATCAGCTTCGCTGCTATCTATCCCATCAATTCCTTCAATGCCAGTTACTTCCCTGCCCTTATGCCTGCGCCAGTGGAGCTTTGAAACATTGCCTGCAATCCTATACAACCAGCCATTTAGCGCCTTGCCGTCTCTTAGCTGACTTATACGGTTCCAGGCCTGCAGAAAGCTTTCCTGCGTCAAATCTTCGCTGACGTAGCTATTATGGCCGAGCCGCCTCATAAACCAATATATCTGCTTATAGTATATATCAACAAGCTCGGCCGCTGCAGCCCGGTCCCCGGCCTTTAATCGGGCAGCAAGCGAATCCTGCTTTTGTTCCCAAAACTCTTTGCTGCCATCGGGACTTTGCTTCACATTTATAAGATGCGCAAGTTCAAATCCCTGTTCCGTAGATTTTGCCTTTTTTTTCATTATTTTCGCCCGGCTTATCTAAAAAACAGTATAGCTAAAATCCGATTTTTTTACAACATTAAACACTGTCTGACAAACCGGTACCACGGAAGAATTGTTAAATCCGGCAGTTTTGCTATAATAATCATATATAAATTCCGACGAAGGGAGATTGAAAATGAAACTATATCTTGTCCAGCACGCAAAAGCAGCTTCTAAAGAAGCTGACCCGGAAAGGCCGTTGACCAAAGAAGGCCTCCAAGACATACAGAAAATCGCTGCGTTCATAAAACCTTTGAACCTGTGTGTTGATTATTTGTGGCATAGCGGAAAGAAACGCTCTGTTCAGACATCTGATGTTCTGGCTGAAGTTATCAGGATAAACAAAGGAAAAACCGCCCGTGATGGTCTTGACCCAAATGATAACGCTATAACATTAAAGAATGAACTTAGCTCCACCAGACAGGATATTATGATTGTCGGGCATCTGCCTTTTCTGGCTAAACTAACATCGCTGCTTTTAGCCGGCTCAGAATCAGCCGATACCGTGGCTTTCAAAAATGCCGGCATCGTGGCGCTGGCCTGCTGCGAGAAGAATCAATGGCAACTCGAATGGATGGTAATACCAGAACTTCTTACCTGATATAAAACCCGATTATGACATCTTTGCTAACTAACATCGACTCTTTTAGTGAACCTGTGAAAAAATTATGGGAAATGACCAATCCCTGTACACTCTGTCCGCGTAAGTGCAAAGTCAACCGCAGCGAAGGGCAAATCGGCTTTTGCGGTATTGCCGATATGCCGGTCGTTAGCTCTGTAGGGCTACATTTCGGCGAGGAAAGCGTCCTTGTCGGCCGGGGCGGGTCGGGGACGATATTTTTTGCCGGCTGCAACCTCGGCTGTGTCTTCTGTCAAAACTTTGATATCAGCCACCACCGCATCGGCAGCAAAATGACCATTGAGCAGTTGGCTCAATCTATGCTTGAGCTGCAAAATTATGGCTGCAGCAACATCAACTTCGTCACGCCTACCCACGTTATACCGGCTATTGTGGCGGCAATTGAATTAGCCAGAAAAAAGGACCTGACAATTCCGACAGTTTATAATAGCGGCGGCTATGATTCGGCTGAAACGCTCAAATTGCTTGAGGGCTTTATGGATATTTATATGCCGGATATGAAGTATGCAGATTCTAATGCCTCAAAGGAGCTTTCCAATGCAGCCGATTATCCGCAGGTGAACCGGGCTGCTGTAAAAGAGATGCATCGGCAGGTCGGCGATTTACAGGTAGAAAAAGGACTGGCGACACGCGGCCTTCTGATAAGACATCTGGTTTTGCCAGAGAATTTAGCAGGCAGTTTTAAGATTATAGATTTTTTAGCAGAGCAGATTAGCCCGAACACGGTGATTAACGTAATGGACCAGTACCGCCCCTGCTATAAAGCCGCCTCACACCCAAAAATAAATCGGCACCCTACACTCGAAGAATTCTCCTCCGCCCGCTGCTACGCCATCAAAAAAGGTTTGAACGTCCTTTCCTGACAAAATATCGTATAAGAGAAATGGCCAAACAAGATTACACTGGCCGGTTCCTGTTCTGCTCAGCTTCACAATATCAAAAGAGCGAGTGAAAAACCTAAGCCAAACCTAAATAAGCCCCTCAATATCTCCTTCCTTCGGCTCTTCAGATGGCTCTTCACTCGGCTGCTCACCTGGCTGCTTCGCCTGCTCCGTGAGCTGCTGGACGGCTGCCTGCAACTCTTTGTTCTCCTGCTCAAGCGCCTGGATTGTCTCAGTGCTTTGTTTTAACTGGGCCTTTAGATTCTCAACCATTGCCTGTGCATCTTTTGCCTGCGCAACGGCGGCATTTAACTGCTCTGTAAGGTTTTTAATTTGTGGCTGTAATAGTTCCTGACCTCCGGGAGCATTAACAAGCTGCGCCTTTGCCTTTTCCAGCTCTTCTAAAACCTCGGCCATCCGTTCATTCAGCTGGTCTCTTTCGCTCTGAGCCTTCTCCGCAAGAGCATTTGCCTCTGCCAGTTGAGCTTTCACCTGCTTTAATTCGGCAAGCGCTTTATCTTTTTCCTTGGCTGCTCTGTCACAGCTTGCTAATACTATCAGACAAATTGATAACAGTACCACTTTGGAGATTGCCCTTACTTTTTTCATTTTTATCCCTTTCACTACACGAAAAAATTTGTTATTCAAAAATCTTACTCCACTTTCTCCGGGACCTGCTTTTCCAGCTTCGCTTATGATAAACGAAACTGACTATCAACGGCAACACGCTGGTTGCTTCTGCAAAAACCATTTGCTCATACACAGTATCCACCTTACCCCAGGAACGTGCCTCTCTGAATGTGGAACTCGAACAGCCGCCATCTCTGACATCGGCAACAGTAATTTGCACACCATATTTGTGCATCTCTACCAGCTCACCGAGAATTTCAGCGCAAATAACCGTGTCCTGGGCGAAATTCTTCGGAACGCCGCCGCCAATAATAAATAATCCTGAAATCGGAGATTTCATTTTGATTTCGGTCAGCTCCCTGAAATCTTTAACCGAATCGATGCTTACATAGTCGTCCTGCCTTTGCAACTGATGCTTTACCAAACCAAAGCCGGCACTGGAATCCGAAAACGCCGGGCAAAATATCGGAACATCGTTTTCATACGCCAATTGCACCAGAGAATCCGGCTTTTTTGCCTGCCCCCGCGTCTTCCGACGCGAGTCGGGGCGGCGGGCATTTTCAACAAGGTATTTACCCATTTCCCTGATGAACTGCCTCGAAGAATAACAGCCCGGAGCAAGCGAATCTGCTATCTCCTTGATTGTGTTATCGCAAATCTGCAGCTGCTGCTCATCGATAAAAGTATCATATATCCTGTTGATATAAAGTTCTCTGAGCTTCTTATCGTCAACAGAGATGCTGCCTTTGTAATGCCTGAAACCCAGCGCCTCGAAAAAGTCCATATCGACTATCGCCGCTCCCGTAGCAACAACAACGTCCACCATATTATGCTTGACCATATCCGCATAGACCTGCATACATCCTGCTGCGCCGGTGCTGCCCGCCATACAAAGAATAATTGTGCACTCGCCGTCGTTTACCATCATATTAAAAATATCAGTTGCCCTGGCTATGTCCCCTGCCGTGAAAGACATATTCCTCATGGCTTCAATTATTGCCGTCGAATCGAAAGATTTGATATCGATATGCTCTACGGGGTCTTTAAGAAAATCTGCTTTTGCCATCTCAACCTCTCGGGACTACGGCAGGGCCTTCTCGGCTCTGCGGAGCGCTTCGCCGGAGCAGGTCGCCCTGACGAGTGAACTTGTAGCTCAACAATTTGTAGATAAGCTTTGCAGCCATAAAATCTGGTGCTTTATTTCCTTCATCCGGGCACAGCTCAACGACGTCAAATCCCACTATATCTCTTTGCTCAAAAACGAGTTTCAAAAATCCCAGCACTTCATACCACAATAGTCCACCCGGCTCAGGGGTTCCCGTTGAAGGCATTACAGATGGGTCAAAAACATCAACGTCGATGGTTATGTAAACCTTGTCGGACAATTTAGAAACTGCCTTTGCAAACCAGTCTTTATTGTTATAAATATCCTTCGCAAAAAAAATGTTCTCCCGGTTCACAAACGGCTTTTCTGCAGAATCCATACTTCTGATACCCACCTGGACAACAGGGCACAGCTCCCTGACCCTGGCCATAACGCAGGCATGATTATATTTTGAGCCGTTGTACTGCTGCCTTAAATCAGAATGTGCGTCAAGCTGTAAAACAGTAAGTCCCTGGTAAGCTCGACTGTGCGCCTTAACAGCACCTATGCTAATCGAGTGCTCCCCTCCTATAACCACGACAAATTTACCTTTTTCAATATAATTTTTAACCTCCCCATTAATTGCTTCAACCATTCTATCAACGGGGACATCCGCTCCTATAATACTGTCTGTAAATATACCGTTCTTATAAACCTCTGAATCGGTCTCTATATCATACAGCTCCATATTCGCTGAGGCCTCGATTATAGCTTCAGGGCCTTTGTCTGCACCTTTTTTCCACGTGCTCGTGCCGTCATAAGCAACAGGGAGTATAACTATTCTGGCGGTGTCAGGATTAGAGAACTCGCCAGGTAGTTGTCCAAAATTAAATTCCTCTTTCATCTTCGATGGGCCCAATAATTCTCAATCAAACAAGAACACCGCTACTGCCACCGTCGTTGTCCAAAGGCCTTTTTGCCCCCTGCCGGTTTGAGTAACATTAGAAGTCCTGATTATTAAGCCGCTGGCTATATATTCCTGCTCCTTTTCAGACCAGGCCTGGTTCGGGTCAACTTCCAAACCCAACGTTGTCCCAAGCATTTCCGCAGCAAGGTCTTCGGCCATATCTGCCGCTTCCTGATGATTCATACCAAAGCCATGCACCTCGCTTAGGTAGCCCCAGTTATTGCTGTCTTTAGGAATAGCAATACCAACCGATGAAGCAATCAACCTTCCGTGTTCATTGGTATCGGCCCTGGCCAACACACAATAACATATCTGCCCTGGTATCAATCTCTTTAATCCATTTTCGCAACTGATAACCTTGCACTTAGGCGGTATAATAGACGATACCTGAACCAGGTTTTGCTGGGCGACGCCGGCCTTACGCAGTGCCTCTTCAAAAGATTTCAGTTGATATGGATGTTGACCCACCCCCTTGGTAAGAAATACCTCAGTCGGAACAAGACCTCCCATCCGAAACTCCTGTATCTTGATTTTGTTATTCTTATTCTGCTGCACAATAGGTAAATTATTCATAAGCTAAGCTCATAGAGTAATTCACTCGAAAAGTCAAATCTTTTCCCGACTATTTACCCATTTTTGTTTAAATAGCCAAGCTTATATTGACCAAAAATTAAAAATTTTTTTCAGGAAAATTCACCAGTTAAAATGAATCCGAGCACGTTCCTCAACTTATACCTTTTGCTTTGCGATACCTTCCATAAACAAATCACAGACCAAAACATATAAATCAAGAATCCTGCAATTGCTCTTTTAATATCTTTGCATTGTTGATGGCGTATGCGTTGTAGTCATTATTGAAGTAGGCGAATATGGCCTTTTTGCCTTTAAGATGCTCGGTTATCCACCTTGCCCACTCCTGTAAAGCAGCTTTAGAATAATTTCCCTGGTATCTGCCCGTTGGGCCGTGAAAGCGAACGTAAATTACATCGCAAGTTACCACGCGTGGTACTTTCATACCCGACATATCGTGAATGCAAAAGCCGGCATTAAATTCACGCAACAAATCATAAGTATCTTCCGAAAACCAGCTTTCATGCCTGAATTCAAAAACAGCAATCAACCTCTTAGGCAAAATCTTCAAGAAACTCAGCAGACGGTCAAGGTCCTTATGCAAACCAGGCGGCAGTTGATAAAGAATAGGCCCGAGGTTTTCCTTCAGCAGTAATGCTCCTTTGAAAAATCTCTCGAGCGGCTCTTCTGGTTCTTTCAGCCGTTTAATATGAGTGATAAATCGATTGGCCTTTACGGTAAAAAGGAAATCTTTCGGTGCTTGCTTACGCCAATTTTGGAATGTCTGCTCTTTCGGCTGATGGTAAAAAGTGTTGTTAATTTCAACGGTATCAAAATCCTTCGCATAGAACTCGAACCATTTACTTTTAGGCAGCTTTTCAGGATAGAATCGGCCTTGCCAGTCGGCGTAATGCCAGCCGGAAGTGCCTATTCGAATATCACACCTGGTCTTGCCCATAACAGATATTTTAACAGTTCCGTTGAACATTTTTGAGAATTATTATACTTTAGCATTATGGAACCCGGCCCGCAACAAGTCGGCAAATGGCTAATTCTGGCAGGGCTTATAATAGCCCTGCTTGGCGGACTTATTTTGTTATTAGGCCGAGTCGGCCTGTTTAAGCTGCCAGGTGATTTACAATTCGGCTCTAAAAACTGGCGGTTTTATCTACCCATAGCAAGCTGCATAATCATCTCCATTATCCTGACACTTATATTATGGCTGATTAATTATCTCCGCCGTTGATGAGCTGGCAATATATTAGTTTGCTGTATATGTCGATTGAGGAAAATCCTTCCCAAAAAACAAATTCTTCTTGACTATTTCGTCGAAAATGACTAAATGGTCAGAATTTGAAAGCAAAGGAATTAAAAACCCAAAAGACTCGAACGCAAAAAATAACCAAGAGGGCAAGAAAGAAACAAAAAAAAGTATAAAGCCCTTAAAATGTTCTTTTGTAAAGGGTTTGAGCACTCTCCTTGAAAAGTAATTACCAACTAAGATAATATATTATTGGCTTTTGGAATGTCTATGATAAAGAAAAATATAAACAAAGGTAACCTGACTGCTGAGGACATAAAAAGATTCAAGGAATCACTACTGGAAAAACGGTATGAAATCCTTCGTAATATGCTCTGTATGGAAGACGAAACGCTACATAAAACAAGAACCGACCTCTCAACTATGCCAATTCACCTGGCCGATGCCGGAAGTGACAATTTCGAGATGGAGAACACCTTGTGCCTGATGGATAGCGAAAGAAAACTTTTTCTGGAAATAGAGGATGCCCTCGACCGTATTGAACAGGGCACATACGGCATTTGTGAAACCGGCGATGAGCCAATCCCAAAGGCCAGATTGGAAGCAATCCCATGGACAAGATACTGCCTGACCTGCGCAAGTCTTTCGGAAAAAGGACTCCTCGCCAGAAAAAAACGCCCCGAAGAATCAAATTACAATAAAGCCCTTGAGGAACAAAATGACAATTTTGACAATACCACCGAAGAACAAAGTAACAACTAAAAAAATAAGCAAAGGGTTCATATTCCCAAGCGCAGCCCTGGCAATCAGGCCAAGTCAGGTCAAGTATTACTGCCTTTCTGACAAGCCGCCTTTGCCCGGAGACCTCGTTTATGGAAAAATCAACTGCATCGGACAGTACCCATCCATGGAAAACGCATCAGGACGAATACATATGATACACGACGGCACAAAAGCAATTTTTGTGTTTGGAAACAGGTATGCCCCGGATTTTTACGAGGGATTAGTGCCCGATAAGATAACAGAAGAAGTTGACCTTATCGCCCGTTCCGGAGTAATCGGCATTGTTAAAACGAAAAATTCATTGATAAAAGACCCGACTAAAGTGAAAGTATTAGGGTACATCTGCAATGAGAATGGTGATGTTCTAAATACGCAAGACTTTCCCTTGATAAAGGCCCGACACTCGGTGAAGAAACTGCCGAGGGCGCGCATGATTTTAGTCTGCGGGACCTCAATGAACTGCGGCAAAAGCATGGCAGCCGCCGCATGCTGCTGGGCCCTGACATCGATGGGCTATAAAGTCAGAGCATCTAAAATCACCGGAACTGCATCACTAAAAGATATCCTCCATATGAACGATGCCGGTGCTAACCCTTACGCCGATTTCTCATATCTCGGCTATCCATCAACTTATCTACTGCCTCAAGAGAAACTGCTGGACATCTTTAACCAGCTTGACTTAAAGTATGCGAACAACCCCAAGAATTTCTGGGTAGTTGAGTTGGCTGACGGGATTATCCAGCGGGAAACAGCCATTCTTCTTAACGCTCCGCAAATGACATCCAGAATTTATAAATTAATTTTTTGTGCCAACGATGCCTTCGGTGCTATCGGCGGGCTAAGAACCCTGAAGGAAAAATTCAATTTAATACCGGCTGCCATATCCGGTATATGCTCAAGCTCTCCTTTACATATAAGGGAGCTTTCTGCCTTTACCAACATTCCGGTATTCAACAGCGCTGAGCCGAATACAAGTCAATTAGGGGATATTTTGCTTTATGCCGGTAAACAATTTCTTAAAACCGCCACAAAGTTGAAGTTATTAGAGAAATCTGGAAATTTTGTATGTAACCAAGAGAATACAACTGTGTAAAAGCAGGTCAGATGTCGTGCTTGTTAATGTTGCCCTAATTACAGGGAGGTTTCAAAATGGCAAAAAAGAAAAAAACCACCAAGAAAGCAGCTAAAAAAACCACGAAGAAAAAGAGAAAATGAGGATAAAGCTTTGTTAAGTATCCAAAAAGCCATCGATGTTTAGACATTGATGGCTTTTTTTGCATTCTGTTTTGCGGATTATCAATTACTTCCAGAGACGAAAACACATCAGCAGGTTACTTCTCTGTCACTGATATTGCCTCTTATAATCACTCGAGCTTTTTATAGTATTCAGCTTCCCGGTCGGAAAGTCGTCTCTGTTCAATTAAAGTTTGAATCCGCTGCACATCAACATCTCTTGGCTGACCTCCTGATGCAATCGAAACCGCTGGTTGGCCGATACCAGTACCAGCAACCTTCAAAAACCTGTCTACCGATACCGCCGATACAAATATTGCCACTAAAAGCACGCCCACCACAAAATGACGAGACACATAAGGCGCAGGACTTAAGTCTTCGGTCTTTGGTCGCTGGTCTTTAGTCTGATAGCGGCACCTGTCACAATATATGCAATCCAGATTGTCTTTTGCGGTTAGGCCGAATTCACATCTGCCAAATCTTTTGGCCGGCAGGTACCGCTTCAATATCGCAATGTTATTCAGCAACGACAGAAAAGCCCCCACAGGACACAGATAACGACACCAAAAGCGGGTATAAAAAATTGAGCCGACTAAAGCTACCGCCGCTATCCAGATTACCGACGATTGCCAATTGACGATTGCCGATCGAAAATTAAAGACCGAAATCAGCGGGTCCGATACAAGTGTTGTTCGATTCCTCGAAGCAAAGAACACAGTTACCAGAACAAAGAGTATGACGTATTTAATAAATCGTGCCTTTTGCATATTCCCGAGCGACAGCCACCCTTTGAATCTTTCCGGAAGAACGTAGCCGAGCAGCTCCTGCGCAATCCCAAATGGGCAGATGTAGCCGCAATATATGTTGCCGAATATTACCACTAAAACTGGGATTCCAACAACCAGTAAAAATGTCCCGGATAATCTAAGTGAGGGAGCGTGCAAAGATAATACAGTCGCTATTTGTTCGGTCGAATACTGACTGTTCAGGACAATACCCCCCGCCAAAAGATTCAACAACAACACAGCTAACCTGCTCCAGAATCCGCCTCGGTAGATTACAAGTAAAGTAAGTATGAAAGAACCAATCAAATACGCTGCAGGTATGTCCGGCAAATACTTAGCACTCTCAATCTTCTGCCGGGGTTGCTCTTCAACAGATACACCGAGAACCTCTGTAGCAAATCTACTGCCCGATGTCTGTAGCGCCGAAAGAACAGCTTCAGAGCTTACAGTGGCACCGGTTACAGCATCAACATCAGCAAAAGCATCGGGCTGGAAAACCCTGCGCCCATAGAGATTCTTGCACCACTTACTCAGAAGCTCGAGATATGCAGGCGTTTCGTTTGACCGTATTACGTGGAAGTTAATTAGTGCGCCAGTAGTACCCACATAAATAGCAAGATTCATTTTCCCACCAAATCCACGAACCTCCGGCGCCAGCTCCTGCGAACTAAAAATATAACCGGTTAGTGTATCGTTGGTGTCATTGACTCTGAAATAATTAACTTTTTGAGCACCATTAAAGAAAACTCCAGACTCCTTTTGAATCTGCAACTCACCTGCGAGTGCCTGAACCGCATACTCCGGCAGCGAAGGCCTCAGGCGTGCAGCAGCATCAGCGAGCAGGTTTGAGCAGAGGACAATAGTTATCCCGACACCAAATAATATATACCCCAGCCGGCGTAATCTAAAAGCCGTTGTAGTTAAAAAGCAAACCCTCCCAGGTTTATATATCCTAAGTGCCGCAAGTGGCATATTTGCAAGAATAAGCAAAATAAATACAAACAGCGTCGCTTTTGCCCCAAGCACAGGAACAAGCACAAGAGATGTCACCACCCCCCCTGCAGACGCTCCAAGATGGTCGGCGCTTTCAAGCTTGCTGCCAGCTTGTCCTACCTCAAAGCCGCTATCCCTAAGCTGCTTTGCAGCTAATGGAAAATAACAGCCGGTACACAAACCACACAGAACAAATGCAACCGCAAAAATCAGATGCGTCCACTGCTCACCCGGCCAAAAAACAATCACAGCAAGGATTAATGTGTGTATGAATACTACTGTGAATAATAAAGTCTCAGACCTCAATGCTCGATTTATCAGCGACGAAATTAAAATCGCACCAACAGTCAAGCCCACCATAAACAGAGATGAAATAATCCCGATGTACAGATAAAGTGAGCCAAAGCGGGTTTGATAAAGATACATCAGCACAATTACAACACCAATCCCAATCCAGCCGGCCGAGAAAACCAAAAACGCACTATCAAAACTCGAAGTGCTGCCCTGCGGGGTGGTTCTCAAAACGTAGATAACTCGTAAAGCTATTAAAACCAAAACAGGAATAACAAATACCAATGCACCCGCCACAGCCAGATTCTTAATAAGCCGGGTAACCGGTGCTCCGGATTGCTTGGCCGCAAGCAATAAACTATACAGATGTGCCAATGGTCTAAAATCACGATTTACCAATAAACTCTCAGGTAAATCCGCACGTGAATAGCTCTCTAATGCAGCAGCAGCGCGATTGGGCAGATAAACGGAAAACAAAGCATCCGGCGGGCAAATACGGCTCGCACCTTTTACCGCCGCAAAACGGTCACGGCAAACAGCAGGGTCTTCGGTAAGCTTTTCACCATCAGAAACAATAAACCACGTATCCTCACCGGGAGTCAGAACAAGTTGCGAGAACGGAACTTTTTGAAGCGTCAATTTTGCCGAAGCACCAAGATTAATTAGCTCGGTGCCCATAATATTGGCCCCCCCCGCTATGCGAACTTGCAACAGGCCGTTAGGTCTCAGAGCTTCTTTAACCTGGCGATAGAATTCAAGTGTAAAAAAGCGGTTCAGAACAGAGCTGGTTGCGTCAGGCAAATTGAGAATTGCTATATCGTAATATTGTTTCTTTTCGGAAAGCAGCGAGCGAACATCACCGGTCAACCGACACAGACGCTTATCGTCGATTTTAAGCTCAGCAGGTATAAACTTCTCAACCCTTTGCACATATTCGTCGTCGCAATGTGCCCAGGTTACCGTTTCGACTTGCGGCAGGCGCAGAAATTCATAACACAGACCCAATCCTGAGCCGATGACCAGAATCCTTTTGGCATCAGGATTCTGACAGAGACCAATGGCAGCAATTAGCCCTGCTGATTCGCGGTCCGGCAATGTCTCGCAAGTGCTGCCCTGGCGAATAGCCACCCATTGCTCCTGATAGACCCCATAGAGATATTCTGCTTGAGCCGTTTGGAAAGAACCTATCAGGGCTTCTTTGGGAAGCAGCTTGGTCCATTTTATAACTCGTAACTGCTGTGACAGGTACTTATCAACACCAGCAAATAAACAAATCAAAATACTTAGCGGCACAAAAGCCCACACCCACCTCTTCAACTTGGCAAGTCGCACACAAAAGAAAGAAAAAGTAATAATAAAAGCAAGAACAAAGAAAATCGTCGCTGAGCTTACGCCAAAACCAAGAAGGATAGTAACACCCAATCCACCGACGAAACTACCCGCTGCCTCAAGAATATATACTCGCGATACAGCAAGCTCCTGGCCCTTTTGAAACCACCGGCAGGCAACCGGAAAGAGCATCCCCGTGATAAAACTGACCGGCGCATTTAGCAAAATTGACAACAGGATAATAGCCCGTACGGATAAAAGCTGATAATACTCAATGCCGGCAAGCTCACGGGCCTGGATAATCAATACCAATTGAACAATAAAGGCAGGAATATAACATAAGAATAAAAACTCTATATTATTAAGCAGTTTCTCCGCAAAGTTATTGGCTCGATAAACGAGTATTGCCCCCAGGCCAACCCACAGAAACCAGCAGCCGAAGAAGATTCCGACACTTATATCGTTGCCCTCAAAGGTGGTGATAAACTCACGAAATAAAAGGGCCTGGGCTGCGATAGTAAACAGGCCGTAGCTAAATATCAGAAAGCCCCTTGCAAATCTCATTTCTCTTCACCAAAAACATCAGCCTGAAAAACAAAAAGGCTTGCACCTTCTTTCCAGGCGTCGTCGGGCAATCCAGCTTTTAGTGACAAATGTGTGAGCATTTGATTAACATCCCAGCCCTGCTCCGGTGCAACCTGAGGCAGAAACACTGCAGATTGGCCGTCCTTATTTAACACCACACCATCTATACCAATTCTAATCTCATTCGAAGAATCAATCGGTTCAGGCACTGTCAACGCCGAAATCTCAATTGTAATATCATTGACCTCCGTGTCACTCAATGGATTAAATCGCCTATCGCCAAAAGCAGCGTTAATGGCGTTGCTAATAACCGATTTATACAAAGGCCTATGTGGAAAGATGTCGCCTATGCAGCCCCTAAGCTGATGGTTCTTCTCCAGTGTCACAAATGCCGCACGTGGACTTTTCATCGCCTCGCTGATAGGAACGTCCAGCTCAGATTCCTGTGGGACACGTAAATTCTGCAGTGCATAAACTATTGTCTTGCGTGCCAGAGTTAAAAGCTGCCTTTTATCTTCATCGGTCAACTCGGGGTAATTCGCTTCCGGCTCAACTTCAAGGCAGTCACCCCACTTGCCGGAAAAAACTACGGCAAGATAACTAACGGAACTGGTGAAATCACCCGTCAACTGGCCAGAGGTTGCATACTTTACCAAATCCGCCTTGGTTGTCTTTTCCACCATAGAAAGTAATATAGCAATTGGAACATAACCGCATATTGTTGCACCGGTCTGGCTTTTGTATTCCAAAAACGCCTTACTGTCCAACTTTGCTATACAGTCATACGCCCCCATATCGAGCTTTTTTAACTGCTCAGGTATATTTTCCTTAAAAGGCACATATCCATAGTTCGGACCATAATGGGTAAAATCAGAACTTGCGATAACAAGAGTCTCCTGGTCAATCAAACCCTTCAGGATGTCACTTGCCTTACTAATTGTCTCCGACGAACAACTGCCGGCCACAATCGGCACAAGCTTAAAATCTTTATATTTATATTGCAGCAAAGGCAATTCTATCTGGACACTGTGTTCCAATTGGTGTGCATGCGGGACATTTTGAAACATAGGGAACTTAAGAAGCTTGTTTATAAACTCCACATCCAGCGGAATCTGCCCAAGAAGCGTTTCGTAATGCGTTACCCTTGGAACACTTAATATCTCCTCCATATTCAGATAATGGCTTGGACCAATAACCACGATTCGTTTGTATGTTTTGTCGGTGGTCTTGAGTGCATAAGCCGCTGTCTGGCCGGAGAAGCGATATCCTGCGTGCGGCAAAATCAATGCAATCACATCTTCAATCGGTTTGACATCAGCTTTTTTGTAAAAATCCTCGATTTGCTTATTAAGCGCATTAGCATCAACTGAGTACCAGCCTCTATCGGCAAGTTGTGAACGCAGAACAACTTTAGCGCGCTCAACGGCCTCTTCTTTTTTGGGCTTCGCCACTTCTTCAGTTGGGGCAGGAGCTTTTCGGATACGCGCCTTCCATAAAAATATGGAGAAAATACATAACAATACAATCACAAAACCAAGTAGAATTTTTTCCCCGTATCGTTTTATTAATTTTTTTGCCATATTAACCACTCCATTCGCTTTGGTTATAAGTATTCGGTAAAGTTCTTACTGAACCCGGGTATTTTTTAAGACGAGCTGCTCGCACAAATTTTCGCGGCGCTGCTTTCTTTGCCAGCCAGCAAAGGCCAACGATAACAGCTGAACCTGCACATAATATTCTCTGAATAAATTTTCTGCGTGTCATTTCCAGACTCCGTAAATCTCTTTGCCACAATCCGGGCAGCAGCCATCCTTGAGTCGATTCTGCTTAATTATATAGCGAACACGTTCAATGAGTAATTTCTTGCAGCCCGGACAATACGTATTCTCACCATGTTCGCTTTGAACGTTTCCGATATAAACAAAGTCAAGCCCTTCTTCTATTGCAATGTCACGAGCCATTTCCAATGTCCTCAGCGAGGTCGGCGGCAAATGCTGCATCTTATAATGAGGAAAAAAGCCCGAAAAATGTAGCGGTGTCTCCCCGCCAAGATTCACTTTTACCCAGCGGCAAAGCTGGCGAATTCCCTCCGGTTTATCATTCAGCGTCGGAACAATCAGGTTCGTAACTTCAACCAATATGCCGCTTGCCTTGGCTATGACCAGGGCATCCTGCACCGGCTTTAAGGTTGCTGAGCAAACTTTCTGATAAAACTCATCCGTTATTCCCTTCAAATCAATGTTAGCTGCATCAACAACTTCTAACAGTTTTTCCCACGGCTCTTCATTTATATAACCTGCTGTAACAAGAACATTGCGGATATTGGCCTGTTTAGCCAGCTGAGAACAATCGTATGTGTATTCATAATAAATAATTGGTTCGGTATAAGTATAGGCGATTGAAGCAAAATTATTTTCTTTTGCGATTTGAACAAGTTTCTCAGGCGGGCAAAAATATGCCGGCGTATCTTCGGGATTGGCCTGTGATATTTCCCAGTTCTGGCAAAACAGACAGTGAAGATTACAGCCAGCCGTTGCGATAGAAAGGATTCGGCTTGCCGGCAGGAAATGAAAGAGCGGCTTTTTCTCCACAGGGTCATCGTGCATTGAGCAGGGATAGCCATAAACCACCGTCCGCAGAACGCCGTCAATATTGATTCTTACCCGGCAGTCGCCGCTCTGGCCCGGTTCAATCAAACATCTCTTCGGACATAATTCGCACTGAACCATCATCGAAAAACTCAAAAATTAAAGCTCAAAACTATCGACTTCAAGTATGATTATAACAAATTTTCCATTACTTGGGTAAAGTGAAAATAATGCTCATCTGATGCCGTAAGGTATCCTGTGGATATATAATGCAAAATTTTGGAAATGTTCTATTTGTTAGATGATATGCGTCGGATTTATCCGCCGAAGGCGGAATCCAGTATCGAGCATCGACTATCAAATAAAAATATCATTTTGATTTTACTGCCGCATAGATATAATTATTTCTATGAAAAATGCGGTATTAAGTGAGCTATTTGACCAGATGGCGAATATTATGGAAATCCTCGGCGAGGATATATTCCGCATCAATACCTACCGCAGAGTAGGCAGAATCATCGGCGATATGCCAACCGACGTTGAGATGATGCTGGCAAGCGGTGAGTTAGCAAAAATACCCGGCGTCGGAAAATCAAGCATTGCCAAGATTGAAGAGTTTGTAAAATCCGGCAAAATAACCGCACACCAGCAATTGCTTACTAAGATTCCATCAACTTTATTAGAGCTGCTCACCATACCCAGCTTAGGACCCAAAGGCGTAAAGACAATCTATGAAAATCTAAATGTTAAAACCATTGCCGAACTGAAAAAGGCGATTGCATCCGGCTCTCTGGCAAAACTACCCGGTTTCGGCGATAAAAAGGCAGCAGCTATCGCAAAGGGTATTGAATTTCTGGAAAAATCAACCGGCAGAATTCGACTCGACCAGGCATTGAATGCAGCGGATATAGTCAGCAGCTTTCTTCAGGAGCAAGCTGGCGTCGAGAAAATCCAGCCGGCAGGGTCACTACGCCGCCGGGCGGAAACCATTGGTGACGTTGACATCCTTGTCGCAGCCAAAAAGGGCAAAAAAATAATAGATGCTTTTACCACTGCAGGATTCGTTCAGGAGGCCCTTGCAGCAGGGCCAACAAAGGGCTCTGCGATTATCCAAGTCGAAACAACACCGGTTCACGTTGATGTGCGAGTCGTGCCGAGGGAAAGTTTCGGGGCTGCTGCTCAATACTTCACCGGCTCAAAGCAGCACAATGTCCGCTTAAGAGAAATCGCCATAAAATCCAAGTTAAAACTAAACGAATATGGATTATTCAAAAAAGATAAAATAGTTGCGGGCCCTGTTGAAGAAGAAATCTATCAAAAGCTTGGCCTGGATTTCATCAATCCCCTGCTGCGTGAAGACCGCGGCGAGGTTGAGGCGGCAAAGACACACGCCCTGCCGGAATTGATTGATTTTGAAGATATTAAATGCGACTTCCACGTCCATACAAACGCATCCGATGGCAATGCCACTATATCCGAACTTGCCGAAGCCGCAAAAGATATGGGTTATAAATATATCTGCATCACAGACCACTCAAAGTCATCGGCAATAGCAAATGGTTTGTCAAGTAAACAATTAGCTGACCAAATCAAACAAATCCGCAAACTAAATGAAAAACTAAAAGCCGTAACCATCCTCGCCGGAACAGAGGTTGACATCCTCGCAGACGGCTCTCTGGATTTTGATAATAAATTACTTGCTGAGCTTGACTTTGTAATAGCTGCGATACATTCAGGTCTGGCCAGCCCACGCGAAAAGGTAACCAACCGCACACTGAAAGCTATGGACAATCCCTATGTTAACTGCATCGCCCATCCGACGGGTCGGCTCATCGGCCAGCGAGAACCAATGGACATCGATATGGCCGCCGTAATAAAACACGCCGCCCAGACACACACCGCTCTGGAGGTAAACGCAAATCCCTGGCGATTAGACCTCAAAGATACGCACTGCAAAATGGCAATCGAGCAGAAAGTTATGCTGGCCATCGGAACCGATGCTCACAGAATCGGCGACCTTGGTTTGATGAGCTACGGCATAGCAACTGCCGCACGCGGCTGGGCAACAAAAAACGATATACTCAATACTTTTTCACCAGCCAAAATAATAAGCTGGGTCAAGAATAAAAGACCATAAATTAAAAATACAAAATCCGAAGCACGAAATTCGAAATCCGAAATAAAATCTAATGACTAAAATTCAAATAATCAAAACAAAAAGTTTTGAAAATTTGGACATTTGAACTTCGGATTTGTTTAGAATTTCGAGTTTCGATATTCGAATTTACTTTTATAACTATGTCGTCCAAATCTGCCAAAATTTTGCTGACAGGCCTGCCGGGTTGTGGGAAAACAACCGTTGTAATGAAAATCATAGCCAATCTTGACCCCAAAAAGATAGCTGGTTTTTACACTCAGGAGATTCGCAAAGAAAATATTCGAAAAGGTTTTAGCTGGACCCGCCTTGATGGCGATACCGGCATTCTCGCCCACGTGAACACCAAATCTCCCTACAAAGTCGGCAAATATAGAGTAGATGTCGCCGGCTTTGAGAAATCCGTTGTGCCAATTTTAGACAGTGAAAATAACAACGCTGATTTATTTGTCATTGACGAGATTGGCAAAATGGAATGCTTTTCCGAAAAATTCGTCAATGCAATCCGTTTGTTATTTTCTTCTCGCAAATCCGTATTAGCAACCGTAGCAAAGAAAGGCAAAGGTCTTATTTCTGAGATTAAAAATTATCCAGACACGCTACTATTTAATTTAACGACTCAAAATCATGATAAGGTTGTAGATGAGATTTCACAAATCCTTTCTTTCCTTAAAAAAACTTATAATATAAAAAATAGAAATATAAACCAATAGAACTGAGAATTAAAAATGGGTGAGATAATAAATCTTCCAAAACCAAATCAGGAAAGTTCAATATCGCTGGAAAAGGCTATTGCTGTTCGGCGTTCCCAACGGAAATTTCTACCACAGCCGCTCACGCTTGAGCAAATCGGCCAGTTGTCCTGGGCAGCACAGGGACAAGACACCGGTGCCAGGTATCGCACCACACCCTCAGCAGGAGCAACCTATCCTCTGGAGCTTTTCATCGTAACCGGTGATGGCTTCTTCCACTATTTGCCTGACAGACACGCACTTGAAAAAATGTCCGGCCAGGACCTGCGGACAGAACTCGCCACCGCCGCCTGGGGACAGGGATTTATTGAGGACGCCCCTGTGACACTTGTCTTCGCCGCCGAATTTAGCAGAACAACAAACCACTATGGCAAGCGAGGTATCCGTTATGTCTATATGGAGGCCGGCCACGCCGCACAGAACGTTCACCTGCAGGCCGAATCTTTAGGCCTTGGCTCCGTGGCTGTCGGTGCCTTCGACGACTCTTCTGTCAGCGAAGTTCTAACTCTGCCGGAAAATCTTGAACCTGTATATATGGTCTCGGTAGGCTATTGCCGAAAATAATTTCAGGTATAACCTTCAATGTCACTGCATTGGGCCGACAAAACTGCTCAACAACTTCTAAGCAAAGACCTGATTAAAAAGGGAATTTGCCTGATTCTCGGCGCATCCGATACCGGTAAAACCACCCTCGCAGCAGCCCTTACAAAGCAATCAGTCTCGAGTCAGCTGGTCGGTATTGTCGATGCAGATATCGGCCAGTCTCATATCGGCCCGCCTACAACGGTCGGCTGGGCACTCATCAACAAGCCGGAATTCGATTTCTCAAAGCTCACTGCCAACGGCATAAGCTTTGTTGGCAACATAACACCGGTCGGTCACCTGTTGCAGTTAACTGCCGCCATTACTCAATGTGTTCAGCAGGTATCGAAACTCGCCGAGCTTATCATAATTGACACTCCCGGCCTTGTTTACGGCTCGGCAGCCAGTGCTTTGTGGTGGACTGTGCAGCAAATATTAAAGCCGAAATTGATTCTGGCGGTGCAGCGAAATGATGAGCTGAACCACATCATCACCGGCCTGAGGTCTTTTGATTCTGCGATTGAGCTGATTAAATCTCCACCGCAAATACGGATAAAATCGCCGGAGGAAAGAAAAAGGTATCGACAAAATCAATTCAATGAATATTTTCGAGATTCTCGCCTTTACAACATCAGCTTAAGTGATGTATCAATCCAGTCAGGCCGACGTTTAACCCGCGAAAATCTTACAGGCAGATTAGTCGGATTGAGAGATGCAAAAGGTATAGACTTAGCCGTAGGTATAATCAACGACTGGCAATATGATAAAGGCGTGGCAATAATCAGAGCACCTGAGCTCGATATTCGGCAAATTCGCTGCCTAATCATCGCAGATGCCACTGGATTGCCGAACAGAAAGAGCGAGTGAAAACAGGATTTGCTTACGCTGATATTCGATGCCACCCCTACAGCATTCCTGATGAGTAAATATCCTGCTTATAGTGAATTTGTCAAGCTTAGTTCGCCGAAGAGTGTTAAAGGCGAGGTCTTTGTTATTCTTACTTTTGCAAATTGACCTGCTAAGAATTCAGGGCCATTAAAGACCACGATGTAATCTGTTGCAGTTCTGCCGACCAATTGCGGCTTATCTCCACTTCCATATAAGTTAAGATGCGGCTTTTTACTCAAACCTTCTACCAGGACTTTTACTTCTCTACCCAGAAAGTCCCGGCTCAGTTCATCGCTTATTTTTTCCTGCACGGAGAGCAGCTCTGTATTTCGTCTTTTCTTTATTTCCACAGGAACATTATCTTCCAATCTCTTGTCAGCTGTTGTGCCTGGCCGAGACGAGTATTTGAAAATGAAACAATTTTTGTACCTTGCTTTTTTAACCAGTTCCACAGTATCTCTAAAATCTTCTTCGGTTTCGCCCGGAAAGCCAACTATAAAATCACCTGAAATCGCAATATCCGGCACGCAAGCTTTCGCCTTATCGAGAAGCTCCAAATACTTTCTGACGGTATAGTGCCTATTCATTGCACGAAGGATTTTATCCGAGCCGCTCTGAGCCGGCAAATGCAGGTAATTGCACACCTTCGGCAAATCAGCCATAGCACAAAGAATCTCATCGAAAAACTCTTCAGTCGGGTAACTGGTAACAAATCTTATCCATTCAATACCTTCAACCTCACTTGACAGCTCGAGTAAATCAGCCAGACAGTATGTTTTTTCGCCGCTTTTGTATTTATATGCATTTACCCTCTGCCCAAGCAAAGTAACCTGTTTAACTCCTGCATCAGCCAATTTTTTTATCTGCTCGATTATTGCTTCTGGCGGTCGGGAAATCTCCGGCCCACGCACATAAGGGACAACGCAATACGAACAGAAATTATCACAGCCATGCATAACACGCACAAACACCTGCCCCACACCAAAATTTCGAATTTCTCGGCCGAAGGCCGAGGTGCCATAAGCAGATTCAAATCGCTCAAGCGCATAGCATTGCTCTTCAGTTACCTTTTCACGTATCTTTTTTGTCACCGCCACACATTTTTTCTTTTCCTGCAGGGTTCGTTTTACAAGCTCGGTTATTTGTGGTATCTGTGCCGGGCCGCAAACTATATCGACTGTTTTGTCTTCAAGCAGTTTGTCACCGAGCCGCTGGGCCATACAGCCGATTACGCCGACCACCATATCAGGCCGATTTGCTTTAATGTGTTTTAGATGTCCGAGATGCGAAAGGACTTTTTGCTCCGCATGCTCGCGAACAGAGCAGGTATTTATCAAAACGATATCAGCTTCTTTAACACTGTCGGTTATACTAAATCCCGCCTCTGCCAGCGCAGAACTCACCAGCGCCGTATCCAGCTTATTCATTTGACATCCGAAGGTTTTAATAAAAAGGTTCTTCATATTTTAAAAACTAATGCGTATGGTGTCCCTCTGATTTCGCCTTTTCAGTCCCTTCGTAGCCAAGCAACTGCCCTGCAGCAACCTTATGCAGTGCTTCTACGTAATGCACAAATTCGACGTAAGCCTTTACATATTCTCGCCCGGCTTCAACGCTTTCATCCATGTGCTTTTTCGCTTCCACTGCGTGGTTAAAACGCTCGCGTATGCCAGCAGAAACTACATCCGTTATCTCTTTAACCAAAACATCAACTGACCCGCTTTCCAGCGCCTTATCCGCTGCTGCTATTGGAAGTTCCACGCTGCTAGCAGGTTTCAGGCCTGTGTAACCTGCCCCCTCTCCTGCCCGATGGATTCGAACGAGCGTCTCGAAGAAATACATATCCGCAAGTTCTTTTGCTTGTGGACTGAGTTTACGAACAGCGAGAGTATTCTCGAATGCTTTTCGTATTTCACCCTCATCTTTTTTTTGCACCCATTTTAGAACCGCTGTTACGTCGCCTTTTTCCAGCGCGACTTTCGCAGTTGACACCACTGGCCCATCCAGCGTATCGCAGTGCCCCTGACTGCGAGAGCACAACAATGCCCCTACGGCAATACAAGTAATTGCCGCTACTGTTACTTTCGCAAAGCTAACTTTTTCTTTCATAGCTATCTCCTTATAACTATAAAGCTGAAACTTTGACCATCTACAAAAATCGAATATATCAGCTTATGTAATTAAAATCAACCCGCGTGCACAATCGAAGCTAAATTCATTTAAGGATATGCCGGAAGGTTATTCCTTTTATCGCAAAAAGTTGTTATATTTATCTGCTGAAATGTACCAGCGTGCTCAAATAAAGGAAGGACCAATGAAGACCTGGTGGCAGTTAGATATCGAAGAAACGGTCGGCTCCCTCGATAGCAATTCATCTTACGGACTTACCTCTGATGAGGCTGCGACCAGATTACAAAAATACGGGCCTAATCAATTAAAAGAGAAAAAAGGCCCATCGCCTCTAAGCATTTTCCTCGAGCAGTTCCAGGATTTTATTATCTGGGTGCTTATTGCTGCGGCATTGGTCTCGGGTCTTTTGAAAGAATGGCCTGATGCGCTGGCCATAATCGCAATTGTAATTTTAAATGCCATCCTGGGCTTTATCCAGGAATACCGAGCCGAAAAATCCCTTGCTGCCTTGCGAAAACTATCCAGCCCGACCTCTAAAGTCATCCGCGATGGTCAACACAATATTATCCCTTCTTTAGACTTGGTTCCCGGAGATGTCATTGAATTGGAGGCCGGCGATAATATTCCCGCTGACAGCCGGCTCCTCTGGCTCACCTCCAACTTCACTGTCCAAGAAGCAAGTCTTACCGGAGAATCCACCCCAGTTGCAAAAACCACATTTGCGCTGGAGGAAAAGCAAGTCCCTCTGGCTGACAGAGCAAACATTGTCTATACGGGAACATCGGTCTCCTCCGGAAAAGCAAAAGCCCTCGTAGTTGAAACCGGAATGGAGACCGAACTTGGCAAGATTGCAGAGATGGTTCAGGAAATTAAACGAGAGACCACACCTTTGCAGAAAAAACTGGAACAGTTCGGCAAATGGATTGTATATCTGTGCTTTGTTCTGGTAGCGACAGTATTTTTGCTGGAATGGCTGCGGGGCGGAAAGATTATCGATGTATTTCTTACAGCCGTGAGCCTGGCCGTTGCCGCCATACCTGAAGGGCTCCCAGCGGTCGTTACCATCGCTCTGGCTTTCGGCGTTAAAAGAATGGTCAGGCGACATGCGCTTATAAGAAAACTCCCTTCTGTCGAAACGCTCGGCTGCGCAACCGTTATATGCTCGGATAAAACCGGCACTCTAACCAAAAATGAAATGACTGTTCAGATAATTTTTGCCGGCGGTGAGCTATTCAAGGTAACCGGCGTCGGATACGAACCCAAGGGAGAGTTTCTTCTCAACGACAAGCCCATCAACCCGGATGATTATCCGGATTTAAGTAAAAGTTTGCTTTGCGGCGTTCTGTGTAACGGGGCTCATT
>CAZKYA010000008.1:0-23346 GCA_964556725.1 uncultured Pirellulales bacterium
AACGTTTAAGACCCAAGACAACGGCAGCCACCACTGCAATAACCACCAGCAGCCACCAGCTGGTCAGCACAAAGCCAACGTTCATCAATTGCTTAGTAATCCAGGGCAATTCCTGTCCGGTCCTTGCAATCTGCTCACCTATTTTCGGGATAACCACGGTTGTCAAAACAATAATCGCTGCGAGGCAAAAGAAAATTAGAACAATCGGATATATCATCGCCGTCATTACCTTTGATTCGACTCGCTGGCGTTTTTCCATAAAATTAGCGATGGTCGAGAGACTTTGTCCCAATGTACCGGTAACTTCACCTACGCGGACCATACTCACATAAATGACATCAAAATAATCGCTGTAATCCGTCAAGGCATCGGTAAAAGACTCGCCGGTAACAACGCGGTCACGAATGTCGGTGATGGCATTTTTGAATCGCACATCGGATGTTTGCAAAGTAAGAACTGAGAGTGCCTCAGTCAGTTTAATCCCTGAATTAAGCAGCGTAGCCATTTGCTTGGTAAAATCGATTAATTGGCTCTTGCCGCCCCTGGCGAAAATCGAGAACAATGCGGCTTTACTTCCGGCTCTGCTGCCGACCTCTGTAATTGAAGAAGGGTGGATACTTCGCACCCTCAGTTGCTTTCGTGCAGCATAGGGGCTCTCAGCAGTAATAGCACCTCTAACCTTTTTTCCGTCTGCTGCTATTGCTGTGTAATGATATCTTGGCATTTTAATTTACTATTTTCTATTTAGTATTGACTATTTTTTTAATGTTTCCTTACAACCGACTGAACAAGTTGCTCGATAGTTTGAAGCAATTGAAAATAGTCAATAGTAAATTATAAATATTACATTATGTCTGTTTGTGTTATTCTCAAAACTTCGGAGATAGTTGTTATACCGGCAAGGACTTTCCTAGCGCAGTCCATTCGGAGAGTCTGCATCCCCGCATCCAGAGCAACCTTCTTTATTGCCCCCGCAGTTTCCCTTTTGTATATGAGGTTCTGGATTTCTTCGTTAATCAACATCACTTCATAAATGCCAGTTCTGCCGCGATAGCCGGTCTGAAAACATTTTTCACAGCCCTGGCCGACAAAGAACTCGCCGCCGTTATCAGCCAAGCCGGATAATCCCACGCCGAGCTCTCTCAATTCGTGAGGTGTAGGTTCAACAGACTTTCTGCAATCCGGGCATACCTTTCGCACCAGTCGCTGAGCTATTATAGCAATCAGGGACGAACTCACCAGATACGGCTCAACACCCAAATCCAAAAGCCGGCTCACCGCACCAGCCGAGTCGTTGGTATGCAGCGTGCTGAAAACCAAATGACCTGTAAGCGAAGATTGTATCGCCATGCGGGCCGTCTCAATATCCCGAACTTCGCCGACCATTATAACATCCGGGTCCTGACGCAACACGTGGCGAAGAGATGTGGCAAAAGTCATCCCTTTTTTACTGGCAACCTGAATCTGGCTGATGCCTTCGAGCTGATATTCGATTGGGTCTTCTATGGTAATAACATTTTTCTCGGCTGAATTAATTCTGTTAAGGCAGGCGTAAAGAGTGGTGCTTTTGCCACTGCCTGTTGGCCCTGTTACGAAAATTACCCCGTGAGACTTATTTAAAAGTGAATCGAATTTTTTCAAATCCTCTTCCCACAGGCCCAGCTCGTTCAATTTGAATAGGCCGGTACTTTTGTCGAGCAGCCGCAGGACGCTGCGTTCGCCGTAGCTTGTCGGCACGGTACTGATACGCAAATCTATCTCGCGCTGGCCAATCCGGACGCTGCACCTGCCATCCTGTGGAAGCCGACGCTCGGCAATGTCCATTCCCGCCATAACCTTAATACGGGAAATGACCAGCGGCAGAACGTTCCTGTTCAAACTTAAAACATCATATAAAATGCCGTCAATGCGATACCGAATCTGAATCTTTGTCTCGTAAGGGTGAACATGAATGTCACTGGCCCTTAACTGCAAGGCGCGAAAAAGAATATCATTGACCAATCTGATAACCGGCGGGCGATTTACCACATCAAGCAGGTCATCTGAGGTAGCCACTTCGTCAATTAGCTGGTCGAGACTCTGCTTATTGTTGGCAGCATCAAGCTCTTCAGCCACCTCCTCGATGACTGTCGTCCTTTGTTCGTATGCAATATCTATTACAGCGGTAATAGCGGCGCGTGTAGATATTGCCACTTTTACGGGTAGGCCCATCATCTTCGAGACGTTATCCAGAGCATTTGCATCCAACGGCTTTGATAGGACCACCGTCAGTTCACTGTCATCGCCTTCCGGCCTTATCCCGATAAGATAATGGTGCTGAGCATAGGTGGCTGGAACAGCTTTTATGAATTCAGGAGGCACTGCCTTTGCGGGTATTTCCGGCAGAAATTCCCATCCGAGCGCCTCGGCAAAGAGCTTCAAAACCGCCTCTTCCGTGAAGTAAGGGCAGTTGAGCAGAGTTTCATCAAGCCGCTCCTTGCTGTTGTTTTCTTCGAGGAATTTAGCTAACTGTTCAGGGTCAACTAACCCCGTCCGCTTAGCAGTTTGTATCAACAACTCTTTCATAATTTAATAGCTGGTATCTAACCTTTCATCACCGCCATCGTTATTTTATCAACTACTATCGACTTTTTGTTATTTTTTATTCGGATCCAAGGACTTTCAAAGGGTCCATCGGTTTGGGCTTTATGCCTGGCCAGTCCTGATGTTCCTGGAATCTTTCCTCAAAGTCCTCTACCGCAGCCCGGTTCCTGTCTGATATTCTCTGCAAATCCGGCAACCCTGCAACCGTTTCATCCGGCCTTAAGATATTCGCCTTAACAAATACATACAGCTTCTTCTGCGAGCTGCTGTCCCCTATCCTTCTAAAAAGTCCGCCCGCAATTGGGATGTCGCCAAGTAGCGGCACTTTCCAGTTAGTCTTGCTCTGGTCTAACGTTGTTATGCCACCAAGAATTATTGTGCTGTCATCAGGTACCGTAACTACCGTCTCAACATTGTTTTCGGTCTTAGTGCCTGGCGGTAGATCCGCCGCGGTTCCAGACGGGGGTGCTTGGCTTGAACGTGTCATTTTTATCTCAAGACGAAGCAGTTCACCTTCACTTATATGGGGCGTTATATCAAGCATGATGCCAGACGGAAATTGGTCGAAAGTGTAGCTTGTACTTATTGGAGTTTCCCCGCCAGTAGTAACGACTGTCGAGGCACTTCTGGCTACATATATGGTGCTTGTTGTATCAATATGGCCCTTCTCATTGTCATTAACGAGTATCTTCGGCCTGGCAAGAACTCGGCCGTAACCCTTTTTCTGCATCAGCGACAATAGTGCCTGAATATGACGGTCGGCGTAAAAGCCTTTACCAGGTGATGCATCTCCCAGAATAGAAGTCGCCTCGAGTATTTGTTTAGAGGGGAACCCCGTGCCTGTTGGGGCAAGTAAGGCGGTGAGTTTGTCCATTGTATCGCCTGGTTCCAATTTCGGGAATTTTGAGACCAAATTCAAATCGTAGTCGAAGGCATCGGACTCGCTAATTTCAACGAGCATCGCATCCAACAGCACCTGCGGTCTTCTCTTATCCAATTGTTTTATTAAATTACCTATCCATTCCTGATTTTTCTTGCTGGCATAAACGAGTATCGAAAAAGTGTTTTCGTCAGAAATTATTGTGATTTCTTCTTCGGTCTTTTTTATGACCTGTTGAATCTTGCCTTCTTTATCTTTGACGGTTTCCTGAAGAAGCTGGTTCAGGATTGCTGCTAAATCTTCGGGATTTTGGTTTTCGAGAGGATAAACTTTATAGGGTATTTCCTCAGCTTCGGTCTTGCTGTCCACGTAGGTCAAAATCTGCTTTATCTGTGCGTGCTGTTCAGCAGTCGCATTAACCAGAAGCGAATTAGTCATCTCAATTATAACCACTTGCGGCTCTTCCGCGAGGCCTTCTGTTGTTTCACTGCTTTGACGGGTCGTCGGCGATGGATTTCTGGGAGTGGCGGGGGCGGCGGGTGTTTCGGATGGCGGGGGGGCAGTAATTCTCGAAGGGGTGGCTGCTTTGCCACCAGTGCTAATTATACCAAGTTCTTGTAGCTTTTTCCTTGCTTCCTCAGCATCTATATTCTCTATTTTGTATAACTTTAGAGTTCGTAGGTCCTGTTGTTCCACATCAAGAATATCTATCAACTCATCGACAACATTTAATTGCTCTTCAAGACCTATCATCAGGATACGGTTTGTTCTCTCGTCGGTGTCAAGATACACAGTGGGCTTGGTTGGCGTGGGAGTCGGCGTTGGAGTCGGTGTAACGGGTCTGGCTGGAACTCTCCCTCTTGCTCGAGGTTGTGCCGGTGTCGGCGTCGGCGTCGGTTCAGTAATAGTGACTGATACTGTCCCGAGCTCTTCGGCAAGTGCTTTGACTCTTGGAGCAAGGGTCTTTGCCATCGTGTATTTTAACTGCCTGAACCGAAATTGTTTCGGCTCGCCCGGCTTGTCAACTATATCCAAAAGTTCTTCTATGCGTGGCATACGATAGGCGTAGTCGGTTACAATGAGGGTCCCTGTTTCTGCAACTGGCGTAACGGTTGTGGCGAGCTTCATAGCTGCCAGAAAATTCTGTGCACTGGTGGTATCTATATATCGTAATTGAAAGACACGGCTGACGATAACATCCCCATGCTCTACCTTGCCCTTATCAACCTTTAGCAAGGCAGGGTCAATGTCTAATGCCTCTGCTGCAGGAACTATCTTTACAAGATTGCCCGGGCCGCGGCTCATTACAAACCCTTTGAATTTCAGCACGGATTCAAGCAGTGGATACAGGTCCTTTACCTTCATAGGCCCTCTAAACTCGCCGTTAATCATAAGTGTAACATCGCCTTTGATTTGGGTCGGGTCGTACATAAAGTCCAGTTGCAAATGTTTACCCACCAAACCCAACAAGTCGATTATTGTAACCGTCTGCGGCAAAGTTAACTTAAGGGTTTCCTCTCCGCCAGGGATTGGTTCCGGCTCATATCGCCGGGTAGTGACAGCCGGCTCGAAGACCCCTGGTTGTTCCGGCCCAGCCAATACCTGCTCTATTGCAGGTTCATTTGGCCCAGCCGGAGGTAGAGCTGGCATCTCTATCTTCGGTGGCTGCTCGGCTCTGGTTTCACGAACTTCATACAAAATGGGTTTCTGCTCAATAGCAGAGACAATCCTCGCAAGCAGATTCTGCGGCGCAACGACGACTACAGCATCATTGTGAACATCAACAATTGCTCTGGCATGGGCAGCTCCAATCGGTGGATTAGAGAAGGTGCCAATCGATATATTCCCGACTGCCTCCGCAATCTGCCTGTTAGAAGGCAGTTTTTCAATCCCACCAGCGGGTAAAATCGCTTTTACAGCAAATTGCTCCTTGGTATCAACAAGCTCTAAGATAGCCACTGCTTTGGTTAGCTCATTAGCTCGTGCTGTAATTAAAAGTGCATCCGAGCCGGGAAAACTCGAAACAGTGCCAATCTTGGCTTCTGACAATAACTTTTTACCCTGTTCCGCCGATATGTAAGTTAACGAAAAAATCCTGTATTGCAGTGGCTCTTGCTCCGCAGCAAAAAGATAACTGCTGTATAGCAAGAAAGTTATGACAAAAAAAACCACCCTTCCCAGCTCACTGCAAGCTCGTACTTCGCAGCGAAGCGCTGCTTCGCAGAGTAGTAAAAGTCGTCGTTTTGCCATCATAAATTACTCCACAGTCTTGCGACCCCACAATTGAATTTTCGAATCCCGCACCTACTGAACTTCGGCTCACATTCAATAATATGCAGCCCCGGATAATGCACCTATCAGGACTGGAGCAACACAGCATTCGTATTTACCGGACCTCCTGACCGTAAATTTTAGCGTAAGCCCTTTTGTTAAAAGTCCTTCCGTAAGGAATCCTGTGGATTACTTAAATTCCGACTAAATCCACAAACACTGGCTATTGTCCACCATCAGCTATTTAATCAGACATAGAAAGGAGCCAAAAGTTCCCCAATTTGAGGCAAAAAAGCATATAACATAGGGTGCTTAGAAAAAACCATACCATAAGCGTCAAACGCTATGCGCTGTCTGTATTGTGCCGTACCAAAAGAACACCGATATGTGACGTCCCGGTGAGGGACTATCTCACCATCGGAGGGGTGGGCTTTTGAGGCCTTGCCGGCTTTTCAACTTTCCGGCTTCTGGTCTGATTCGGGTCCGCCGTAAGGCGTCCTCCGTTAGGAGTCCCTATGACTGTGGACTGCTGAGCGTCTGTTAATTCTTTAGGCAGATCCTTCAGTCTCTTTGCTTCGCCAGCACTTATACGCATAGACTCAAGGTCAGACATAATTTTTTCTATCTCTTTCGGGTCAGTGTCGCTGGATTCAGCACTTGCCTGCAAAGACTTCAGGACTTCCTCCATCACCAAGATTTCTTCAGCACTTGGCGGTGTGGCCTCGCTTATTGCAGCGACGGATTCAGGAGCAGCTTGGCCCACTACCGCCGAGGAAACAGGTGATGCGCCTTCAATAAGACTTCTTTGCGGACTTTCGGGCACGGAAAGCTCAAAAGTCCTCTGGCCATCGCGAACAACCACAAGACCATCCTTTACCTGCTCAATGATTAAATGACCCACCTCACTGGATTGTTTAACCCAGCGCAGGCCCTTGCCAGGTTCGTTAATAAACGCCAGCGACCTCTCCGGCTGTGATGCATAATAACTGGTCCCAACGAGCGTAAATTTGGCCGAAGATACCTCTGGTCTGGGTGGTTGAACGCTCGGCTCATGAACTACCGGAGGGCCTGGCGGTTGTGGCGCCGGGGGTGGGTTCAGATATTTTGCAAATTCCTTTGCTTGCGTTACAAGCAGCGAAGTCTGGCTGCTGCCCCTTTTTACCTCACTTCTCTCGGATTTACTGAACTTTTCCACCACACTTTCAGAATTAAGGAACTGCTCGACCTGCTCATTGCTGCCAGTGCCAAAAAGCACAAGAGAAATTAGAAAGATAGCTGCTAAAATAGCCGCTACAATACTTGTTATTCGCAATGTCTTTATCATATTCGTATCTTGTCGCTGGTGCCTGGAGATTTTGTGCCCAAACTACCGAACAGCGGTACCTTTTTACACATAAGAGCATACGCAGGTCACCAAGTGCTGTTCGCTATTTTATTTGACATCGGTGGGCAGATTTGGTTCCATCCAATGAATTATTTTTTCCAGATAGAACTGCTCGTTTCCTGCATATTCACCGCTGGTCTCGGGCGTATGACAATCAAGACAGGTCGATTTTGGCTCAGTAGTTTTTGCTTTTCCCAAAGTTACATTATGTTCCGAGCCGGGACCATGACAATTTTCGCATCCTACGTTTTTCAGATGGCTGGTTTCCGCCTCTGAAATAAAGCCACTTTCATATTTCATTCCAACGACATGGCAAACAACACACTCCGGGTCGAACTGTGAGCCAACTTTTTCAAGCGTTGCATAAGCGTGCGAATGGGGTTCCTGGCTCCATACCTCATATTCGTATTCGTGACAGGGTTTACAGGATTCTGAGCCGGCATATTCCAGGCCGTCCGGCAAAATAAACTGTGGATACTTGTCCAAGAGGCCCGCCTCTTTGACGAGCTGTTGATATACCTTATACAATTCGACGAGAGATTTTTCCTGTGGTAGATTTTCGGTTACCGGTATAGCAGAAAAGCTAAAATTCAACTTGCCCTTGACAGTTCCTATTTGTAACCTGGCTATGTATCTACCAAAGCGGCCAACCGAGAAAATCAAAGGTCTTGTATTCGGGTCGGCGTTTCCGCACAATGGGAGACCGCTGATTACATCCGGTTCATCCGAGGTAGAGGGAATAACAAGACAATCAACAATTCCCATTTTCGTAATTTTATCAATAGCGACGGTATCGCAAGTGTTGAGAATCAGGATATCTACCGATAGCAGGTCAGACCGAGTATCAAAAGGAAAAAGTCGACCGACTCGCTCTATTGGCTCTGATTTTGCATCTAAAGCAGCAATGGTCACAGTTACAATCTCTTTTTCCAAGCAGAACCTCTTTGTAAATTTTGCCGGCATATTCACATTAGCCGCTTGGTAGGAACTTATAATATTAAAAACCGAGCCGATACTGCCCAACAGCCCAAGGTTTTTGCCAATTTCGATGTCCTTCTCTGTTAGATTGACTAAATCATAATCGAGCATGCCAAGCGCCTGGATTATTATATTGAACTTAATCAGGTCCTGCTCACTGTCAGTTTCGACGAACATCCCTGTATCGATAATTAATCTTTTTTGTCTGGGCACACTGTCAAAGACTGCCGAGCGTCTGTCGAGTCCCCCAAGTTGTCCGCCGCTGCATCCGCAGGGTTTCAACGCCCCAAGCTCATAGCCGGTGAGAAAAACAGTAAGCATATCGTTTTTGTTGTCCAACCCTACGGGTAGCTTTGCTGACAGAGTTAGTGCGCACAAAGTTACCACTATCAACACACAAATATAACTGATTAATCGCATCATCTTTCGTATTCTGTTGTTCGCGCCCCCGTATTCGTGAGTAAATAAATGAACGAACACATTTACTTACCTACTATCTACGCATAAAAGCATCTGCAGGTCACAAATCAACGGGATGAGGAACTTAGACCACTATCATAAAACCCACGACATGTAATTTCCAATTTCTTACCACCCTTGATATTAATGGAAAAAACATCTGTGAAAATTCTTTGTTTACTTTCGGCAGCCGGAGGTGTTATTTCCACCTCAAGATGATAACCACTGCTAATTTTTTCCTGACTCAAAACCTTTATAATATCATTTTTAGACGAAGTCGACTCAATCTCAAAATCCTCATTATAGTTGTTGAGTATCCAGATTTCCCTTTTTACCGGCTTTTGCGGCTCAACCTTGAAAATGATAATCACCGGTGGGTTAGTCTTAAATTCCGGCAGCGCACTATAGGTGATGGTAATCTTATCGGCTGCGGGATGAGTCAGGCTAATTTCGACAAACCCGTTCAAATTTTTTTGCAGTTTTTCCGTGCTGACCTTAGGGCTAATAACAAATTTCGTCGCTACCTCCAGAGAATTCACATCGGCAGTAATACAATCGCCAGTTGATTTGAACGCCTTTATTGAAAACGGCTTGTTATCAAGACTTGTAAGAGTAATTTCCGGACAGCCGGCATTCTCATCCCTTAGCGAAAGATTTAGAGTCTTCGGTTGGTAACTAATTTTCGTCACGATCTCCGCCTCTATGGTCAGCGCAACTCTCGGGTTTGCTTTATCGTTGCTGTTCACATATATCTGTCGCCTCATTGTTCCAGGCCGTTGGCTCGCAGTGCATTCGACTTTCAACACCCCGCTTTCGCCCGGCGCATATTCTTCCTTGCTCAACGTAGCGGTGCATCCACAGCACACCTCAACTTTCGTGATTTTCAACAAGCCATCTCCGGTGTTTGTAAATTCAAACTCACCGACTTTTTTTGTTCCCGGCTCGATTTCACCAAAATCGTAAACCACTTTTTCAAACGTAATTTTGGGCGTCGGTTGATTGGCCTCAGGTATAATTTCGGCTTTTTCTGAAGGAGCAGCTGCCGGCTTGGGTGCTGTCAATGCTGTCTTAGGTTTTTCTGCTGGCCCAGCCTGCTCCTGACAGCCAGCTTGCAAAAACAGAATAGAACAGACAGCAAGAACGGTCAAAATCAGGTAATTGCGTTTCATATTCTCATCTCCAAACTAAATTATGCTATAAGTTTTCGACTTATTAAAGATTCACAGTTTAACAAAAGGGGCATATTTTGCAAGGGATTTTGACTCAAACGTCAATAAAAAATTCGTTGCCAATTGGGATATTGATTTGCACACAGAATAACAAGGCCGGCCCGTTTATTCATCCGGCAATTAAGGTTTAACAACGACGCCTGTGTATCCGAGTTGGACTTTTTTGCCTCATCATTGCTTTGCAATCTATTGCCAACAGCTATGCATCCGTATATCACACCAGATTCGCTATACCAACGATAAGAGTTATTTTTTATCTGGTTACACTCAACAAATATGTGCTTTAATATTCAGAGGCGATTTTAGCTGCTCATATATGGCTTTACAATCGATATTTTAGCCATTACTATACTATAAATTGGAATTGCACGAATGCGAAATAATATCCGTTGACGACAGTGGTGACAGCAGTGTATCGCAACAGTCCAAACAGTCACGGGACTCGGTTGAGAGCTTTATGAAAAGACGAAAGCCATTGCGTTCGCCAAAAAGCGAGTATGTGTCCACTCCTGCGACCAAAAGGCGTTATTTGCCTCTGTTAGTTCTTGTAATACTATCCTCGTTCATAGCAATTATGCGTCTGCACACATATGAGGAACCGGTCGAAAGGGATATCGGAAACCACGCAGTGATTGGCCACGAAATACTTCAGGGACGCAAGCTATATTGCGACCTTTGGGACAGCAAACCACCTGCTATCTTTGTTACCTACGCGGTTGCAGACGCCCTGGTCGGTTACGGCCCCGGCTCAATTTATTTTGTCGGTGTGGTGGCAGCAATTATAACACTGTTGGGCGCATACTGGGCCGGTTCGGCGCACGGAGGCGTCCCCGGCGGCCTTTGGGCTGCGGCTTTCTGGACCTTTATTTGCAGCGACCTTTGGCTTTGGGCCAATCAGCCAAATACGGAAGTGGGTATGAATGCCTGTCTGGTTTGGGCTTTTGCACTTATCGTGCGAGCAAATACTAAGAAATTACAGATATGGCGCTGGCTGGTCATCGGCGGACTTTTTGCTATTGCTACCCTCTATAAACCTGTCGCAATCACTTTTGCTGCTTTCCTTAGCTGCTTTTATCTGCTGGTTAACATACGCAGCAGCAGTAACAGGAAGATGGCGTTTTTCCAAATTTGTCTTATCGCAGCAGCTGGTGCAGCAGTATGGGGTGCGGTATTCGCATATTTTGCCGCCACCGACCGTTTCACCATCTTCTATGATACGATTTTCAAATATGGCAGATGGTATGCAAAAAGCAGAGGCACCAACATATTCGAAAACATCTGCAAAGGATTCAGTTACGAAAAATTGTTCTCTCGATACATGAAAAGCACACCGGTGCTCGTCATTTTTACCGCTGCAGGGATAATACTCGGACTCTGGAAAGGTTCCCGACGTTACTGGTTACTGCTACTCGGATTTGCTCTCGCGGCACCTTTCGCTGTGGCCCTTCCCGGCAGATTCTACGGGCACTATTATCAGCTCTGGCTCGGCCCTCTTGTAGTGGGCACCGGCTGGGCCCTGACCACGCTCGGCCCCAGAGGTAAACCCAGCTGGACACTGGCTTGTATTGTAGTCGGTGCGGCAGGTCTGATTATTCTGCTTTTGTTTGTCCTGCCGCAATATAAAATCTCCGCCGACCAATGGTCGGCAAATAAGCAGGGCCCACAATATATCTTCTCCAAGCAGGTCGCAATCGAGGTTAATAAACTGCTCGAGCCGGACGAAACGTTCTACGTTCTGGGCATCACGCCGGAAATGTATTTCTGGTCTAAACGTCGTCCGCCAACCGGAGTTATATGGTCCACCGACATGGTGGACAATCCATTGGCCAAAGAGCACACAGCACGGGCTCTTGAGGACCTCGAACGCAAAAAACCAGAGATACTCGTTATCAATATGCTCTACGCTCAGGTACCACACGACCATCCGGTGGTAACATGGGCAGAAAAATGGTATAGGCCACTGCCTGGAAACCCTGACCGAGGCCTTATGCGCTTCCCCGATAAGCAGCGTTTTCTCTTCCGAATTTTTATTCGCCGGGGCGGCAAATTGGCATCTCGTTTCGGGACTACGGCAGGGCCTACGCCCTGACGGGTGGGACTGTAAAAGCCCAGGGAATAATTAGTCAAAGGATATTGATATGAAAAACCTAAACCCTATGAAAAAGAATAGCATTAACGGCTATTTTTGGGTTTTTGGCGGCTTGCTCTGTATTTTGCTTGTATCGATAATGGCACGAGACATTAACCGGCACTTCACAGGCCTGCACAGCTGGGGCGACGCACACGGACCATGGCTGACCAGAGTTCAACTGAAGTATGGCTTTGGATACACAAAGGGCCTTTACACCTGGGCTGTCGGTGACCCGCCGACCCAAAATCCGTCTCGGTATCTTGACCATCCACAACTTCCCGGCCTGCTCAATGCAGCTTTTATGGCCGCTTTTGGTATCAACAGGTGGGCCCTTCGAGTAGAAAACCTGATAGCAACAGTGGTGACATTATTACTTTTCCTTAAGCTCCTGCGGGGATTGTTGGATGAAAAGACTGCACTACTGGCCGGTCTTTTCTTCTGTCTATTTCCACTTATCGGCTACTTTGGTGTTAATATATGGTTTTACCCATTAACTTTTTGGGCTATCTGGTGTTACCTAGTTCTGATAAGAGAACTACAAGATGGGCCTGAGCCCAAGGCGATACACAAATGGGGGTTGACAGCCGGGCTGTTTTTGGGCTTGCAAATGACCTGGGAAGGTCTCTTCTTCGCAATGGCTATTGGCGTGCACTACGTTTTCAGGTGCATTCGCCGCCGGCAATTCCCGGAGATAACCATACTGGCAATATTAGTCATTGCTCCTTTGTCCAGTTTGATTTTGAATTTTGCGATTATGGCATTGGGGCATAGCTGGGATTTCCAAAGAATACTTGAGCTTTATAAGTGGCGAGCCGGCTCGGGTGAAATGGCAAAACACGATTGGGGCAAATGGTTTGCTCAACTCTGGGAACATGCCGTTACAAATTTCTCTCTGCCGGTTTTGATAATAGCAATAGCGTATTTGACATTTGGCCAATTATTCGTGTTTATGGCAGATACTAAAAAGAAAACTCCGGCAGAAGCAGTGAGACGATTCCCTCATTTCTGGTTCTTCATAATGCCGGCTATATTTCAGTTGTTTTTATTAAAAGGTTGTCTTTGGAAGCACCAGACCTGGGAACGTCCCCTTATGCTGCCTGTTGCTGTCGCGGCCGCCCTGGGAATTATGCTTCTGGCCGATATCTTAACGAGGATTCGCCCATTGTTCGCAAAAATAGCTACGGTATCCCTCATTCTCATTATTACCATTAGCTGCGCAAAAGGGCTGAACTATTATTACAGCATCACTCACTTCTCACCTGAAAAGGTCAAACTTTTTACGATGTTAAACGAGCACATCCCGCCGGACAAGATGCTGTTGAGCTTCGAGAGTCTAAAAGTCCAACAACACAAGGCAAAAGGGTCGCATTATCGCCCGGAAATCGCCTGGTATCTGGACCGTGAGGTCGTCCAGGCCACCACGTTTCCCGAGGTTCAAAAGTATGCCCAGACAGGCAGATTTCCTTACTACTTGATGCCGAGGACGTTCTATGATAGGGACACGACAGCTTATCTGACCAAACTGAGCAACGAATTGCAACAGCGATACAAGATGACTTATATTCCCCCTGACCCTGGCGGACCGGACCAAGCTCCTATGCTGCCTTATCTTATTTTCGACTTGAGCAGCAAAGGTCCTGGTTCCTGATGAACTGGGGCATCACCTCCTCATCGCGAGAACAAGTTTACTTCTGTGAAAGCAGAGACACCAAATCACAAAATAGAAACCACTATTGTGGTTGCCCTGTCATTGCGGGGAGTTTCTCTGTTGTTCCTTAAAATCCGCGGGGGATTTATGCCAAAGCCATACTGTACAGATGCTGCCTGCAGTGAATACATAACTGATTATTATTGCCCTGTCTATCATCGCAGCAAGAACTCCCACTTCCAACGGCATTCCAACAACTACAGCACCAAAACCAAGTACAAGCTCTCTAATTCCCAGTGAACCGGGAGTCAGCCCGATGAATAAAACGACAAAACCCAGAGCACCGAGCATAAGATATCCTCCCATGTGGATATTCTTACCCATACTACTATAAATAATCCAAAGACGCCCAGCTTCAAGCAAAAAATTTACACCTAAAAGCGATGCAACAGTCAAAATCGTTTTCCATTCTTTCGATATTTGACTTCTGCCGGAAAGGAAATTCCTTAGCGTGGCACTTAACCTTCCCTGTCCTGTGGGGACAGGCAATGGTACAAACAAAAAAAACAATGAGCTTATGATTGTTATCGTGAAAACGATGGCCAAAATTTTATTTTCATATCTGCTCAGGCCATAAATGGCTAACAAAACAGTCAGGCCTATGATTGCTGCTATTGCGGTCATTAAAAACGTGGCATACAGAATAAAGGTTGCAAAATGTGCATAAGCGAGTCGATAGTGACGTTTTAGATAATTCGCTCGAAAGACAGTGCCAAATTTCATCGGGACGTAGTTAAGCAACAAAGTTGCGTGATGCAGTTTTACCATGTCCCAAAAAGCGGTCTTGGTTTTCAGGGCATTTAGCAAACACTGGACCCCGCGCGCGCTGCTTAAAGCAATCAAGAACCACAGGCAATACATCACAAAAATCTGCTCTGGACTTAATCTAAATAGTGCTTTTAGCTGTTCCCAGTGCTTGGCCAGATACCAAAGCAAAAAAGCAAGGATCACCAAGCCCAGAATATTTCTAAGCCATTTACTTATGCTATTCATTACTGCTTACGATTTAACAAAAAAACTAAACAATATAATTCTCATCATCTTTTATCGGCTGTTATATAACTGGGCCAAAAGTGAGGTAAGGTAGCATTATCGCAACCCCAAAGCGCCAGAAGCAGCTATTTTTTTGAAGTTCCGATTCCGGCTATTCTTAATAAGGCATTACTAATTTTGTTTTTAAAAACTAAACTTCTGAAATAAAAATTTTGAAAATCTTTATCGTATATTTCTTTTGTCCTTTTATTAGTAATTACAGAATATAACTGATACTTTGATAAGTCTTTCTCAATAAATTTACCCGGTTTTCTAACTTTTGCATAAACAAGCGTTTTTTTACCGTTGAGATAAACCAACGATGTGGCAGTAGAATCTTCCTCTAAAATCAAAATATCACAATCGGAAAAAATGTTTATTATATCCTCTTTTTTATACCTCCAGAAATCATAGGGATATTCATGAAAAGGCCAATCAGACGGTACAATGATTAAAATAATTCCGTTTGGTTTACAGATTCTTTTGATATTAGAAACAGCTTCTTTCCAATTTTTTATATGCTCAAGGGCGCAGGTAGATATTACTACGTCAAAACTTTCCTGCCCAAATTTCTGTACCAAATTATCAGCTGAACAAATCATATCGACACCGGGGCCCTCCACTATATCTATCCCAATATATTCTGCAGGCTTGAGCAATTCAAAAATATACCTAAGACTACCATTTACATCATAGGACCCAACTTCAATTACCCTTTTCCCCTTAATTTCCTGCTCAGTTATATTTTTTGCTCCCCATTTAATACAATCTACATTACACATAATTGATATCCCTACCTAAATTATTTAAGCCCTCTCAAAATAAATAAGCATATAAAAAAGTAATACCTTATGACCGTTATTTTATTGCACTCTCCCTCACATCAGTTATTATCAGCCCATCTCCATCAAAAACGTTTACAACCAAGACGAAGGAGATTTTTCACCACGCAACAATTCTCACTATCCCTCTTTTATAAACCGTGGGATTTGGATACGAAATTCTGACTTCCACGTGCTCGACGAGACTATTGTCTGAAATTACCCTCAGATAACAACAGGCAACAAACAAATCTTCATTCCAACGGTTTGGTTCACCTGCCACAACTTAATCTCTGCGTTTTCATCTCGTCGCTGCTTTATTCATAATTATATCAAAATGGGTGGGCTTTTCAACAACCCCTCTATCTATTACTCCTTTTTTTAGCCAAACAAAGATATCCCTCAGATAAGTCCATATTGTTGAACAAATTGCTTATTTTCATTGGAAAAAACAAAAAGCACTTTTTAAAAAATACCTCCAATGAGGGTAAGCTAATAGCAGCTATATTCAAACCACTTTTTTTGGTCAATGAAGTCTTATTACTTCCTTCACCCCTCTTTAACGCCCTGTCAGCCATTTTATCTCTAACATATTTAGCTATGTTTAACCAGGGGAATCCGTAAGAAAAAATTTTTGTAACTCCAAATCCCGATTGATTTAGTAAATTAATCAGTTCTTCTTTCTCGTACCTTTTAATATGTCCTGCAATAATGTCACTTGCTCCCCATAACTTTGCTTTAGCAGGAACAGAAAATAAAAACATCCCCTTTTCATTTAAAAGGTCATTTACTTTTTTCAGAGCTTCCTCATCTTCTTCTATATGTTCCAAAACCTCAAACATGGTTATCAAGTCAAATTTTTCTTTGTCTTTGATTTCAAAAAAATCCTTTTTCTCAAATTGAACATTTTTAATATTTTCCTTTTCAAGATTTCTGACTGCTTCATTGGCTGCTTCGACTGAGAAATCAATCATCAGTCCGTTATACCCTTTTTTAGAGAGGGTTATTCCAATATCACCGGCAGCACATCCTACTTCGAGAAACCTTGACCCTCTCGGCACATATTTCTTTATCAGAGATAATGCGATTTCTTTTCTAAAGATATACCTGGGATAAGGAACCCAGCCCTTGTTTCTCACCTTCCTTTTACCTCCAAAATTTTGTTCGCTAAGTCATGGGGGTCATTCATCTTAACAAATTTAACTAACTGGTTATCTTCGAATAATTCCCTATTTGCCGGATTGTCCCCAACTATTGTCGGTTTCCCACAGGCGATAAATTGAAAGGTTTTACCCGCAATTACTCTTGTAGCCTTACCTCTGTCTGAAAAATGACCCCCTAAACATACATCAGATTTATTTATCTCGACAGGTAGTTTTTCATAAGAAATAAAATCAACAAATTCTACATTTTTGGGTTGTAAATCCATTATTAATTGAGGGTATTTGTCCCTAACGGGACCCACTAATCTAAAAAATATCCCCCTGTTTTCCAGCAATTTAGCAGACCTTAAGATAACATCAGCGCCTTGGAGGGGATTAGCATAACCATACCAAAGAACAAGGAATTTATACCTATCTTTTTCAACTTCCATAGGTTTAAATAAATCTTTGTTACAACCGACATAGATATAATCTACGTTGTTGGCTCTAAATTCTTTTTCGAAATAATTTTTATGCGTCTCAGTATCGACTAAAACGATATTGGATATTCTGCATAAAAACTTGTCGTACCATTTTAAGAATTTTCCAATAAGCGATTCTGGTTTGAAGATTTGCCTATCAAGGCACAAAGTGTCATATACAGACACAAAGAAATCAAATATTATTGGTTTCCTGGTAAATAGTTTAATGAAAGGTAAGATTTCATGTCCTCTAAAAGCCACAAATACCAAATCATACGTTTTTCGATATTTTATTAAATTATAAATTGCCCTAAGGCATTTTAACTTCGAGTTACCAACGAGTATTTTAGTAACTGTTATTTCACTTTTTTTTATTAGTTCCAAGAAAGTCTCAGTTCTGGTATAGTTTGGGATATATGTAGAGATATAAAGAATTCTTAGCTTTTTTGGATTACCAAATTTTGAAACTATCTTAAAAAGATTTTCCTGGTTGAATTGATCATAATCAAACTTTAGAAAGCAATTTCTTACTTCTGTCATAACTGCACTTCCTGGGGCCTATATCATTTTTAGTTGAAATCGGCGGCTTCTATCTTCTCATCTGGTTTATTCATCTCCTCCAAGAAGAAGTGAATCATACCTAATTCCCTTCGGTCATGCGACTGTATTCAAAACTCCAACATATCCATTTTTTCAGAACCAATGCGGTTCATCGCCTTTTAAACAAAAGTATTTGTGTCTCCCTATCCGTCTTAAGAATGTAGTCTCTTAACAAATGCTCAACATCGTGCTCTTTACGAATACCTTCCCAATCCTTCCAGGTCAGAAAAGCATAGGTATAGTCACCTTTGAGTATATCCTCCCAACTACCATCAATGAACTGGTCATAATTAAATTTCTGGTTGAAGAAAACATTAAACATCCAGCAGTGTGACATTACCTCGCGACCCAGCATCCAGGAGCGCTTGTGGATATCCTTCGAAACCAATATTTTGACATCCTTGTCGAACCGAAGCTCATCTGCAAAAATACGATAGGGTTCATACCGCCATTCACTCTTCTGAACCACAACCTTCTTTTTCAAATATGTCAGATTAGCCGTCAATGAATAGCAAATGATAAAAAAGAAACAAACAAAGGAAACAAAAAGCGCAATTAGCCCACGCTTTTTTGAAAGCCCCCCGACAATGACCAAAATTGTCACCGAGATTGGAAGTATGACAGCCGTGTAGAAAATATCCGGCCCTTTAAGTTTGAAAAAATCATCCAGCTCATCCACAAATGACATAGAAAAACAAGCAATAATGAAAGCTGCCAGAACCAGTGCAAATGCTATCGCCTGTCTCGGAATGCTCCGATTAAGACTCTTCCAAACCAAGTGCCCCGCCGTATCGAACTTAAAAAACTGCACTGCCCAGATACACATCCCGGGAATTACAGGCGTAAAGTACCGCCAGATTACGTGAAAAGCCCCTCTTGCATAACTGATGAACATCACCAATATAATAGGTAAAACCCACGCTATTCTTTCCTGGGTCGAGAACTCCCTTCTTGAAGCACCACATCCCGTAAGAAAATACAGCAATAAACAAGCAAAAAAGGTCTTCCCTGAAATATAGGTGTACCATGACATACTACGGTCAGCACCCGGGTACACACCTCTGAAGTTAAACTCCAGAAGTCCTTTTATATTCGAAGGACGAATTGAAAAAATCGGGTCTTTAAGAAATGCCATATCGAGAATCATCAATATTACAAATCCTGCCAGCACACCGACACATATCCATCCTGCATCACGCCAGAATCGTCCTTTGCTACCACTTTCTTCAGGCCTCATTAAAATGCCAATGAGCAACACAAACAGGCAGATGCCACTTTCTTTCGATTTCGTCGCCCAGAAAAATATGAACCCAAGAATGATGAGAACTACATTCCTGTGGCTTGTAGTTCTTATCCCAATATATAAGTATATAAAAGTCGCAAGAGTAACTAAAAACATGACTGTGAAATCTGAAAATGTGCAACCAGCATAATACACAAAAAGCTCATGCGAGGTTAATAACAGCACAGCCAATATACCAATTAACCAACCTCCTCTACCTGCAAGGAACCTGGCGCACCAATAAACCAGAACGCACGTGGAGAAAAACAAAAAGCTCCAATAAACTTTGGCCCCCGTCAAAGCATCACCGGCAAGCCAGAAGAAAAACTTTTGCAGATAAATATGGCCATAGCGGTTCAACACCCACGCCTGTTTCGTTGTATACTGTGAGAGGTTCATATAAAACAGGTCGTCCCACTCTATAGAGGTTCCAAGATAGGGAAAGGCCCATATAGCAGCAAGCAAGGCAACGACCGGGGCTGCAAGATACTCAGGCCAGGTTATTTTGAACCACCCCTGCTCCAATTCCAAACCAGCGTCAGCTTCTGAAACCGTTGGTTTCTGAACCAAACCTTTGCCTGAAACTTCACGTTTGTTTCTCTTCATTGCTGTCTTTTTTTATATCAGCTGCCACTAACCGCAGGTAATATCGATTTACCCGGATGCCTCATTAGAGTCCTGCCTCGTGTCATACTCCCGCTTACGTAATAAAAATAGTTGCTCATCCTGCAAAATACGCAGCCGATTTATCATCCCTGCCAAAAGGGCGGTTATGTAACAGATAAGCGAGACAAAACCGAAACCCCCAGCTAAAAAAGCTACGAATATATATGGTGAAAATGCGCCGGTTGCCAGATAATGGCATCCTACAAATATACCACAAGACATCGCTAACAGCAAAAATACAATACTGATTGCACCAAAGACACGTGTCGGCCTGTAATCCCTGTATGCTCTCAGAATTATGAGTAAACTGCTCCAGCAGTGTTTCCATAGATTCGCCGTCAGCCGGCTTTTACCGACTTTGCGAACCCCTCTTACCTTCACCGGCAGCTCAACAATCCGCAGGCCACGAAAAGCCAAATCAAGTATAACCTCATGTGTGTACGTATGCCCCCCCAGCAATGTCGCCCGCAGAGCTGCGTCACGGCTGTATGCTCGAAACCCACACGAAACATCATGCAGCTCTTGGCCGGTCAGCTTGTTCAAAACATTGGCACCTACCTGATTGCCCCATTTCTTTACCCACGGCATCTTTGGTATCAAATCAGGGTCAGCAAACCGGCTGGCAGTAACCATGTCGGCTTGTCCCTTGATAATCGGCTCGATTAGTTTCGGGATATCTTGAGGGTTAAACTGGCCATCGCCATCGATATTGACAATGATATCAGCACCAAGCCCAAGAGCCCTGTGGAGCGCCTCCCTGAAGACAGCCCCCAGCCCTCTGTTATGACTGAAACTGATAACCCTTGCCCCCGCCTGTGACGCTACCTTGGCAGTGTCATCGGTGCTGCCATCATTTATTACCACAACATCAATAATACGCACACCGGCAATATCTTTTGGTATATCGCGGATAACCTGCGAGACGGTGTGAGCTTCATTAAAGGCCGGAATAGTTACAACGACCGCAACTGGTTCCCTGCGATTCATTTTTACGACCCTGCAAAGTTAAGAATAAAAATTCAATGCCAAATATCCCACCAACCTCTTAAGACATCATACCAGAAAATATATCCAACCTGCAACACTGTTATGTCGCAGATAGGCGAAATAAAACCTGAACCGGCCTTACTAAAACCTCCGGGAATTAGGATAGCTACACCTCTAATATCAGCTAAAAAACGCTTCCGGCTGCCCTTATCTTCGCAGCTAAGACCCCGGATTGTATAATCCCCCAATATAAGGCATTTTTAATCGTCCGAAAAAAACACCAATTTGACTGCAAACTGCATCCGCTACAGTATAAGTTTTTTTATAAGTGTGGACAAATATAACGAGCGTCAGGTTTCTCTTATCCAATCTTATGTGCCTTAGTTTGCAGGAGATTCAGAGTATTGCTCTTTCGCGGCTTAACCGATGATTGTCATTTCTGTGCACCAAGTCCTGAGCAAAGTTGAAAAAGCGGCAATCTTGAGCTATCAATCGCTCTGGATTTTGCAAGTTTATTCTTGACGGACAAACACAAATAGGTTTTATTTGTGAATACGGCCGAAAAACAAAATAGTCAGCCGGCCGTAATAGCTTACAAATAAGTAGCTTGTATATTTTAAGGACGGTCGAAGAAAATCTATCATAAGTTATTTTTGGAAAGGATTGAACGATGCGAACTACCAAACTTCCAGCGGTTTTCCTTGTTTGTGTTTGTCTTTTTCTGCTAAATGGCTGTAATTCGGAACTAAAGAACCTAAGAATCCAGAACGATACACAACGCAAGCAAATAGCAGAGCTCAGGAGCCAGGTGCAGACTGCCACCCTGGAGCTCGAGCAGTTAAAAAGGCAACTTGATGCGGCTAAAGGCAAAGGCACTATAGAACAAGAGTCCCTGCAACAAAAAATTACCGCACTTGAACAAGACCTGGCTAAAAAGAATGAGTTGATTGCTTCGATGCAGAATCAGTTGCTTTATGGGGGAGCAGCGCTTCCGGTCGAACTTAGCACTATGCTCGAGGATTTTGCCAAGAAGGAGGAAATGGTTACCTACGATGCAAGCCGAGGGATAGTGAAGTTCAAGAGCGATTTGCTTTTTGAAAAGGGCAGTGACAGAGTGGCATCTGAGGCGGTCGAAGCTATTAAATCGCTTTGCGCAATTATGAATTCCGAACAGGGCAAAAAATTTGATATTATAATAGCCGGCCACACCGATGATATTCCTATTCTAAAGCCAGATACCCGCCAGAAACATCCGACCAACTGGTACTTGTCGGCCCACAGAGCAATATCTGTGCTGGACGTAATGGCAGGAAGTAATATAGACCCGAAACGATTGAGCGTACGTGGCTTTGGTGAATTCCGGCCAATTGCGCCGAATGAGCCTAACAATAAAGGCAATCCGCAAAACAGACGAGTCGAGATTTACATCGTCCCTGAAGGATTGTGATATATCTTGTCAACGGTATTCATTGCTTTTGCAAAAATAACATTGTTATTATTGCGCAGGCAGGAAACACAGGCCGAAAAATACGACAATGGCAGAACGCACTTTAATTATTATCAAGCCGGACGCAGTCCAGAGGCATTTAGCTGGCGAAATAATCGGTCGATTTGAGAAAAAGGGTTTTAAGCTCGTTGCCGCAAAATTTATGCATATCAACAAAGAGCTGGCTCGCCAACTCTATACCATCCATCGCAGTAAACCATTTTATGAAGGTCTAATCAAATATACCACTTCGGCACCGGCAATTGTAACGGTCTGGGAAGCGGAGGGTGTTATAGATATGGCACGCAAAATGATAGGCGCTACTTTCGGCTACGAAGCCCAGCCGGGCACTATCCGTGGTGATTTTAGCTGTTCCGGAAGATACAACCTTGTTCATGGGTCAGATAGCCCTGAGTCCGCTGAGGATGAAATAAAGTTGTTCTTCGGCCCTGATGAAATCATCGGTTACAAATTAGCTGATGCAGACTGGCTGGACAGCAAAAATAATTAGGGCAAAACCACTTCTCTACGCATATTAAAAAGTCAGAGATTTTTCTTGCATTTTTGCGTCCCATAATGTATAATACGCACAATCTCAATGTCAGGATGGCATTTTTGCGGAGATAAGGAGGTTTCCCCTTTTTAGCGTAAATATGAGCTATAAGAGGTATGCGCGGAGATTGCAGTCTAACTTCGGCTCTAAATGTTCGTAAAGAGCTGTTAGTCAGCTTTTGATAAAGAGGAGGATGTGATGAAAAGGAAAGTTCTTGCGGGGGGCTTATTGGGATTATTCTTTACTGCCGCCGCTTTTGCACTTCCGGCAACGAAAGTCCAATACCAAACAACCGCCCTCGGTTCAGGCAGGTGGCAGTATAGCTATAACGTAACCAATATCAGCTTGACGCCTGCAATTAAGGAATTTACCATCTGGTTTGATTACGGCCTTTATGATAATTTATCTATCGAGACGCCTGACCCGCCGGCTGGCGATTGGGATGAGATTGTTATTCAGCCGGAGCCGGTATTGGGAGATGATGGATACTATGATGCCCTGACTTTGGGTGTGGGTATTGGTATCGGCGAGATGGTTAGCGGATTTGCGGTTAGCTTCGATTGGCTCGGCGCTGGCCAGCCGGGCTCACAGTTCTATGAAATAATAGACCCAGCGACTTTTGAGACGCTCGATTCCGGCCACACAATACCGGAGCCGGCAACTTTGCTTTTA
>CAZKYA010000009.1:0-23250 GCA_964556725.1 uncultured Pirellulales bacterium
CCTTGGTCACCCTGAATACCTTGTGGCCCTATTGGGCCAGTATTACCCTGGTCGCCTTTGGGTCCTTGGGGTGCTATTGGGCCAGTATCACCGGTATCGCCTTTTGGTCCCTGCGGACCCATTGGTCCTTCCGGCCCTTGTGGGCCTATATCACCAGTATCACCTTTTGGTCCTTGTTCACCTTGAATTCCCTGAGGGCCAGACGGTCCTTGAGGACCGATAGGACCTTGTTCACCCTGTGGGCCTGCCGGCCCTTGAGGACCTATTTGCCCAGTGTCACCTTTTGGACCCAGCAAATTGACGAAATCTCCCCAGCCTCCCTCAGGGTTTTCAAATCTCAGTAGTGGCCCACCCCATTGATGAGCTGGCTTGTTCCCTTTCAACCCTTGGGGTCCTTCAGGCCCCATCGGCCCCGTGTCACCCTGTGGCCCCTGTGGACCTGGTGTGCCGGATTTAGCATAGAGTGCATAAGGCGTCGGCGTAATCTCCTGCCGAGGGCTGAGAATCGTATATACGTTGGGGTCATTTAATTCCCCTGGCCGGACGCCGGTTTCCAGCCAGCGGTCGTTGCCGTCGAAAACACTGCCGAAATCAAGCTCAACTGTAAAGTAACCATCAATGACATCGACTTCCGCCTCGTTGACGTCCAGCCCCAACTTGTTGCCGGCGATGTTCGCATCGTAGAGCTTGAACTGGAAGTCATACAGGCCATCCGCCACTTGGTTGGCATCGTAGAGATGCCCCTGGTACGTAAAGCCAGTGCCCATCGGCGATGCGATAATGGCCTGAGGGTAAAAAATCATCAGGCCAAATACAAGAATTGATAAAATAGCTTTAGTTTTCATTTTTTCACCCTCTCAAAAAAATTTTTATTTTCACGGCGCACATGTTGCGCACCTATAAAAGCTATCAGAATGGGGATAGTACTCCGCCTATCTCCTGCTTCTCACAGTTTATTACTATAAAAATTATTATAGGGCTTTGTCACCTTATTGTCAAGAAAAAATGCTGAAAAATCTTATTAGAATATTCATTAAAATCGGTAAACGATATTAGTAGTCAGTGCTTGATGCTTGATGATGGATTTGCATTGAATATCCAATATCGAATAAGGAATTATGAATGAAAATCTTGGATTCCTGCTTCCGCAGGAATGACAATTGAGGTTCTTCGCTTATACATTCGCTGATGCTATGGAGGATGTGTTTGTAATAACAAAGCGGGCGAAGGGAATCGGACCCTCCTGTCTGGCTTGGGAAGCCAGCGCATTGCCACTATGCTACGCCCGCAAAATGCTTTTCCGATAACTTACGATTTTGGTTTTTGACACAGATTTATCCGCCATACAGAGTGGCGGATTAACACTATCTGTTTTTATTAGACACGGATACCCGCTTTCGCGGGCACAAGTTTACACGGATTTATCCGCCATATAGAGTGGCGGATTAACACTGCTTATTACGTATCACAAGTATCAAAAACAAAACAGTTATTTTGAGTCATAAACAAATTTTACAGAAACAGGTGGGCTATTGTCAAATCCTTTTCGCAACGTTATATCCCAAAGATTTTAATTTTTTATGCCTTGGCTGGCAATACGTTTTTGCTGAAGGAATACACGAGCCCATAACAAGGTGTGGTATTTGATTGGGTGCTTTTATTTAGACCGGTGTAGTTTATCGTTTAATACCAATCGGTGGTCTGAAGCCATTGGTCTGCTAATACTGCAAGGTCGAAGTAGTCAACGATTCCATCTGGCTGTCCCTCTTGTCCATTGATATCTCCCGTCACCTGAATGCCCTGGGCCATCCAGTTGTTTGCAAAAATTGCAAAGTCCGTCATTTCTACGATGCCGTTATTGTTTAGATCCGAACTCAACCAATACCCTGGCGGAGCCATAATCGTTTCCAATATATATACCCAATAAAGCTTGCCCTCATATTCATAAAGAGGGACATCAGTCAGGTCGTCAATAGTATATGTAGGTAAGCTGGCAATCCAGTCCACACCTTCCATTCCGCTTATCACCTTGCCGAATACACAGTGTATGCCGTCAAGATGTGAATTGTATACCTGATTAATATAGAAACCCGAGGTTGCTGAATTGGGTTCGTCTGGCAGCAGAGCCATGGCGACGGTTCCTCGCTCATTAAGAAGACCATTATAACTTTCATTTATTATAGGGTCTCGAAGGCCGTCGGTTTTCTTCAACAGATATGGCGGAGGCGTAGGTGAGAGTTCGAAGCTTCCGGTTTGTATCATAAAGCCATAGATAGCTCGATGAAAAATAATGTCGTTGAAGAAGCCGGTATCTACGTATTGCAGGAAGTTGTCGACAGTTATGGGGGCCTGGTCGGGAAAAAGCTCAAGACCGATATTACCAAAGATAGTTATGATTACAACTTTTGGGGTATTATGGTCCGCGGCGCCGGCGTTTAGAGAAATACCTAAAATTAAGAGCAGTAACAAAATGTTTCTTTTCATCGCCTATCCTCCTCCGTGGTTTGTTACTAAAAACAACCCAAAACGTATTGTTTTAAGGGCACGCCTTATATTGTTTGGTTACACAAACATAGTCCCCTAATTTTAATAACATTATTATATCAAAATATACTTCGAATGTCAACCATCGGGTTCTGTTCTTTTACGAATCTTGCTGTCCCAGCCGCCGTGAGTGTTGATTGTTATCGACGCTTGATTTCAGCTTTTCCATAAGAGTTAGTATGTCTATAAGGTCCTAAAAATTAGGGGCTTATGCCGTTTTCCCTTGATTTGGCGTAGTAAAAAGTCTGTAATTTCAAAAAAAGGGATATTTTCAAAAGCCGATTTCGTTTTTGATTGTTTCGAGATAAATTTCCCCTTCGGCCTGGGTGCGGTGATGGTGGGAAGGAAAAGTCAAGCTGACTAAATATTATTTAGTTTGTGAGGGCTAAGAAGTTGGCTCTGAAAGTGTTTTTAGTTTCGAGTCGGGCTTTCCTGAAATAAGGCGTATTATTTCCATCTTGCTTTCCCATTTATGGGAATCAGGTCCATTGTTTGATACCGGCCCGGATTTAGAATTCCTTTTCTTATTACTTCGTCTGAACATCTTGTATCCTCCTTGTTTATCGATTCTTTATCCTGGTTACCTGATAAGCATCTTCCTTTCATTTTTGACTAATGAGATTGGCTTTAGTTCCAAGTTTTAGGCTCAAAATGACATATTTTCCAGCTACTTTTTGTAAATGCCTGCGCAACGAGAAGATATGGTGGGCAGGTCCTATAATCCTCAGTAATACCAACTCTTTCTAACCAGAAGCTGAGGTTTTGTCAAGTATTTAGGCGGGTAAAATGTGATTTTTTGTTATATTTTTTGCGATTGGCTGTATCAGCCAGAAACCACGTTTTTGGCTAAGGAGCGTTGTATGGGGATGTATTTTTTTGCTGCTTGCGGAGCCAGTTCACCGGCGCCCAGTCGTCAGTGAGCACTTTTGCGTGCGGGTCCGGACGTGTGTCAGGTCGTAACCGCTTCGCAACAGTTAGCATATCGAAGGTTAGTGGGTGCTTGTTCTGCAGAATCTTCGCCCGCTCTACAGCATCGCTGATGGTGAGCGTTGGGCCGGTCGGCCCGGGCGCTACCAGCATAGCATTGCCGGAATGAGCACCAAGAAAGACCTGGCACTGCCCGAAGACAGCTAAAAAGGTCTTGAGCTCCGCATCATAAAGACGGTTGGTGTAAAACACATTCGCAATGACCGCACCGTCCTCGGCGAGAACACCTTTTACCTCCTCAAGGAACTCCTTCGTCATCAGGTGAAATGGGATATAGTCGCTGTTAAAAGCATCCAAGATAATGAGGTCGTATTTCGGCACGGGGTTGAGGCGGAGCTGCTTTTTAACAAACATACGGCCATCGTCGATGTGAACCTTTAGCTTATCGTCCTCGCAGAAGCCAAAAAACTGTTTTGCTGTCGGCGGAATCTCGGGGTCTATTTCCACTACATCAATCTCAAGCTCCGGGAAATAATGGTGCATTTCTCGCGGGATTACTCCGCCGCCCAGCCCCAGCACAAGCATCTTTTGCGGCTGGGGTTTGTAGAGCAGCCCACAGAAAGCCAACATAGTGTATTCCAGCATATGCTGCCGTAAATCATTCAGATTAACCTGGCTCTGCATCTGCACTGGAGGCTGCTTGCCAAATTGAAGAGTTACTACAGACCCAAGTCTGTAAACGAATATGCGGTGATAGAGCGAATTCTTATCGTGAATCAGTTGACCTAACCCACGAGCGGCTGCCACGCTAACAAACAACGACTGCCAAAAAGCCGCAACGCAAAACACCAAAGTCAGGACAACCTTGCACATCCTGTTTTTCATTGTCAGTCTCCCGTCAGGGGAGTGTCTGTCTGATACCCCCGAGTCATTATACCTTTTCTTATCCAGAACCATCCTGGCTTTGTGGGATTTGTCCATTTGTTCTGTCTTCGGCTTCGGTGCTCGTGCCCCTTCTACCCTGCGCAGCCGCTTGCAACAGAATCATTCCGCCCAGAGCTACCAGGGCAACCCCCGAGGCACAAATCGTGCGCTGTACAGAAAGAAGCACAAGGTAGAATGCGGTTACCACGCATCCTGCGAAACTGGCGACGGTGGAGAAGGCAAGCACCAATCCTGTATTAAGCCCGGAATCGCTTGCTTGTGTGGTCAGCCAGCGCACCGCGATTGGCGAAACCGTTCCAAGCATTAATGTCGGTGCGCCAAACAGAACGAGAGCAGCCAGAAGAGAGCCCCACTTTTCGTCTAAGCCAACGTTGAATATGCCATCGCACACAAACTCTACGAAAAATGGCATAGCGCACAGCCACGCACCAGCCGCCATAAGGTTGATTCCCAACATCCGCTGACTGTTGGCTTTTCTGGAAAGCCATCCGCCGAGCATGTACCCAGCCGAAAGACTGAGCAGGAAAACCCCGATCACGCTACCCATTACCACGTACACAGCGCTACCAAAATACGGGGCGAGCACCCTTACTCCCAGAACCTCCAGTTCCATTACGAACCAGCCGCAGCCGCACGCGATAAGGATGATGGCCAAAGCACGGAGATTGCTTGCGTTTGCGCATTGCACCTTTTTTGATGACTTGTGCTCCATCTAATCGGAATTCTTCTTTCGATAATGGAAAAGCTCGATTGGCTTGTGCTACATATGGCCTGTTTTCGACAGCAGTTTTTGATTTTACCCTGCCTGATGACCTGTTTCGTCCCTGCTTGGCTGGAGAAAACTGATCTATGTTCGTTGTTCACAAGCTTTTTCCCAGGTACCAAGGCAAAAGGCACCGCAGGGGTAAACCTTCTATGCATCTATTTATAACTGATTTTCTGCTGCTACCGTACTTACGGAACGGGCTTGAACTGGACACGGTCAAGTTGAACGTTCTGCTCACCAAAGCGCAGCACGATGTTGCAGGGGCCATCGGCTTCCTGGGTTAAATGAATAACATCATTAGTCGGCAGGATTTCACCCGGGTTTTCCGGCCACATCCGCTCTTCCGCCAGATTACCAACTGTCAGGTAGAAGGCATCCTCATCGAAGGAGGCCCCCAACGCATAGACAGTTACCTCATAGTTGCCTTTGCCCAACTGGATTGTTTTCTCGGCCCGACCATATTCATCCTTGAGCATAACGACCTTTCCGCCGCTGGCACCTTCGAGTTTCTGCACCTCTGCACTGGTCAGTTTGAAACCTTCCACTTCGAGGGAGAACGCATCCTTTCCGAGAATCTTCGTTTCCTTCGGCTTAGCCGGGCTGACCGGTTTGCCCTGTTCGCCACAGCCGATAAACATCAAGGCGATTGTCAAAACTGCCATCCACTTTGCTCTCATAACTGTTTCTCCTTTCTTATGGGTACATCGACAATGACCGTATCAGCCGCCACTCGGCGGTTGATAAGACGCAGCGAGCAACTTGCAAAAGGCTGCGCAGACTAAAACAAATATCATATTGGCAGGGAAACCGCAAGGATATTTTTAAGGATTTTCCCTCAATATCTGCCCATTATACGAGTCATAAAAGTGGGTGTGCTCAGCAAATTACCGCTACCTTACGGTCGCGGCTCTGTTTGGGAACACGGTATAACCGCGAAGCATCTACGAATAACGTCTTATAACAGATTCGTCTGCCAGGGCTGATTTGCGATTTTTGATTGGTATTTTGTTATTAAAAAGACAAAACAAACTGGATTTTTTGAGTTTTTTTTGATATAATGGTTTAGTCTAAGCTCGTGGAGGCAGGTTGATGAAAAAGGGGTGGTTTTTACTTACTGCGACCTTCGTTTTGTGCACAACGCAGGTCTTGGCACGGATATTAAATGTCCCCGGCGAGTACTCCAATATCCAATCAGCAATCAACGATGCCAACAACGGTGATGCGGTTATCGTCAGCCCTGGAAGATATCAGGAAAACATCAATTTTATGGGTAAAGCAATAACCGTTCAGTCCATCGACCCGAATGACCCGAATGTAGTGGCCGGGACGATTATTGACGGCAATGCACCGGCGGACAGCAACTTCGGCTCGGTAGTAATCTTCAACAGCGGCGAAGATAACGACTCAGTGCTGAGCGGCTTCACGATAACCGGCGGCACCGGCTCGTGGCTTTCGGTATCGTGGGAGTTTAAGGGCTTGCGATGGAATCGCTGCGGCGGCGGGGCGGTGTGCTACAATATGTCGGCACCAACTATCAGCAAGAACATTTTTATCAATAATATTGCAGGTCAAGGCGGCGGAGTTTATATCTATGGCGACCCCGTCAATCCTCTTGACCCGAGCAACCCTACGATTCACGTCAGCCCGGTCATTACAGGAAATACTTTCATCAACAATTCCGCCATTGTAGGGCACGGTTTTATACCTCCTGACAATAATTACCCAAATGGTGACCACGGCGATGGGGGTGCTATTGTTGCATTTCAGGGATGCGATGCTCTGATAACCGGCAATTCTATAGAGGATAACCACGCAGATTATTATGGCGGCGGATTGCATTTGCGGCAGTGGAGCAATGGCCTTATCGAAGATAATCAGATAATCAGCAATGATTCCGAACTCGGAGCAGGCGTTCACATAACATATATTTCAAGCCCAACAGTTAGAGGCAACTTGATTCGAGACAATATAGCGAGCCCTTTGGGCGGCGGAGGGGTATATATTTATTACTTTTCCAAACCGTTGGTAGAACGGAACACCATCACTGAAAATACATCGAGCAACGGAGCGGGGATAGGAGTGTATTGGGACAGCGTCCCAACTATTCGTAGTAATCTGATTTACAAAAACTTCCTGGGTGCAGGAGTGCGAATTGCAGGTTCATCTCCTATAATTGCCTGCAATACGATAACAGACAATTACCGCCATGGCATAGATAGTGAAACCGGCTGTAACCCGGTTATTGAGAACAATATAATCACATTTAACGGTCAAGGATGGGGAATCTGGGTTCATACCGGAAGCTCACCTGTTATAAGATACAATAATATGTGGGGCAACGGCCTGGGGACGTGCGGGCCTGCCATACCGGACCAGACAGGAATTAACGGCAACATCTGCATTTCGCCACAGTTTGTTAATCCGGATAACAATGATTATCACTTGAACTATGACAGCGGGTGTATAGACACGGGTGACCCGAATTTTTCCGCTGGAGCTCTGACTGATTACGATGGTGAGCCGAGAAAGCTGGGGCGATTTATAGATATAGGTGCGGATGAGGCCTGGCCGATATGGAACATTACCAGCGGCGGCCAGTATGGAAACATTCAGCAGGCAATTAATGATGCCAACAACGCAGATGTGATAATTGTTATCCCCGGAACCTATACCGGCCCGGGCAATAGAGACATAGATTTCAAGGGTAAGGCGATTACCCTTCGAAGTATCAACCCAAGCGACCCTGACATTGTTGCCTCGACGATAATCGACTGTCAGGGTAGTGTGCTGCAGCCACATCGGGGATTTTATTTCCACAGCGGCGAAGATGCAAATTCGATTGTCAACGGCCTCACCGTTACCGGTGGCGGCGGTTGTTATGGTGCAATTCATTGTTATTTGAACAGCAGCCCGACAATCAGAAACTGTATCGTCACGAATAACTCTATGAGTGGCAGCGGCGGCGGATTCTACTGTGGCTACAACAGTAATCCGATAATCACAAATTGCATCATCAGCTCAAATACATTCGTTGCTACCGGCTATGGCGGCGGCATATACTGTTACGGAAGCAGCCCAATAATTACAAATTGCGTAATTACTAATAACTCAGCTGTGGGCCCCGGTAGGCATGGCGGGGGAATCTGCTGCTGGGGCGACCAGTACGCTAGCGGCAATGCACTTGTCGCAAACTGCATCATCAGCGGCAATTCAGCAGACCACCGAGGTGGTGGGTTGTATGCCTACTGGTCCAGCCCGATTTTCGTCAACTGCACCGTCATTGGTAACAAAGCCCTGGAAGGAGGTGGCGTGGGGTCCTTTGGCCGTGACTACATACCCGAGCTTGTTGCCAATCCGACATTGATCAACTGCGTTCTGCGCAACAACAGAGCCCCACTTGGTCCCGAGGGCGCATTAATCAATACCATTCGTGTGTGGTCTTGGGGTGAGCATACTGAGATGACTATTTCACACTGCAATATCGAAGGCGGACAAGACGCTATATTTGTCGATGTGGATTGCATCCTTCATTGGGGCGAGGGCAACGTCGACATCGAGCCCAACTTCGTAAATGCGGGGTACTGGGATGACGCTAACACACCAACAGAGCCAAACGATGACTTTTTCGTAACAGGCAATTATCATCTGATGCCCATATCCGGCTGTGTTGATATCGGTGATAATAATTCTGTTCCGGAACTATCGGATAGTGACATCGACGGTGAGGAAAGAATTTTCGGCGGCATCGTCGATATGGGCGCCGATGAATTTGTTACGAACCCAATCGATTTAAACAACGATGGAATTGTTGATTATAGCGAGCTTGCTGTTTTAACAGATGAATGGCTTCAAGGCAGCGAATTACAGGCCGATTTTTACGATGATGACTTCATAGACTTTGCCGACTTCGCCGTCCTGGCCGAGCAGTGGTTCTGGCAAGGCGGCTGGTATCAATAACCGCTGAAACTCAAAACCTTACAACGGGATTTAACATACCAATTTTTATTTTTTGCTTTTTACGCTTTTTACGGATGTTTACATCAAATCATTGTCCTATAACATCTGCTACTCTGCGAAGTGCCTATTCCGCCAACCTCGCTCCGCCGAAGCGACTCTGTGTAAAGGCGAGAGTGGCTGCGAAGGCCGGAAGCACGCTACGTAGCACGAGTTGCCGGAGTTAAGCAGCGGACTATGTAGGTCGATAAAAGAAAAAGGTAATTCTGAGCGCTAATCGTGCGCTTGTTAGCAATAGATAATTCTGCGTGAGAAAAAATGAAAAGAGGATTTTCGCTTGTTGAGCTAATGATAGTGGTAGCTGTATTGGGGATTCTTGCGGCTATTGTTATACCGCAATTTCAATCTTATACCACACAGGCAAAGCAAGCCGCCGCCGAAAGCAATCTTCGAACGCTGCGAGGTGCGATTGAGCTATATACTGCGCAGCATAACGGGGTTCCGCCAGGATACCCCAACGGCAACGTTACAGCGGCACCGACCGCGCAAATCTTTATATGGCAGTTAACAATGGCCTCTAATAAGTCGGGCCAGACCGCTAATCCAGGCACCGCCGGATTTGATTTAGGGCCATACGTTAAAGCTTTTCCCAAGAATCCTTTTAACAACGCTGGTGCCGTAAGGATAATTGGCAATGGTGAAGAGTTTCCATCAAGTGCGACAGGCAATTTTGGGTGGGTATATCAGCCGGCGACAATAACAATCAAGCTCGACCGGGCCGGTGATGATTCTGCTGGTGTTGCCTACTTCGATTATTGAAAATCCACTTGTTAGCCGTAAGGAAGTTTTATGTTCTCATCTCTGACCGAAAATCATAGTAAGCAAGGGTAGATATGAGCAAATCAAGAAGTTTTCTTTCAATTCTTATCCCCAGCATTACGGTATTTATATCGAGCTTCTGTATTATGGTACTGGAGCTGGTTGCAAGTCGATTGATTGCCCGCCATCTCGGCTCATCTCTTTATACCTGGACAGCGGTCATCGGTGTGGTACTTGCAGGGATAACCATCGGCAATTACCTCGGAGGACGGCTTGCTGACCGATTCGAGGCGAGAAAAACGTTAGCGGTGCTTTTCATCCTCTCTTCGGTTGCTTGCGTCATAACTGTTATCCTAAATAATACTGTTAGCCAGTGGATATGGTTATTGCGTCTTAGCTGGCCAGCCCGAACATTCGTTCATGTCTGCTTATTATTTCTTCTGCCTTCCATTTTGCTTGGGGCAATTAGCCCGGTAGTTGCGAAGATGGCTCTTGACCAAGGATTAGCAAAAGGTAGAACAGTCGGGGATATTTATGCCTGTGGCGCAGCAGGGAGCATCGCAGGGACATTTGCAGCCGGCTACTATCTAATTGCTACTCTGGGCACTATTGCTATCATCTGGGCAATTGCAGCCACCTTATTGTTAATGGGGCTGCTTTACTGGGTGCGATTCTGGTTATTATATATATGGACGGTATTATTTGTATGTGCGGTAATTCTGGGAGTAGCACCGATGGAACGATGCCGGAGGGCAGGAGCAGCTCTTTTATTGCGAGAAAAACCTGACCCGAGGGTTCTTTACGAGGATGAAAGCCAGTATTGCTATATCGTCGTGCGAAAGCTATCCGACGAGACAGGCACACGCGAATTTATTGAGGACAAACTTACGCATAGCGAAATAATAATGGGTAATATAAATGACCTGCAAGGTCTCTATACCAAGATATTCGCTGGCCTGACACACGGATTAAGCAAAGGTAAGGATAAGCTTACCGTGCTGTCAATCGGCGGGGGCGGATATGTTTATCCCAGGTATATTGAAAAGAATTGGCCGGGTAGTCACAACGATGTGGCTGAAATTGATCCAAGAGTTACCGAGGCAGCGATGTCGGCATTCGGGCTAAATAGGAATACCACAATAAATACTATCACCTTGGATGCGCGAAATTACGTGGATGAGCTGCTGGAAAAGCAGCGTAAAGGCGAAGAGATACCGCAGTATGATTTCATTTACGGAGATGCCTTTAGCGATTTCTCGGTGCCATTTCAATTGGTGACCAAAGAATTCAACGAAAAAATCGCCAAAATCTTGAAAGACGACGGCGTGTATATGGTAAATTTGATAGATAGTTATGGCAGCGGCCAATTCCTCGGTGCGATGGTCAATACACTTAAGGAGACGTTTGACAATGTGTATGTTATTACCAGTTCCACTGTTTCGCCTTCGCTGCGGGATACCTTTGTTGTTACTGCTGCCAAATTTTTGTTTGACCCGCAAGCTATTTTCTCAAGTTATGACAAAAATTTTAAGATGTGGTATCTAAACGAATCTGAGATAGAATACCTAAGGGAAAAATCACGCGGAATTATACTAACCGACGATTACGTCCCTGTTGAAAATTTGCTTGCCCCTGTTGTTCGTCAATTTGCCAAAGAGATGCTTGCCCGTAGGTATCTGCAGCAAGCAGAGGAACTTCGGAGCAAGCAACAATGGATTCAGGCCAGTATAAAATACGAAAAGGTGGCGGAGATTGACCCCTCGATGTCAATTTGTGCCTACAATGAAATAGGTTTGATTGAGGTTAAGCAGGGCAACCCGGAAAAGGCAGTTCAGGCCTTCCAAAACGCTATCGATTACCACAAAAAAACCGATTCTAAAGATACTAAAATCGCCAGTGTTTATTTCAATTTAGGCATGATTTTGCAAAGGATGAATAAATCCAAGCAGGCAAATCAACAACTTGTCGAAGCTGCCAAATGGTTTCGCGTCGAACTGGCTGAAAAGCCGGATGAGGCAGTATTGTGGAACCGGCTGGGCAACGCCCTTGCTGTGATGGGCGATTTCAAAGCTGCATCTGGCGCATTTGAAAAGGCCCTGACTTTGGATCCTGAAAACCTCGCTTACTATGACGATCTGTCAAAAGCACTTGAGTTTCAAGGCAGATATGATGAAGCAATCAAGGTATTGCGAAAACAGACTCAGTTGATGAAAAGATACGGCCTGCAAGAAGCTATCCAGAAAATTGAAAAGTATGTTGATATCCTTGAACATAAAAAGTCAAAACAAGAAAAATAATTCTATTTGTTATTTTTCGACCTTTTGAAGGGTCTCCATCCGTGTGATGCCGTAACTTGGGTCCCCAAGGCCAGCAAATACGGTCAATAAACTGAAAACTGTAAAAGCAATACAGGCAATTTTGGGTGGGTATATCAGCCGGCGACAATAACAATCAGGCTCGACCGGCTCGGGACCGATAAAGATGGTGTTCGATATTATGATTACTAATGCCGTAAACCGAAGTTATTCGATGTCGTTGGCGTCTATCCTGGTGAAGATGAGCTTCTCAGGGTACTGTTCAATGAGGTTGGGGTCCGGTGGGTCGGCTCCCTCAAGCCGGCTGTAACTTCGCCAGGAAGCCGTCCAGGTTTTGCCGTCCTTAGAAACCGGCCCATCGAAGTAATCCTCACTTCTGCCTTCAACGTCGCCCTGTGGGAGCCGCATATGAAATTCGTCAAGAGATATCTTCACGCTTAACTGGCGGTTTTTGGGATTATATTTTGCCTGGCAGGGTCCTATTGCAAAATATGCGAATGTGCCGGGGTCGGGGCCCTCCATATATATCCCACCTTCTTCCATCTTTATAGGCCGCTCTGGGAGCACCACATGAATTAATCTTAAAATAGTGCCATCGTATTCAAATTTGAACGCCCAATCATAGCTGTCAGCTTTCCAAACGCCAACCAGAAAATCAGGGAATTCGTTCTTCTGACCTGCCGATGGTTGTAGATTTGATGTTTTGTGGTTCTGCTGGCCACAGCCGACAAGCACTGGTAACAAAATGGCACATCCGGCCAATAGCAATAACCGCTTCATAATATCTTACCTTTCCATTTTTACTTTTAGCCACAGATTACACAGCTATTTGTTTTTTTGACGCAGATTGCGCTGGAAATCTCGCTGATTTATGCTGAAACAAAGTATATAAAAATATCTGCGTCAATCTGCGAAATCAGCGTCTAAAAAATTATAACACACTCGGCGTCCAAACATTATCTATGGCGGGCTGTTTCGAATATCTTCCGTTTAACATCTAACGATTTGCCGAAGTTCAGCAATAAGCCTACATCAATATTAGTTGCCTTTAAGTAGTTAACCAGTTGAGCTTCATGGGCAGTATTAACTGTCTGCACCGCTTTAATCTCCAATATTACCTTATCAGCAACAACTATATCAGCAGAGTACTCACCGACGACTTGACCATCATAATACACTGTAATCGCTTTCTCGGAAACCGTTTCAAGTCCTGTTTTACGCAATTCTAATACCATCGCGTTATGATAAACCTTTTCAAGAAACCCGTATCCCAGCTTATTGTGAACGTTCTGAGCGGCCTTAATTATTTTTTCTGTAAGTTCAGCATATTTATACATATCTGCTCTTTACTTTTCTCTGCGTAATCTGCAAAATCAGCGTCTAAACATATCTTATCTTAAAAATCAGCGTCCAAAAAATTATAACACAATCTTGCGTCTAAGCAAACAAAAAAAAGAGGCAGGTTAAAAAACCTGCCTCTTTACTAACTGATCTGTTGGTTCAAGCCAGCGTCTATTTACGACGACGCAGCAATAGACCTCCAAGACCGAGCAACAGCATTGAAGCCGGCTCAGGAATCTGATGGATAATCTGCGTATCCTGAAGCGTATATGGTAAGCCACCGTCCGGGGTGGTGTACAGCTTGATTACCACATCGCCCTCTTTTATGCAATGGAACAAGAATTCGTCAAAGTACTTACCGGGAGGAGCTACCTCACCGGCGGGGTTCCCTGCAATACCGCCCCAGGGTCCATCTTCTGAATCAGGCAGAGTCCAGCCTGCTGCCACGGCACTTGGGCCATTCATCGCGCTCAAGCTGGGGGCCGGCGGTATAAGACATACGCCGCCGGTAATGGTGCCAGCCGTAGTGTCGCAAACTAATGCGAAGTACTGATTATCTGCAGCACTGTTATAGCCGCTCGTACAATGGATGTCCAGTATAAGATAGTCGCTCGGCATTATGTTAATCGTCGAATCTGGCGGGTCAACAATGCCACCGACCGAAATCTTGAGGGTTATTGCGTTGGCAACAGAAGCCAGCCCAAGAACCAACATTAGAATTAACAATTTCTTCATCACGTTCTCCTTTCAAAAATACTCGAATGTTTTATTACATTCGAAAACCCCTCTTCCTTGATTTTATTTTCAAAGATTAAAATCTCCTATTTTTTTAAAGTACTAAACAAAGTTTTCCCACTTTGTATCCTGGCAGACCTTACGGACAAGAACTACCCGCAGGGATAACCCAGAAGTTGTAGGGTCCCGTTATTACTGTGGGCAGATTGCATCTCGGTATAACACCAACAGGCTTGCCGTAGTACGCAGCGAAAATATTCAAGTCAGGGATAGCGACGCGGATACCAAAGGTCGCTTTGTGGTCTAAGTCACCACATATACCATTGGGTATGCCTTGCAGCTGTAAATTAGTCTTGTTGTATGTTGCTGAAAGCAGGTTCAGGTCGGGAATGGCAACCCAATTACCGAAGGTCGCCTTGCCATCTGTATCACCGCGGCACTGTCTGCAATAGCACCAGCAAGCGGGCCTTCCCCAGGCAATCCAGTCGTTGTACTCCGTGTCAGGTGTCCCACCACTACAAGCTGGAGAGATATAGTCCAGGCAATCCACAATAAAGCTGTAGCCAGGTGCATTGACAACTGGATCAAGGGAGGCCTTTGTCAGGACTACACCGCCACGGGCTGCGTTCTCCACGATACTAAGTTTACAGCAATGGGTAACGCCGCCTACGGAGACCTTCAGTAAATTACCCGATAACGGCGGGGAGTTGGGAGAATTGTCCTTAGTCGGAGAATACAATGCACCCATCTCGACTGTGACACCACTTGTACCAATGCCGAGCTTCGTATCCGGTGTATAGTCATTGTAGTCGGCAACGGCCTGACCCGCATCACTGATTTCGCCATCAGCGATGACTATAGAGCCGGGATAAATGGTGTAGTAGGCGCTAACGTCATCATTAACATCTGTAATCACCGCGCCTTTATCAACGGTAATATCCAGAGCAAACGCCCTCACCTTATTCGGCTCACCAACAACCTCGTAACTGATAAGGATTGTGTTGTTGGGTTCCGCAGTCTTTGTGCAAGTGATATTCACACTTGCCAGTGCCGGGACGGCAAACAACAAAACTGCCAGGATTAAAATGATCTTTCTCATAATACAACCTTCCTTTCTTCTCTTCGGCAGAGCCACACACTCTACACTATCTTGGTTTCCTTCTCCTGCTTAAAACCATTTACGCTTTTGCTCAATTTTTTGGTACTTAAACACTTTACATTTTGAATCATCGAACACAGCGTCCCGGCCAGCAGGAACGACCGGGCAGGCACAACACAGGTTACTTACTTCTTAAACTCCTCCTTTCTCGCCGAGTGGCGAAAACGTGTGCCCTTATACGAATACAGACACAAATTATTGTTGGTGAAGATAACATTTATGATAGCACAAACTCCTGCGTAAAGTCAAGAGAAAATGTAAAAAAAGTGGAAAAATTTTTGGATTTTTTGAAATTCCTGCCTCCATTTCCTTTTTCCCGATTATCGGCGAAAATACGGGCAAAAACACATACGAGAGCTTCTGCCAACACGGCTTGAGTAGTATATCACCAATCTCTGCATAAATCAAGAAAAAAACTAAAAAATAAGAATTTAGGACATAATTTTTAGATAAATTTGCTTTTTAGGGTGTTAATTGGGGTGAATATACATTTTAAACCGCTTTTGCGGCCTGTATCAATAAACGAGGAGCCAGTGCAAAAAAATAATTTTTTTGTGATTTTACGGTTCGTATGGCAATTTTAACGGCTCTATGTTATTTTTACTGTTATGTTCAACTTTCTGAAAGGCCGACTTTTAGCAGTAAGAATAGGCCTGCTGTCGGCAGTTTTAGCCCTGATAGCTATCGGGATAGCGACGATATATGCGGTTGGCCATCCTTCAGGGGCCAGCCCTTCCAGCCAAACTGAATATTTGAGCAATTTGTGGGGAAAACAGCTCATTTTCGTTGCAATTGGTGGCATTGTCTTCATGGCGGCGAATCTGGTTAACTACCGCCGATTCGGGGCAGTAAGCTACTGGATATACGGCCTTGTGCTGCTGCTTCTGGGGGTGTTACTGGTCGGCAGGTATGTGGTAGAGCTTCCATTTGTTCCCGAGAGAAATGGTGCGCATAGGTGGATTATATTTAAGCTGGCAGGCAGGGACCTTCCCGCCCTTCAGCCATCAGAGATTTGCAAGTTAGCGTATATCCTGGCATTGGCGTGGTATCTTCGTTACCGCAGCAATTACCGCAATTTCAGGGCCTTAATCGGGCCTTTTATACTAACACTGCTGCCAATGGTTTTGATTCTGCTCGAACCGGACCTTGGAACGGTGCTGCTGATGATGCCAATTCTATTTACCATGCTGTTTGTGGCCGGGGCAAAGGTAAAACATTTGCTGATTATAGTACTTTTGACCCTTCTGGTAAGCCCGATTCTCTGGTATAAAATGAGGCCCTACCAGAGAAGCAGAATAAGCAGCGTGCTGCTACAAAATAGCTGGATTCGCGAAAGAGCTGAGCAATACCCAGCTCTTGGCGAAATCCTTGTGGGCAGGCAATTCAGCTCAAAGCAGTGGAAGAACGGCTGGGGCTACCACCTCATCCGTTCAAAATACGCAGTAGCCTCCGGCGGAACTAATGGCACCAAAGGATATGGGTTTCGGCAAGGGCCCTTTGTTAAATACAACTTTCTGCCTGAAAGACACAACGACTTTATATTCGCTATAATTGCCCACCAGTGGGGCATCCGGGGCTGCTTATCGGTGATGGGGCTTTATGCCATTATTGTTTTTTGTGGATTGGAAATCGCAGGCAACAACACAGACCCGTTCGGCAGATTGCTCGCGGTCGGTATAGTTGTAATGTTTACAATTCAGGCCCTCGTCAACGTCAGTATGACGGTTGGCTTGATGCCTATTACGGGGCTGACTTTGCCACTGGTGAGCTACGGCGGGTCGAGCTTGTTAGTTAGTGTGACATCTATAGGATTGTTAAATAATGTCGGGCGATGCAGACCTTTCAGCGTAGCACGTAAAGCGTAAAGTTTATCTGCTGAGAACTCACTGCGAAATACGAAATATAGTAACAAACAATGATAAAAGGATTTAGACAAATTGCATTCCTGACGGCAGTAAGCCGGGTTCTCGGGTTTGCCAGAGATACAGCTTATGCAATTGTCTTCGGGCCTGGTCCGCTTCTTGATGCTTGGTTTATTGCATTTAGAATTCCCAACCTGGGGCGACGGCTTTTTGGTGAAGGTGCTGCCTCAGCCTCGCTGATTCCTGTATATAGTGAGCAATTGCATAACAATCCGGACGGCGCCAAGCGTGTGGCCAATACGGTGATAACGGCGCTCTTTGTGGTATTGGCCGGCCTTGTTCTGCTGGGTGAAGGTTTTATCTGGCTTTTGTATAAGTATTTTGGAGAGGCAACCGAAACACATCTAATACTTTCGCTTACCGCAATTACTCTGCCTTATATGATATTGATTTGCCTGGTAGCGGTTATTGCCGGTATTCTCAATGTTCACAGGCATTTTGCCGCACCAGCGATGGCGCCGATTATTATGAACCTTTGTATTATCACCGGGGCGACGGCAGCAGCATGGATATTCCCTGTTCACATCAGAGACAAAATTGGCGGTATAAATCCAAACATTATTTATAGTTTCGAGCAGCCGGCAGTAAAGCAGTTGTTTGTAGTGGCAGTTTCGGTGATTGCAGCTGGTATTCTCGAGTTTGCTGTTCAGATTCCACCTCTTCATAAGGCGGGACTATCCCTGCGGATGTCCTGGGACATTTATTCCGAGCCGTTTAAGAAAATCCTGTGTATGATGGGACCGATGATAATAGGACTTGCTGCAACGCAGATTAATACACTGGCCGATGACCTTGTAGCGTGGTGGTTTTCTGGTTCGCTCGAGAAGGGACAGTTTTTCACGTTATTTGGATACCAAATAAGGTATCCTCTTTGGAGAGGTTCTGTCTCTTACCTTGGTTTTGCGCAGCATTTGTATCAGTTGCCGTTAGGGGTTTTCGGCATATCGCTTGCCACTGCGCTATTTCCGGTAATGAGCAGCCGGGCGGCCCAAAAAGATTACGCAGGCCTGTGTAAAATGGTTTCACTTGGTATTCGCAGCTCAATTTTTGTTGCGCTTCCTTGCTCTCTGGGGATGATACTTATAGCGAGGCCATTTATTTCCGTGTGGCTTCGCCACGGCAACTTTCAGGCAACTGATATACCGGGGGTTGTTACTGCACTTATCTTTTACTCGGTGGGAATCACCGGTTACTTTTTGCAGCAAATTATGGTCAGGACGTTCTATTCGTTGCAGGACTCAAAAGCCCCTGTTTGGACCGGCCTGGTTGCGGTGGGAGTAAACTTTGTGTTAAACATAGTGCTTATATGGCTCTTACGCAGTGTTGGAGGTTTAGCAGCCTCGACTGCCTTTTGTTCATATCTGCAGGTTGTAATTCTGACTGTGATGCTTCGCAAACGGTTAGGTCATTCGATATTAGAAAATTTGATGGCTACACTGGTTAAGACAACAGTGGCGGTTACTGTTATGTGGTTTGTCGGTAGAGGTGTTTTAACCATTATGGATAATTTGCCCGGCGAGTTTTGGTTTAATATGCTCAGACTTGCGGCGGTCATCCCATCGGCAGCAGCAGTATATTTGCTGGCGGCAAAGCTTTTACATATCGAAGAACTTGCCTTGTTGAAAGGGACCAGATTGAGCGATGAAGAACAAACCTATGACGATTGATAAAAGAGATATTTTTTACGCAAATCGGTAATTGACATCTAAAAACCGAAGTGATATAAAGGCAAAGCACTAAAAAGGGTGGTTGGATTGACAAAGATACGGAACTACAAGCTATCATTTTATATCTAAAGCAACAAGGAATAATCGCCCGATAATATGTTAAGAAAGACATTGTGTAGTTTTACTGGAGAGAAAGATGCCTAACAGCAGGTCTTTTTTAGTTTTTTTGATACTTTTTTTCTGTTCTTCTCTGGCCTGGGCTCAAAAGAACAAAACATATTCTATGCGAGATGAAATTCCCGCGTCGGAGGTAAACTCTGCCACAGTCGCACAAGCGGAAACTCATCTTGGCGAAGTGCCAAGCCGCAGCCAGATACGAGATATGAAGGCGGAGCAACTGTATTCACCATTGGTTAGCCAAGCATTTTATGAAATCGGTTATGAACTGGCCAATTCAAAAGGTATTGGTCCATCCGATATCGAACAGGCAATTGTGTTCTTAACCGCGGCGATGAATCTGGACAGCAGCGCCAGCTACATTCGTCCCCTGCTGATTAAGCTTATGTGCCAGGCAACAAAACAAGATTACTCAGAGAAGGTGTATTATGCGCTTGAGGACTACATAGATGGAGCCGCTGACCTCGAGGTCGTAAGATATGCAATTCGGTTCCTGCTTGAACAGTTAGACTCCCGCGAGGAACGAGAGGTGCTTCTTAAAGCGATGTTAAGGGATGTAGGCGATAAGAACCTCGTTCTACGTTCTGAATTGGCAACGCTGCTTGGGGTGTTGATGGCCGAAAAGCCGGACCTGGAAGCCGCTCAATTTTACCTTGTCCGGGCCTATAGCGACGACAAGTACAATAAGGTGGCGTTTGAAAAGCTGATAGAACTTATGCCCGAGCAAGTTGGCCCGATGGTGTACCTTGAACAAATGAGATTAACACTGCGCGAAAATCCATCGGATGTTGAAACAGCGTTGGCCTTTGCCCAATATGCTGAACGGCTGGAACTTTACGAGATAGCTGCCCGGGCGTATGAATACTGTGCCGAGTTGTTCGGTTATCTTTATCCGTCGGAACCTTTGCCCGCTCGCATTTACCTTCCTATGGCGCTTAGCTACTACAATACTCAGCAGGATAAGCAAAGATGCCTTCAAATTGCTGCAGAGTTACGGCAGAAGGGTCGATTTGACCTTCTTTTGGAAGCTATCGCCGGCAAAGCCGCGATGAAAATCGGTGATACAGAACAAGCAAAACAGATATTCCAGGCTGCTGAAGAGAAAGCACAGCAGCTACTTGCGCAGGGTCCGCAGCTCGGTGCAAAGCCATCGTGGGCTCTTGATGATAGTTTGTCATTACGAGTCAACGCAGCACAATTCGCCTGGTTTTATTGTTTTGTTCAGCCGGACGAACAAAAAGCCCTGGACTGGGCTAACAAGGCCTACTCAACCGAACCCAATTCACCCGTGACAGCCGCCCTTCTGGCCTATTCACTGATGATGAATCAGCAGACAGAATGGGCAAAACCACTTATAAATAATTATAATCGTAATCAAATCGCAGATTTAACACTCGCCCAGATTCAACTAAAGGAGGCACAAAAAGATTCGGCAGTTGATACCTTAAAGTCCGTCATTGCCAGGGACCCTGGCTCGTTGGAGGCAGAATATGCTAAAGAGCTTCTTGCCCAGCTCGGTGCAGAGTATGCCCCACCATTTGACCCTAATACCATTCTGACTGCTTTAGCACATTCTTTTGGCCAAACGCTCGTTCCGGTGTTTATTAAGCCGGAAGAGATGATTTCGGCTCAGCTTAGTATTCGCGGCAACGAGTTTTCCTACGGCAGTGCAATCGAGGGCACTATTGTAATAACAAATAATTCCCCTGAGCCGCTTGTAATTAGTGATGATGGATTATTTAGAGGCAGTATCAGGATTGATGCCAACATCAGCGGCGACCTTGAAAAAAATATACCAAATCTGGTATTTCGCAGGATGGGCGCAACTTTGCTCATTGAGCCCGGTCGCAGTATCCTTACTCCTGTTCAGCTCGTCACAGGTCGGCTCAGGCAGATATTGCTCACACATCCCCAGGCATCTCTGAAAATAGAGTTTACGCTTTATATCGACCCGGTAACCACCGAACAGGGTAAGGTAACTAACAGACTCACTTATATAGAGCCGACCAGAGTGCTCATAAAGCGTCCCGGCATCGGGCTTACCAGCAAATATCTGAGAAACCGATTTAATTCAATCACAACGGGACAGACCGGCCAAAAGATCAAAACAGCCCAACTTTTTGTTGGTCTTTTGCTGGAACAACAGGCGATGGCCAATCGTAAGCCACTTTATAGATACCTCTATGCCGACTGGATGCCAACTATGTTGAAATCTGCGCTGATACATGAATCAGGATTATTATGCAACCCGGCAGATGGTGAGTGGGTGGTTAAGGTGTATACGATGGCAGAGATGCTTTCTTTGTCGTTGAACCAGGAGATAACCCGTGCAGTGGCAGAAAATTTGAATAATAATGATTGGCCGGTCCGTATGATGGCTCTTTATCTGCTGGCAAAAGGCGGAGATAGCGAATTCGCTAATGTTCTGGACTGGACAGCAAAAAATGACTCGAACAAGCTCGTTCGCGATATGGCAGTTGCCCTGGGTGCCGCCAGTGCACAGTCTCCGAAATCAGCAGAGCTACCAACGCCAAACGAATCCGAGAGCTTATCGCCGACATGGTAATAACATTGACAACGGATAGTCCTTCATTCCCGAGTTTAATTTCTCAAAATTTATGTTGTCATATCATCATAATTTTGTAACATTTCGTCCGTCTTTAACTGGGTTCGTTTTTTTGAAGGGGTACACAAATGCCGGTTAAAATAGATGGCGAGAAATGCAACGGTTGTGAGACTTGCGTAGCAGAGTGCCCGAGCGAGGCGATAAGTATGGTTGACGACAAGGCAGTAGTTGACATCGAGGCCTGCATCGACTGCGGGCTTTGTGTTAACGCCTGCCCTGAAGAAGCAATTAGTATGGAATAATCAAAACTAAAAAGTTAAAAATAAAAAATTAAAATTGTGGAGTCCCTTGGGGACGAATTCCATATTTTTGCATTTTGATATTTGATTTTTGCATTTTATTAGTTGGCCCCATCGTCTAGGTAGGTCCAGGACACCGGGTTTTCAACCCGGCAACAGGGGTTCGAATCCCCTTGGGGCTATTAAGCCGGATATTTCAAAGCCACAGAGTTCACAGAGAACACAGAGGATTTATTATTTACTATTTTCTATTTACGATTTTTTTCACACCTTTTGCGAATTCGAATCCGCCTTACGTCTGGCGGATAAATCCCCTTGGGGCTATTGGATTTTCAATTTACTATTTTCGATTGCGGATTTCCGATTTTTGCCGTCCCTGTCCTTGTAGGTAGCTTTGTAAATTCTCATAATTCACCTTATATTCAATGTTTCCTATTACTCTTTTAGCTGATTAACTAATTTTCGACCAAGCGGCGTGCTCGTAGGTATCATTGAAGCTCTTTTATTACATCCGGGACAAATATTACATTTAGTTACCAGTCGCCAAATTGTATAAATTACGCCAATTGGTAACAAAAATAGCCAAAGAAAAATTTCTATAAAATCAAGCTTTTTATTTTTCGGATGGCCGATATATCCACAATAGGTGCATATAAATTGTTCCTTGTTTTCAACAACATCTATATTCATTTCAGGCAGAGACTTCTTAGGGATTTGTTCTGTTGCTTCAATTTTTGATATTACTGATTCAGGGTTTAATTCCAGTTTATTTATCTCAGGTTCATTATAAGGCTTTGCCTCAATCTTCTTATAACATTTACGGCATTTTATAGCTTTATAGGCATAAATGTCAGGAATTTCTTGGATATGATTACATAAAGGACATTTTACCTTGATTTGACTCATAACTCACCTTACCTTTTTGCCCTTCTTTTTTGCTACCAGTTTAATTCCAAAATACTTGAGCGGAATATCAGCGGTTTTAGTGGTGCACCTGCCTGTCCCGCTGCCGGTTGCAAGCCGGTCGTTGCGATTTTAAGATATTAGCGAAAAACGGCTTAAAAGGCAAGATTTGTCCGATAATTCCTTGACTTGCAATCGGTCAAAGCGTATA
>CAZKYA010000010.1:0-22235 GCA_964556725.1 uncultured Pirellulales bacterium
AACGGCTTAAGCTACCTCTTTGTTATTGTATCTCTGTTGATGATGAAAGTTACTTCAAGAAAAGTAAAAAACCAAAACACTCAAGTTTTGCAAGGACTGAAGGAGGCATTTTCTTATGCCTTTGGTTTTGCACCTGTAAGGTCCATTATATTGTTACTTGGGTTAGTGAGTTTAATGGGAATGCCTTATACGGTGCTTATACCTGTCTTCGTTAAGGAGATACTTCATGGCAGCTCTCACACCTTCGGTTTTCTTATGGGAGCTTCAGGCATAGGTGCTCTGATAGGTGCTTTCTATCTTGCGTCCAGAAAAAGTGTTTTGGGGCTTGGGAAAATTATTCCTTTATCTGCGGCTATCTTTGGCTTTGGACTTATTGCATTTTCTTTATCTCGTCTCTTTCCGCTTTCTCTGGCATTGATGTTAATAACCGGTTTTGGAATGATGATGCAGATGGCTTCAAGCAACACAATTTTACAAACCATCGTTGATGATGATAAACGTGGTCGTGTTATGAGCTTTTATACGATGGCATTTATGGGTACAGCACCTTTTGGCAGTTTATTAGCGGGCGGATTGGCGAGTAGTTTAGGTGCGCCAAATACTTTAATCATAGGTGGCGTCTCGTGTGTTTTAGGCGCTATTATCTTCGCAAGCAAACTTTCTGACTTGAAAAAAATGGTTCATCCGATATATGTCAGACTAGGTATCATTTCGGAAGTGGCTTCAGGAATTCAGACAGCAACAGAATTAACCGTTCCACCAGAAAAATAGAAAATGCAACTTCATCTAACTGCGCGTCTACGGTTCGCAGAGGTCGCTGGTTCCGCCGTAGGGCGTCCTGCGGAGAATCCAGTCACCCCGATTTGCACAATTAACTGTGCTGCAATACAAACGGGCATTGCTCAGCATCGAACGAAAAACAGACTCAGTCCGTATCAATTCTTTGAGGATACGAGCTTGTTTATCTCCGTGAGACATTCTGCCAGTTGCTGACCTGCATCGACGTTGATGTATTCCAAATTGCCTTTTCCATTTATAAGAAGAACGGACACCATATCCTCAGGAAGCACGAATTGCCCTCGGAGTGTTTCCATCTTTGCAGACGGTCTGTGATATGGAGGTTCAAAGGGGGGGTGAAACCAAAACTGAACGTCCATTGGATTGCTGTAATCTGCGAGAATATAAAAACCTAAATCCCTACCCAGCCACTTTTCATACAGGTCGGATACACAGAGCCGACGGCATACAAAAATTACAACCGGCGGATACTTCAAATCCCTCTGGAGTATCTCCAAAATCATTGCTTCATCAAGCATAAGCTCGCTGGTTACCCGCTCTCCTCGGTAGCCATATTCAGAGGGTTGTCGCTTAAAATCTCCAAAAATCAAAACAATATGACGTTTTGCCCCTGCCTCTTTGCACAATTCGTTTAATGTCAAGAGCTTCCGCCCTATCAAATCCACTCGGGCAAAAGCAGGAACCGGCTTGCCAATGCCCAGATGCGACTTCAACCATTCCTCCTTGGCTTTGCTGATATCACCTTCCAATGTCGCCAATACAATCTCGGAACTGTCCGATGCGATTTTCTCCACAACGAGCTTTGCTGAACGAAGCTTCAGAACATCCGTGATTTTGCCGCTGATAGAGTCCGGCGGGACTTTGTCATCAATGGATTGAACAGCCAATTTCACGTACCTATTATTGGGCTGAAGCGACTCTTTGTATGATACTGACACCTCTAAATTGACACCTTCTATGAATGTAGAACCTTTTAGTGAACCCTTAAGACAAGCGGAAGAAGAACCTTGGTATGAATAGGGGTCATTGCCGTAGATATTAATTGAAAGCATACCTGGTAATGATTCAGTTGTGGGCAAAGCGAGCTGCTGCCCGGGAACCTCAAACTGGATTTCAATCTGGTTTCCATGGAAGAAATATCCTTCTTTGACTATCTCGGACTGGCTATCCTGTTTCAAGCGGAGAATCCTTGCTTTGCCAATCTGCCTTCCGTCACGGTTGATTATACAAAGCTCACGTGCATCACCCAATAACACAGAATATTTGGAACCGTCCAATGCTGTGCCGAGGTCGATTCGCCCTATGTAATCGTCTATTTGCTCACTCTCGGGCAGGGTAACTGATTTAATGTTACGTTGAGAAACACAGCAGAAAGTTTCTTCTGAAGGCGCATACTTCAAGGCAACGCTGTAACGCGTGGAGCCCTCTGGTATCTGGCCATGAATAGCAACCCATTGCTTTTCCTGCTCCTCAGCCCAAACTTCGACCTGCAGGACTGTGAGCAAGGCCACAAAGAAAACAAGGCCGCAGCCGATTCGGTAAATTTTTTGTGATTCCATCTTCTTATCCTTTCCCTTATGAAAACATTTCCATCTACATATTTCGGTTATATCCTTTTTAACATAACAACCCGTTTGCACACCGTCAATAATAATGTAACGGCAGATTTTAGTGGATTTTCTCAGGTTTTTACTCTATAGTAATATCCTAAGTTAAGAAATTGGATAACTTATGTAATGACGACAGGATATTTTCAATCACAAAGGTTGTTTGCTTATATGATGTCTGCGAGTTTTTTTATTGATTAGGTAAGACGATGCCGATTTTTGAATATAAGTGCGCCAAATGCGGCAAAAAAATAGAGTTTCTGGAAACCGGAGGCAGCAAGCAGAAAAAAATCTGCCCGCATTGTGGCAGCAAGAAGTTAAAGAAGCAGTTCTCTACTTTCGCTCCATTGATTAAAGCCGGCGATTCAAAGCGCTGCTATGGGTGTAGCGACCAGACCTGCCCACACGCAGGAAGTTAGAGCCGGCACTGACCAAGAAGGAAACAAAACTGATGAATGAGAAAAAAGGCAGTTATAGTTTCAACAAAATAGAAAAGAAGTGGCAGCAATTCTGGCAAGAGCACAAAACATTCAAAGCAAAAGACGGCGATGCCTCCAAACCCAAATATTATGTGCTGGATATGTTTCCCTACCCCAGCGCCGCCGGGCTGCACGTTGGCCATCCGGAAGGATACACAGCGAGTGATATAGTCACCCGATATAAACGAACGAAGGGCTTTAACGTCCTGCACCCTATGGGCTGGGACGCATTTGGTTTGCCGGCTGAACAATATGCTATCGAGACCGGCACAGACCCCAAGACGACAACAAAAAAGAATGTAGATAATATCCGTAAGCAAATCAAATCGCTGGGATTTAGCTATGACTGGGACCGCGAAGTCGACACGACAGACCCAAATTATTATAGGTGGACGCAATGGATATTCCTGAAATTTTTTAACAGCTACTTTGACGAAATTGAGCAAAAAGCCAAGCCGATTGAGGAATTGCCGATTCCAGATGGATTAACCGATACCGAGAAACACAGGTATATAGATGAGCATCGTCTCGCTTATGAAGATGAGGTTGCTGTTAACTGGTGTCCGGCACTGGGGACGGTCCTGGCTAATGAGGAAGTAGTAGGGGGGCTTAGTGAACGCGGCGGACATCCAGTAATAAGACGCCCGATGCGCCAGTGGATGTTGCGAATAACAAAATATGCAGAGCGGCTGCTCGAAGATTTGGCAGAGGTGGATTGGCCGGAATCAATAAAGAAACTACAAACAGACTGGATTGGTAAAAGCATCGGAGCAGATGTTGATTTCAAAGTTGATGGCTTTGATGAAACAATCCGCGTTTTTACTACCAGGCCGGACACCCTATTCGGGGCAACCTATATGGTAATGGCCCCTGAACACGCACTTGTTGATTTAATAACAACAGATAAGAACAAAAAGACAGTTGAGAAATATCGCGAGGAAGCTGCACGCAAAAGCGATTTGGACAGAACTGACTTAGCAAAAGAAAAAACGGGTGTTTTTATCGGCGCTTATGCAATTAACCCCGTCAATAACGAAAAGATTCCTATCTGGATTAGCGATTATGTCCTGATTAGCTACGGCACCGGTGCAATTATGGCTGTTCCCGCACACGATAAGCGGGACTTCGAGTTTGCAACGAAGTTTGCTCTGCCAATTATACCGGTTGTCGAACCTCCGGATAAGGAACAGGCCGAACTGGTCAAGCAGGGCAAGTTGTGCTTTATTGGAGACGGCAGGGCAATAAACAGCGGTCGATTTAACGGCTTACCAACAGCCGAATTCAAAGAGCAGATTACAAACTGGCTCGAAGAAAGAGGCCTTGGTAAAAAGGCGGTCAATTACAAACTTCGTGACTGGCTTTTCAGCAGGCAGCGGTATTGGGGCGAGCCTTTCCCCATTTTGCATACCGAAGACGGTTGCGTTATTGGGCTATCAGAAGACAAACTGCCCTTAATGCTGCCCGAAGTTAAAAACTACAAACCCTCTGGAACAGAAGAGCCGCCGTTAGCCAATATCGACGATTGGGTCAATGTCACCTTGCCTGATGGGTCAAAAGCAAAACGCGAAACAAACACAATGCCTCAATGGGCCGGCAGCTGCTGGTACTATCTGCGGTATCTTGACCCGAATAATAACCAACACGGCTGGGACCCGGAAAAGGAGAAATACTGGATGCCCGTTGATTTATACATCGGCGGCGCCGAACACGCGGTATTGCACCTTTTGTATTCGCGATTCTGGCATAAGCTGCTTTACGACCTGGGTTATGTCAGCACGAAAGAGCCGTTCAAAAAGCTTATTAACCAGGGAATGATTTTGGGCGAAGATGGTCAGAAGATGAGCAAGTCTCGCGGCAACGTAATCAGTCCCGACAAGGTCGTTGCCGATTACGGTGCCGATTCGATGCGGCTTTATGAAATGTTTATGGGGCCGCTGGAGGCAATCAAGCCCTGGAGTATGCAGAGCGTAGAAGGCGTGCATCGATTCCTCCAGAAAACCTGGCGAATGGTCATCGACGAGAATACAGGCGAGCTTGCCGAGGCGGTAAAACAAGCCCAGACAGATGAACAAACACTTCGTCTGCTGCACCAGACCATCAAAAAGGTTGGCAATGACATTGAAAGCTTTGGTTTTAATACCGCTATCAGCCAAATGATGATTTTTGTAAATCATCTCAGTAAGCAAACAGTAAGGCCAAAATCTGTCGTTGAGAAATTCGTTCTAATTCTTGCTCCGTTCGCACCACATATCGCTGAAGAACTCTGGCAGAAATTAGGCCATACCGATACGCTGGCCTATGAGCCGTGGCCCGAGTATGAAGAAGAACTTACTAAAGAGAAAGAAATTGAAATGGCGGTGCAGGTCAACGGTAAGATAAAGGACAGAATAATTGTCGCTGCCGATGCAGATGATAAACATATAGAAAACGAGGCACTGGCCAGTAAGAAGGTAAAAGCTGCTATGGCTGGCAGGCCCCCGAAGAAAATTATCGTCGCTAAACCCAGAATAGTCAGCATAATCACATAACCAATCGAATATAAAAAATGTGTGTCGAAATTGAAGCAAAGTTAAAGGTTGAGTCGTTGGAAAAAATAAGGCGTAAGCTAAATGAGCTTAACGCTGAATTTCTACAGGAGCAGCTGCAAACAGATTACCACTTTGATGATGCAAATATGACCTTGCAAAAAACCGACAGATGTCTTCGGCTGCGCCGGCAATTGGCCAATGGAAGCGAAAGATTTTTTCTAACTTTCAAAGGTGCTAAAGAAAAAAGCTCATTCAAAAAAAGACAGGAGATAGAAATCGAAATCACAGATAGCAGCACTATCCAGAAGCTGCTTTTAGCTCTGGGATATAAAAAGGTCTTGGTCATCGAAAAAAAGAGGTGGATTTGGCGGATGGGAGACTGTGAAGTTGCATTGGACCAACTGCCGCTGTTAGGTGATTTCATAGAAATTGAAGGACCTGACGAAAAGAAAATCGAAGTTGTGCAGAAGAATTTGGGACTATCCGAACTACCGCACATAAAAAAAAGTTACGCTATCTTAATAACAGACCGGCTCCATGAGCTCGGCAAAAACCAAAGGGAAGTCTATTTTACAAATTCAAATTTATAATTATGAAACCAGATGACGGTTATATCGCCTACATCGTAAATCCAAAATCCGGTGCAAGCAGCAGTAAATTGACACAGCGCCAGTTTGAGCAATACCTTGTCGAAAAAAGATACAAGGTCAAAGTTAGTTTTACTACTTCTCTCGACGACGCCTGCAAACTGGCCACTGACGCAGCAGTCGATTACAACTGCGCTATGGTTGTTGCTGCCGGCGGAGACGGTACGGTGAGAGAGGTCGCTCATGGCCTGGAAGGAAGTGACAAACCATTGTTGATTGTGCCCTGCGGCACGGAAAACCTGCTGGCGAATGAACTGGGATTTGACGAAAAATTAAAGACTATAATAAGGACATTCGAAGGGCATTACATCCGGCCTTTGGATTTGGGAAGTGCAAACGGAAAATGTTTCACTTCTATAGCTGGTTTCGGATTTGACGGCAAGGTGGTCGAACATGTTAGCGAGCAGCGAGCCGGGCACATAGATTACTCTGATTACTTCTGGCCAATTTGGCGAACATTCTGGAATTACAAATTCGATGCAATGAAAGTAGAAGTGGACGGCGAAGAGATTTTTGATGGTCGAGGATTAGTTTTTGTCGGAAATATCTCAAGATATGCCGTAGGCCTACAGATACTGCACTACGCCGATTTCGGTGACGGATCGCTGGATGTATGTATTTATAAATGTGCGTCCCGGCTGCATTTGGCAAAACATTCGATTATGACCGCCTTAAAACAGCACGCTTATAGCAGCGATGTTATTTATCGCCAAGGCAAAGATATCACCGTAAGCTCTGAAACCGCCGATATAAAGACCGAAATTGACGGAGACCCTGGCCCGTCTCTGCCTGTCCAAATCAAGGTGATACCACAGGCAGTCAATTGTATTGTGCCGGAAGGTGCCAAACCGGCAGGGATAAGAACAAGAATTATAAGAGCAATCGGCTGAAAATCAATTACTCATTATTAACAATAAATGTTACAACAAGTGGAATTCGACCTTAACTACGCACGAGAAGTAATCCAAAAACAAGCAGAGGCGATAGGGGACATAACCTCAATTGTGGGAGACTCTTTCGCCAGGGCCGCCGAGATGATATACAACTGCACTGGCTCGGTAATACTAACCGGCATCGGCAAAGCCGGCATTATTGCGCGGAAAATAAGCGCAACTTTGGCATCGACCGGCACGCCAAGCCATTTTCTTCATCCTGCTGAAGCCATCCACGGCGATTTGGGCAGATTACGCAAAAACGATATCGTGGTTGTCCTGAGCTATGGCGGCGAAACCGATGAAGTCATTCGACTGATAAATTTGGTCAAACAGCTTCAGATTAAATTGATAGCCATAACCGGCGATGATGATTCAACCCTGAGCAGGCACAGCGACATAGTGCTGTGTATGGGCAAAATGTCTGAGGCTTGTCCTCTTGGCATCGTACCAAGCGTCTCTACCACTTGTATGCTGGTCATTGGTGATGCGCTTGCCTTCACCGTTATGAAAGCACGAAATTTCAGCATCGAGGATTACGTCAGATTTCATCCAGGCGGTTCACTTGGTGCGAAGTTGATGACGGTTGAGCAATCGATGATGTTCAAACTGGGCGAGAAATTACCAATCGCAGAAGTTACTGACACTATAAGACAATTGCTCCAAAAGACCAGCGATGTCAAACGACACGGAGCTGTGATGGTCGTTGAGAAAAACGGCAAATTGGCTGGAATAATTACCGATGCAGACCTTCGACGTCTGATGACAAAACACCGTCAATCTGCTTTCGAGTTAAAAGCCGGTGATGTTATGACAGCTGAGTGTAAAAAAATAAGGGCTGATGCCCTCGCTGCAGAAGCGACGGCTATTTTCCATAAATATAGAATCGATGAGCTTCCAGTCGTTGACCGTGATGACAGGCCAATTGGTTTAATCGATGTGCAGGATATTGTAACAATAAAAGTTGTTGGTTGAATGGTTAGGTAAGGTTTAAGCACTGATACGAGATAGGTATAAAGCAAGTTTCAAAATTGGCATCGCCGACCCAAAAGCCGGTTTATCTGCCGTAGCCAATCCGGTCCGCGTCGGTTTGGATGAACCTTTGTTTGTAATTGCAGGCCCATGCGTTATTGAAAGCCGGGACCATTGTCTGGATATTGCAAACAGGCTTGCAGAAATTGGCCACAGTGCCGACATCGGAGTTATTTTCAAGGCGAGCTTTGACAAGGCCAATCGCAGCAGTATATCCGCCTTCCGTGGGCCAGGCCTGGAGAAGGGTCTGGAGATTCTTGAGGTGGTTCGCCGCCAGACAAACTTGCCTGTTATGACCGATGTCCACGAGCTGGCTCAGGCAGCTCCGGCCGCTGAAGTCGTGGATTGCCTCCAAGTACCTGCTTTTCTGTGCAGGCAGACGGACCTGCTTTGTGCCTGCGGGCAAACAGGCAAACCGGTAAATATAAAAAAAGGCCAATTTCTTTCACCTGAAGAGATGAAAAATGCGGTCGAAAAGATTCACGCCTGTGCTAACGAAAAAATACTGCTCACTGAGCGGGGCACATTTTTCGGCTACAATCGTCTTGTCAACGATATGACAGCCATCGAAACAATGAAGAAGTTGGGCTGCCCCGTCGTCTTTGATGCAACTCACAGCACCCAGCAGCCCGGTGGCCTTGGTAATGCAAGTGCAGGCCGCAGGGAAACGGCCCCCATCCTTGCAAAAGCAGCCGTTGCAGCCGGTGCAAACGGCCTTTTTATCGAGGTTCATACCGAGCCAGAAAACGCAAAATCGGATGCTGCCTGTATTATGCCCATCGACTGGCTTGAAGATTTACTAAAAGTATGTAAAGAAATATTCGAGGTCATCCGCAGGTAAAAAATGCCAGAGGAGAAAAAATATCTGTATGGCCCGGTGCCTTCGCGGAGACTGGGCCTTAGTCTTGGTATTGATATCGTGCCTTTCAAGGTCTGCACGCTGGATTGCATCTACTGTCAGCTTGGCAGAACAGCAGAAAAGACGATAGAACGCAAGCACTACGTGCCTGTTGAGCAGATTTTGGCAGAGCTAAGAGACAAGCTATCCAGAGGATTGGATGCCGATTTTATCACTATCAGCGGCTCTGGTGAACCGACGCTGAACTTGCACCTCGGGAAGCTTATAGATGGCATAAGGGAAATCACTGATATTCCCATAGCCATATTGACCAACGGAACATTATTCTACAGGCCGGATGTACGGGCAGACTGTGCAAAGGCCGACGTGGTACTACCTTCCTTAGATGCCGGTGACGAGCAGTCCTTTCAGAAAATAAATCGACCACACAAGGATATTAGTATTGAAAAACTAATCCAAGGATTGTGTGCGTTCAGGAAAGAATTCGCCGGACAGATATGGCTTGAGGTGTTTTTAGTCGAAGATTTGAATACTGATACCGAGCAAATCACCAAAATCAAGGCTGCTATAGACCGCATTTGTCCTGACAAGATACAGCTTAATACGGCTGTCCGACCCACGGCCGAAGCTGGTATCAAGAGACCAAGTGCCGAGAAGCTGCGAGCTATAGCCACTCAACTGGGTCAAAAGTGTGAGGTTGTGGCTGATTTCTCCCTGCACCACCGCAGTAAGCACATCGAAAACAAAGTCGAAGACGTATTATCAATGCTGAAACGCAGGCCTTGCTCGCTAAATGATATATGCTTAGCCCTTGGTATCACCCGCAATGAAGCACTAAAATATATCAGCCAATTACAGCACCTGAAAACTATTGATTCGGAACAACAAAATGGAATAACCTTCTTCAAAGCCCTGTCCTGAGCGACGAACCCAAAATAACAACCCCACAGTATATTCGCCTAAATTTGTGCTCAATTCTCCAACATCCACATTCGGGCTCCCATTTTGCAATTTATTGCAAATCGGGACTCAATTTGTAAAGACAGAAGTCTTATTGGCCGATAAAAGCGTTGTGGCATTTTTCAAAGTGCCGATTTTATCGCTTTTGCCAAATAATTTTGAAGTTTAGATTTTAGTGAGATGCCTTCAGGCCGATAAAAAATATAGATATTTATAGGAATCACCTAAAGGCGCAAACTGTCTATAGCAATGAAAAAAACAATGCGACAACTGGTCTTAAACAAGGGGACGGAGAAGTTTATATTTCGTTACGAAAGTGGTCAGGAAGAAAAACTGCTTGATGCTCTGATCGACCAGGCAAAGGATAAGCGAACGGATTTCGATTGGTTCGATGCAGCGGTACTGAGTTTCAAATTAACACAGTCCCTTATCGGTCAAGCAGATAAACTCTTAAGTGAAAACGCTAACACACAGCCCCTGCCAAACAGCGAACAGAGACAGTAAATGTGAATAAATGTAGTTATAGTTTTAGAAACTCCGCATTTAATACGGAAATATAATTTTAGATAAGACAACGGCAAATAAGCCCACAATATTAAATAGGTAGGTAAATTATGGAAGACAGCACTATTGTCAAAGAATTCTTAAATTATTTAAACTTTGAAAAACGTTTTTCCGAACATACCGCCAAGTGTTACGGTGCCGACCTGGCCCAATTCAGTGATTTCTTAAGCGGTGCCATACAAACAACCGAGCCAACTTCAATGGCCCATCAGCAGGGCGGCGCTGCTACAGCTCTGGCAACAGAAACCGAACTCAAAATTGACCAGGTACTCCTTTCGGTAGAGATAGATACTGTCAGGGCATATCTGGCCTTTCTAAATGAAAAGAATTATTCTAAGGCAACAACAGCTCGAAAACTGGCGACGCTTCGGAGCTTTTATAAGTTCCTTGTTAAGAGAAACCACCTTGCCTCCAATCCGGTTACAGGAATTAGAACACCAAAGCAGGACAAAAAACTGCCGCGTTTCCTTGAATACGACCAGGTAAAGAAACTTCTTGAGACACCACCAACAGATAATTGGCTTGGCGCACGCGATAGAGCCATTCTCGAGACCCTCTACAGCACCGGTATGAGGGTTAGCGAGCTCGTAGCGTTAAACATGGACGATATAGACTTCCTTGGCGAGGTCGTACATATCAGAGGCAAGGGTAAAAAGGAAAGAATTGCCCCTATTAGTTCATCCACTTTGCAGGTCATTCAGCACTATATGGAGTTCAGAAATAAGCGGGCACAGAGCAACAGTAATTTTGACTCGAAGGTTCTATTTGTTAACAAGCACGGCCGGCGTCTAAGTACCCGCAGCATCCGTCGAAAGATGGACAAATATCTTAAAATGGCCGGGCTCGACCCGTCAATTAGTCCACACACGCTGCGCCATAGCTTCGCAACACACATGCTAAATAACGGTGCGGATTTACGCAGTGTCCAGGAATTACTTGGCCATCAGTCGCTATCGACAACGCAGATTTACACGCATCTTACCACAAAGAAACTTAAAGAGGTTTACGATAACGCCCATCCAAGAGAAAAACACCATACACGACAGGACCTGTCTGCCGACAGGCAAGATTCATTCATCAAGCCGGATAGTGAGGACAACAACGGAGATTTTTAGAAGTTAACGAATAAATAATCGACGGGAACCTACGCAAACATAAAGGCCGCTTTCCAAAGCGGCCTTTTTTTAGATAAGTGCCCCGATAATAAGGCCTTCTAATTCACAAGCACACACAGTAGAAATTTCGCCAAAGTCTTCGATTTTTCAAATTCTTGTTGCAGCGGGGGTAAATACTATATGATAATGGTTCAGCAAAGCGTATATTAGCAAACGGACAAATCAACAAGCTCGAAAAACTACTTAGGCGATGCGTTCGTCCATTGCCCATAGGCAGGCCGAAAAAAAAGAGGCCTAAAAGTTAATACGCCTTTGGTGTTTGGCGTATTAAAATGGAGGACAAAAAACGGTGGCTATCCCAATTATCCAGAGCCAGGAACAAGGCCCTAACGAAAAAGAAATATTAAACCATTATAGGAATAGCTATCACTGGCTGGAATCAGTATCAATGAAATTCACCATTAAGTTTATCCCCATCGGGATTCCTAATAAATTTACTTATGAGGAAAGTTGTGTTTTCAGATACGATCACGGCCGGAGGAGGGCCGAATGGCTCTTGAAAATGCATGATTTAGATGAGAGAGGAAAAATCGATCCTAATAAAACATATACCACCTACGAAATTTTCGATGGAAACAGTGCTCTTACTTACACCGACAATTACCCTCTTGCTGGGCTTGTGACAGCAAAAGAAAAATATGAACAAGAGCTTAAAGGGTTTTTAGAAAGCCCATCGTTCGGTAGTCCACTCTGGGGCAGGATATCTGGGTGTGCATACAAAAATATCCCCGAGTTGCTTGAGCAATCCGAAGACATTCATCTAAGAAATGAACAAGAAGTGGTAAATGGGATATCCTGTTATGTGCTTGAAGGAACTACGAAATATGGTAAAGTGACAGCATGGATTTCGCCTGAAAAAGACTACAATGCACTTAAATGGACGATTGAGAAAAAAAGGGGAGATCTTTTCAATGAAACACTTTACGATGATAAAACCTGGATAACTGTATTTGACTCAGTTAAGTTACAAAAGATAAAAGATATATTTGTGCCCAAGGAAGGATGCCTGACTTATATGCATATTCCAGACGATGGGAAAAAACCACGCATAGAATATAGAATTAGTGAAATCACGATAGAGCCCGATTTTAAGGAAATGGGAGCTTTCAAGATTAATTTGCCGGAAGGTATTAGAGTGCATATTTCAGAATTCCCAAACATCCGTTACGTATGGAAAAACGGGCAGGTGGTCCCTGCGGATGACCCCGACCTTCGAAGAAATCGATAAAATAGTTGATGAGCTAAAGAAGGAAAAAGAAGCAGATAACTGACAGAGAGAGACAAGACGATAGGGCAAATTTTTCACATGCTAAATTTGTGTATTTTTCTGCCCTGATTTTATCTATTTTGGGAAATTGGGGACAGCTACCCATTTTTCAATTCTGGAAGCAATTAGCCGTAGCAAATAATCTCCCTAAAAAATCAACAGTGTTCTCCGGCCTGTCAAGCTACCCTCCTACGGCGGGGCTCTTTGACAAATACAAGCAGCTCAATGCCGATATGATGGTTTCATAGCTCGTAATTTTCGTTGTTTCTATTATTATTGCCGATATACTCCGGAACAAGCTCCTTGATTTTCCGAACTATCTCGCCGTAGTTTTTCGTTTGGGCGATAGCAACCAGCTCATTCATACCTGCCCGAAGCTTCTCGCGGTCCATCGGAATATTCTTCCATATAGCAATCTTTGGATGCCTTGTTGGCTGCATATCTTCACCTTTTATCGAAAGTTCTTCAAAAAGCTTCTCGCCGGGTCTGGGTCTGGTGAATGTTATCTCAATGTCTTCCCCGGGTCTGAAACCGCTAAGCGTAATAAGTACCCTCGCCAAATCCACAATTTTAACCGGCTCGCCCATATCGAGAAGGAAGATTTCCCCGCCTTTTCCCATTGTTGCTGCTTGCAGAACAAGCTGGCTCGCTTCCGATATGGTCATAAAATATCGCTTCATCTCAGGGTGTGTAACAGTCACGGGGCCACCCTCAGCTATTTGCTTCTTGAAGATGGGCACAACCGAGCCATCAGAGCCAAGCACATTGCCAAATCGCACAGTAACGAAATGTGTTTTGCTGGTCCTGTTTAAGTCCTGAATATACATTTCTGCAATCCGCTTGGATGAGCCCATTATGCTTGTCGGGTTCACAGCTTTGTCGGTACTAATCATTACAACATTAGTAGCGCCATATTTATCCGCAGCATCAGCGATGACTTGTGTGCCTGCAACATTGTTCTTAATGGCCTCTCCGGGATTAAGCTCCATCAAAGGTACATGCTTATGAGCAGCGGCGTGAATAACAACCTGCGGCCTATACCGTTCAAAAATTTCCGCCACCCGTCTCTGGTCGGCGATATTGCAAATAATTGCCTTGATACAAACTGCGGGAAATCGTCTGCGTAATTCACGCTCCACGTAAAACAGCGGATTTTCTGCCTGCTCAATGAGTAAAAGCAGTTTCGGGTTAAAATTACACAACTGCCTGCACATCTCCGAACCAATGGAGCCGCCGGCGCCGGTAACGAGAATCGTTTTATCTTTGGCAAAAGCTTCTATTGAGTCCAGGTCAAGCTGCACAGCTTCTCTGCCGAGCAAATCATTAATATCGACATCTCGAATCTGAGAAACACGGAACTTACCCGAAGCAATATCGGTAATTGATGGTACGGTCCGAAACCGAATTTTAGCTCCCTCGCATACCTGAACGACGCGCCTTAGCTGGTGATGGGTTGCTGAAGGCATCGCGATGGCAATTTCTTCGATATTGCGCTCTTTACAAATCTCGGGCAGCTGCTCAACAGTACCGAGTACCGGTATTCCGTGAATATCAATCCCCTGTTTGACGACATCATCATCTATAAAGCCGATTACCTCATATTGGGTGATTGGCATACGGTGGATTTCTCGCAGTAGTGCCTCGCCGGCATTGCCTGCACCGACTATGAGAAATCGCTTCAAATGGCCACCTTCGACGGTGCGAAACTCCTCATGATACAGTCGTATTACCATTCGCAGTCCGCCAAGCATCAAAACTGTAGCGAACATATCAGCCATGAAAACACCCTGGCTGACTTCGGTCGCGTTCTGTAGCCTTTGACGAATTACCCCGCTTTCGAGCAATGCATACCACAAGGCCACGATTATCAAGGTGCTAACGAGCGAGGCCCGCAATATTCCGATAAGATCAGATATGCTGACATATCGCCACCAGCCACGATATTGCTTGAAAAGACCGAATACTGGTAGCTTAATGACAATAAAGAACACTAACAAAAGAGGATACTGTTGCACAAGCCAGCTTTGTCTGAACTGCATATTATTTGCCAGCAGAAAGGAAAGCATCAAAGAGGCAGCAAAAGCAACTATATGAGTAAGTATAATCAGCGGTTTGCGAAACGTAAGCAATGCCACAGGGTAAGAAAATGAAAATTCAGACAGGTTTTTGTCCTTGTCCTTCAACTTTTTATTGGTACTTGAGTCCGGCATACCCTATTTATCGTCATATTTACCCCCCATAATTACTTACAAGTTTAATTCTAAAGGGAGGTTACGCGCATGCTAAGAAGCTATCATCGCGTTCATAAAATGTCCACAAAACAACACACCATAGCGTATCTTCTACCCTCTGTCCGTTATCTATATCAGCCCCCTTAGATAATCACCCAACAATCTTCCTCCACTACTCAGCTCGAAGACAGTGAATCAATCTGTCTGTGCTTGTAACTCTTATTCTGGCTGCGCGTTTTAGGGTTTGGACTCATCTGTTATCGGCTCAGTCTTGTTTTCTTCGGAAGGAGTATAAACATCGTCCAGAGCTGTATTGTCAACTCTGTTGCGCATAAGCGAATAGATTACAGTATTGGCGGAAAAATAAAAACTTACTATGAAAGAAACTACTAAGCCGATAACAACCAGTAAACATAAGTGTACCAAAAAGCCGGCAAGTGATTGCGTCCAATTAGCTGCTAAACCCGACGGACCAAGCAGGTCCCCGAAGGTCGGGCCAGGCCAAATCGCTGTAATCTTACTATTGTCACCCAGTATGCCAAGCTGCAAAAACCGGTGGGTAACCCAGAGCAGTAAAAAAGCGAAAAACCGCACAAACATGTAACAAATCGCGCCATAGACCGCAGCTATCGCTGTGTAAAAGCCCATCTGCCATGGCTTTAAATATACGTAACCAAAAGAGCGACTTATCGCATCAAAACAATCCGAGCCGTCATAAGCCACAGCAGGAAACATCAGGTTAAATCCCGCAATCGTTCCTATTAAAATGACTGCTATCAATGCTCCTGCAATCAAAGCTAAGAACATAAAAATACCCATTACCAACTCACCGGCCCTTGGAATGTTGCCTATCAATCCTAAAAGAAATATAAACAGCCCGATGAAGACAATCATAACAATCGGTGCCAAAGGTGCGGTGAAAAAACTTGTGAACTTTTTTATGCTGAAGCGCAATGCCTCCGTGAGCCCAGGCTTCTCACCACGGGCGAATTGCAACGCTGCAATCCGGCAGATAGCTCCTCCGCAGATGGAAATCACAGCAAGTTTTATAAGGCAAAAGATAGTGCAATAAATATAATGGTCTTTGAAAATTGAACCTACCGCTACAAAATAGCCGGCAATTTTCTCAACCACGCCAAAGATATTAAATGCGAATAATGATGCTAATGCACCGTGAAAACTTTCGGCTGCAACATGCCAAAGTCTGGAAAACACGCCACTTTCTCCCTCTGAACCCAAAGCAGCAACAAAGATAACGTCCATAATCCAGCCGGCCAAGCATATAATAGCCACTGCCAAAAAAGCAATTGCCAGTTTGCTTGGCTGTCTGGCCATACGGAAAGTCTGGAACACTTTAGGAAACAGAATATCGTCAAAAATTTTAGTGGCTCTTTTTTCGTCGGCCATTTTACTCCCTTTCAAAAATGCTACAACTGCTATTAGTTTCGTAAAAAACTGATGACGAAATATATAGCATATTGTCAGGTGATTTCAACAAATTTTACAATATTTTATTCTTGAACCCGCTGCTAATCACTTGTCGGAAGAGGCATCGAAGTAAGCACCGGGCAGCTCATCAGATTCCTGCCGCTGTGATTGCGATTCGGAAATTATCTTATATTTGGCATCAAGCCAAGCACCTAAATCTATCAGCTTGCACCGCTGGGAGCAAAAAGGAAAAAATTTCGCTTCATTGCCTTGTCGCTGAGGCAACATTTTAACAACTTTACGACAGATTGGGCATCTATGTTTCATATTTAAGGATTTAATTTAACCTTTTTGAGCACAGGAGCAAATATATTTTTGTCGGACATCCCTAAACAATCTGAAAATTGGCCCGGCAACTGACAAAACTGCCGGTGTCCTAGCCTCATGTATATCTGTCTGGTTTACTTGTGCTGTCCTGGGAAAAACCCTCACCCGCAAGAAACTTTCTGGATTTTTCCTCCTATGGTGGCTGTGATTGTGTGATTATTGCTAAGTTGGGTACCTGGCACAAGCAGGTAAAAGCTGGCTTTAGCCCTCAGAAGCTCCCTCTTCTAACTCATCTCCACTATCATATTCTTGCAGCTCTGGCATCGATGTTTTCTGCTCAGGTACAAGACCCTGTTCCAGCATCCGGGCATATTCAACACAATATCTGGCCCAGGGACTGGCTTCAAGCCGAGCTTTAGGTATCGGTTTTCCCGTGCTCTCACAAATCCCATAAGTCCCTTGCTCGATACGTTCTAACGCCTCGTCAATCTCTCTAAGTAGTTTCCTTTCGCTGTCCATCAACCCCAAGGAAAACTCCTGCTCATAATTGTCGGTTCCGATGTCAGCCATATGGATTGGCATACTCGACAAATCGCCGGTTGCATCAAGCCGCGATTTCTTCAGGGCCTCATCTTCGAACTCGTTTACATTTCGGAGAATTTCGCCTCGTTTCTGTAAAAGCATTTGTTTGAAATGCTCAACATCAGCAGCGGTCAAACGAACTTTCCTCGTCCGAGATGAGCTTGTTTTTTCCCTTGATGTCTTTTTACGCTTTTGAGCCACTTCTTTATCTGCCTTTCCTACAACTAAACCTTCTAATCAACACTCTTTGAACACAGTATTATAACATATAAATGAATTATTGCACAACACTTATTTCACCCAATTAAAACACCAAGTTGCAAAGATTAAATAGTGCACTCTATTTGGGCATGCAAAATTGTTCAGGCAATATATGTTCTTGAATAATAAGCACTTATGGCAATGATTGTTTATTGTTTTTCAACTGTTGTGCAACTCTTTTCTGATTTGTCCCCTATCTTTCGCAAATTTGCCTAAAGGAATGAAGAATTTCTCCCGACCCACCTTGCCTGTAAAAGTACTGACGCCAAAAACCCTTTCGATTTGCTCTGTAGAAAAAATATCCTCGGGACAACCGTAACTATAATTGCCGTTTGTTCCCAAAAGCAAGGTCTTGTCACAGTATTGAGCTGCCAGATTGATGTCATGCGTTACTGCTACAATTGTTTTATCTTTTTCAAATTGAGCTACTTTGAGCAAATCATATATGCCGACCTGATGCTTCAAATCCAGAAAGTTTGTCGGCTCATCCAGAAGCAAAATAGGGCTGTCTGCTGCAAGTGCCCTGGCTATAAAAACTCTCTGTCGCTCACCTCCACTTAACTGGGCAAGTGGTCGCGACGCAAACTGAATTGTCTCTGTCATCTCAAGTGCATCATCTACAATCTTCTTATCGTCTCTGCTTTCAAAACCAAACGTTCCCAGATATGGGGCTCTCGCCATAGACACGATTTCTGTTGCTGTAAAGTCAAATACCGGCACAAATTCCTGACGAACCACCGCAACTTTTTGTGCAAGCTTTTTAATTGAATACGATTTTATATGTACTGCACCGATTTTTATAGAGCCGGCCTGTGGCTTCAGCAGCCCGCAAAGTAGATTTAGCAGAGTTGTTTTGCCTGCTCCATTCGGCCCCACAATTGACAGGAATGCCCCCGGCATCACCTCAAAGCTTATATCTTTCAAAAGTATGTCCCGTGGCCGATATGCAAAACTTAAATTTTTAACTTCTATGCAGCTCATTTCAACCAGCTAACTTTTCTGCTGTATCTGGCTAACAAAACAAGAAAGAACGGCCCGCCAGCAATAGCTGTAATTACACCCACCGGCAGTTGTTCTTGACCAAAGATTGTCCGGGCAAGGGTATCAGCAGTAACCAAAAAAGCCCCGCCGATTATCGCGCTGACGGGCAGTAACTGACGATGGTCGGGCCCAAATACCAGGCGAACTCCGTGAGGAATGATAAGCCCTACAAACCCAATAAGTCCGCTGAGACTGACCGCAATAGCGGTTATGAAAGCCGCAAAGCCGAAAGTGACCAGCCTGGTTTTCGCAGGGTCGATGCCGAGACCTCTTGCCTCCTCGTCCCCAAGCGCCAGGGCATTTAACCTGTAGCAAACAACAAACAGAGCAACTATCCCTGCCAAAATACATACGCCACCAATCCATAACACCAGCGGTTCTTTGTCTATTATGCTGCCCATAAGCCAGTAAACCGTCCAACGCAACTGGTCACTTTTCACTATTGATGTCAGGAACATTATCACTGCTGAAAAAAAGGCATTTACTACAACACCAGCCAGCAATAAACTTGTAACTTGCGATTTGCCGGTAAAATGTCCAACGAACCAGACCAGCCAAACAGTTGCCACAGCTCCTGCAAATGCGAAAGCCGTTATTGCTGAACCGCCCCAGAACGTCCAGCTTATGCCGGACAAAATTGCAATAATTGCCCCCAACCCTGCACCGCTGGATATCCCGAGAATATAGGGGTCGGCAAGCGGATTTCGCAAAATCGCCTGCAATACCACGCCGGAGCACGCTAAGGCCGCTCCAACCAGCCCCGCAAGCACCACTCTTCGCAATCTGATAACGAAAATTTCATAATCAATATTGGACCCCGGCATGTCACCGGGGCCGCTAAAAACTTTTGCCAGGGAAATCTTTTGTGTTCCTACCAAAGTGCATAAACCCATTACCACTACCAATACTACCAGGCAAAGAATAATCTTAATCGCTAAATTTTTCGCTGTTAGAAACTCGCCCATTTATCCGTCTTATTTCTCTGTGATAGTGCCGCTGGTATTTTGGCTTTCTTCAAAAGGCACTAAATCATAATAGTAAAATCGTTTTTCCCGCAACACAACTTCGCCGCCTCTATACAGTATCCTGTTTCGGAATATCGGCCCATCGTATACGAACGAATGGAATTCTCCGTTCTCACCGCAGGGGTCAACTCCGGAAGGAAGTTCAGATAAAAATTGTTCATCGAAAACTCTGCCAACAAATATCCTGTCAAGAACATTCGAGTCAATGCAGGTAATGACCGCTTTGAAACCTGAATCAATAAATGTATTAGCCAGCTCAGTGGTGTTGAATTTCCATATAGGGAAAATGCCTTTCATTCCTATCTTCGATAGCTTCTCTTGCCGATACCTTCTTAAATCTTCCAAAAAGATATCTCCAAAAACCACGGAACGAACGCCAGCAGCTTGATATTTTTCCAGAACCTCTTGTATCTTGCATTCGTATTCTTCATTAGAACAATTCTTCCAAATAAGCACTCTCTCAAGAGCAAATCCCAGCGATTGTGCTTGTTGTTCGAGTAAAATCCGCCGTACCCCGTGCATACTGGTTCTGTCGTAGTCCCGGTTTATCGTTGTCAATAGAGCTATTATTTCATAGTCCGGTCTTTTCATAAGTTCGTATAGTGCTAACACACTGTCTTTGCCGCCGCTCCACGAAAATATTACTTTTTCCTTCATACAATCTACTCGTCCAGTTGTGCGAAATTGCCGGTTCGCTCGAAACTATCCGGGTGTAAGCAACGCGCAACCGTCTCTGCGCCCTGCGGCAATCTCGGCCCTAATCTCAGGGTGGTGTCCGGTTCGATAACATAAATCCTGTTATTTTTGACCGCGGGTAAACTTGACCATCTGCTCCAGAACATCTCTGCGGCTTTCTGCTGAGCAGGGATATTGCCTGCATTCATCGCCGACTGGATGATAATTTCCACACCACAGGTAAGAAGTTCCTCTGCACCTATTTGTGGATACTTGGCAATAGTAGTACCGATGGCATTTTCCCCGCCGGCCAACTCTATCAATTCATTTATAAAGGTATTTCTGCCAGCCACACGCAAAGGCTCAGTCTGCACCACCCACAATACCCTGACCCTGGTCGTTGATGCAAGTTCTTGTTGCAAATCATTCAATCGGTCACTGATTTCTTTAACCAGTTGGCCAGCGCGCTGCTCACAATCTGCTGCAGCGCCGATTCTTTCAATTGCCGTAAAAAGCTCTTCGATTTTCTCTATCTTAAGAATCAAAACTTTATAGCCCAGTCTTTTCAGACTCTCTGCAACCGACTCTTGCTGCTCAAACCCAAGCGTTATTACCAAATCCGGTTTGGATGCTATAACGGCTTCGATATTCGGTGCCCAGAATGTCCCCACCTTATTTTTGTTAGCCGCCTCGGGGGGGTAGTCGCTATCGCTGGAAACCGCAACAATTCTTTCGCCGAGCCCGAGTGCAAAAAGAATTTCAGTAAGGTTAGGCGCGAGCGAAACAATCCTTAAGGGTTTGTTCACTGAGTTGCTTAAACTATGCTCAGAGGAGGTCCTATCCTGACTATGATGACGGATGATGACAAAAACTGCCAAGCAAATAAAGCAAATTATCAACAATATCCATAGAAGCTTCATATCACGTTCGCTTAAATTGCTTTTCCAGCTCGGCAATCGAAAATTTTATTGTGGTGGGCCTGCCGTGCGGACAGCGATTTGTGAACTCTGCCTTTTCTCTGTCTGCGAGCAGCTGCTCTATCTCATTGTCACTCAGTTTTTGACCGGCCTTTATTGCCGCCTTACACGCAGCCATATTCAAAACCTCATCGACCAGACTTTGCGCATCGAGACTTGCACCTTTATCAGCGAGCATATCGATTAAATCTCGAACAAAATCGACCGCTGCTGTCTTTGCCAGCAAGGTCGGAAATGCCTGGACAGCATAAGTCCGCGGACCGAACGGGACAAGTTCAATTCCAAGTCTTTCCATCAACTCGGCGTTAGCTTCAAGCAGTTCAATCTGTGCCTCGGTTAGCTCGAAACTTTCGGGTATCAGCAATCTTTGTGATTCGAGCTTACCTTCCCGTAATCGCTCAGATAAAATCTCGTATATTATGCGTTCGTGAAGTGCGTGCTGGTCGATAATAATAAATCCGTCATCAGTTGGCGCAACAATAAAACTGTCGTGAATTTGTATAAATTTTCTTTGTGGATGAGGTGTCTCGTGCTCTGTGTCCTTTACCCTGTATTTTGCCATCCACTTCACGTCTATCGGCTCACGTATAAATTGCTGTTGCGTTGGGACGGGCTTGTGCTTTCTGAAGAATTCAGCCATCGCATCGGTAATTTCCCGGCTTCTATGGCCTGCTTTAGGAACCTCTACTTCGGGGGAACTTGCTGCTGACGGCAATTTTGCCTGCGTCTGGAGGTTCGTCGCTAACAGCTTTTCCCGCAGACAACCAAGGACCTGAGAATGGATTAAATTGGCATTATAAAAACGCACTTCAATCTTCGTTGGATGCACGTTCACGTCAT
>CAZKYA010000011.1:0-21435 GCA_964556725.1 uncultured Pirellulales bacterium
CCTTGTAGTCCATAGTTTTTATCATTTCCTCCGTGCCATCCGTTGAGCCATCATCTACTACGACAACTTCATAGTCTTTATAGGTTTGTGCAAACACGCTCACAAGCGTCTCCTTGAGATAGTCTTTTCGATTATATGTCGGAATACATATTGATACCGTAGGCATAGCAACAACTCTTTAAGTTTCTTTTATCATATCGTTTGGTTTGAATCTTACGCTGCTTTTGCGCAGAATATCGAGGTAAACTTCGATTCGCCGCCTAAAACTGGCACGATTAGGATTATTTGTCAGAATAAGTATATTCATTAATTCGGCCTTTTGGAGTGAGTTCTTATGATGTCATCTCTAACTTCAAAAATCGATTCTGGATGAACATGGCGGATAAATTTTTCCAACTCCTCCAAGGTCGGATAGTTATTTTGCCCAACGAAGCAACGGGCATCATCAATCAATATAACGTGCTGGTCGGCATTCGGGTGTTTAAGAATGGAAGGCAATTCCTGCATTATTGGGGCTTCGCGGTCACCTTTTGCAGTCTTTCCACCCGAATAATGGGCATCAAGCCAGAAAAGGCACGGCTGCGATATGCCCTTTAATATTTGTGGCAAAACTTCGCTACTGTCCCCTTGTATAATATGAACATGCTTGTACCCTTGAAATCTCATCTTGGCCTTTTCAGCAAGAGTATGGTCCAGTTCGATTGAGTATATCTCTTTGCATTCATTTAGCACTGCGTAAACTATATGACCGGTATAGGTCCCGGTTTCAATAAACACCGAAGGATTAAATTTGACAGCGTATTCTGACACTACTTGCTGCTTCCCAAAGTGTGGCATAGGCAGCACAGAGCCGTTCTTAATCCATTCGATATACCTTCTCTCAAATCTTTTGCATCTCCTATATCTGGCAAGAGTGCCAAGTGGAGTTGTACGCTCCAAAAAATATTTTAGAGATTTCATCATTATTGATTTGCTTTTCTTTTACCCATTAAATACCTGTTCTTTGGTATATGCTCGATTTCCCAATCATAGCATTCAATGTCTTTTTGATTGGCTGCCCAGTTCCTAAAAAAGGTGATATTATCAACCTCCTTGAAACGATGCTGATAAGCGATGAGAAAAGCTCCAAAGTCTGCTGTAAGAGGTAGAATATTATTTCTAAATCCAATAGGTGTTTCGCTGATTGACCAGGTAGCGATAAACATAGAATTACCTGCGTGACTATTCGAGAGGATATGTCTTAATTGTTCGGTGCCTGAAATACATACACATCCTTTTTTTTCTTTTTCGAACGATTTAAGTGGGTGAACGGCTAAACCTATAGATTTAAGGTAAAATTTTTGTAGCGATGAAACATCGGGAAGGTCAAAAAGCACGTATTTGCCTTGAAATCCAAGATTGTGAAACAGCCTGCACATACTCCCGTAGCCGCCCCCGAATTCAAAGACAAAGTCCATAGTGTGAACCTGGAGCATAGTTTTTTCTTCAAACTGACCTAAATGATAAGCGTGGTGAATTAGATTCGCGCTGCTCCTGGGATATTGCCAATGTGGTACAGGGTGTCCGACCGGTGATTCCTCAATGGCCTGGCGCCAGCGATTACTCCAGCCAACACGACTTTTCAGATATTTCAGCTCCGGAGTTACATATTCGGCATAAGTTACACTCATTGTTTTCAAAATTACATCCCAGCGCAAAAACTCTCTGGGGTCATCCTTTAGAAATAATCCCTTAAGACGATTCACGTTGCTTAGCCATTCTTTCTCGGAGGGGTAGGAATCTCCTGGTGCAACACTCGGCGACTCACGGAAGGACTCTTTTAATTCTTCGACCAATTGTTTTTCTCTGCCGGTTGGTGGTTTAAGATTGCTATCATACACTGCGGAAACTAACCTATATATTTTGCGTCTCAGCTTTTTGGCTATTTTTCTGAACATCTCTGTGATTGGATTTCAAATCGCATCTTTGACGAGCTTAAAGAACCGCTTGCCGACATGTGATGCGTTAGGTTTGTCTTTTTCAATAGAATCGATGTCAAATCTGTATCCTTGTTTATACTTCTCATTCAAAGCTTCAACAGTATGTTCATACAGGCCGTCGGTGGGATTATCTGTGGTGGTATTCACCCTGTTGACTTGTATGGCGCTGGCACAAAGTTTTTGAAGATATAGATAACTTGGAAGCCTCCATTTATGTGTTTTGCACCATCGGCAGCAATATCCCTCTAATGTGTTGGGGTCATGAAAAACCTCCAGCAAAGTTAGAAAATTCTTCATAGATATAATATGTGATAGAAATCTCACATGTAAAGCGTCCTTTGCAAATAATTTTCTAAGTAAGGGACGTTCCAAAGACACATACGACACAATTTTTTTCACCAGCGCGGTTGTGTAAATCGTACTGTCCAGTTCAAACGGATATTTTGCGTTTGGGCTCCGGCCATGTTTCCAGTTCAATCTATATACTTTCTGCCCCCCTGCCATAATCTCGCTGATAACATCATCACTTTGTTCCTGCAAACTTTCCGGGCTTAAACGAAGCGAGAAACCAAAGATTTTGTTGGAGAATTTATCGAAGACATTATCAATAACAGCGAAACTAACCATATCGTAATATACCACATCGTCGGTGCCGAAAAGGATGTATTTGGTATCTATTTTCTCAAGCAGAAAAAGAAAATCGCGACGAAAATTTAGCTCTCTCATCACGGCGCAGCCGGAAAATTGCTTAAAAAGTTGTGAGTACTGCTCATCGAATAAATCAGGATTGTATAGTATATAAGTCTGAATCAAATCGCGAGGCAGATGTCGATATAAGCTTTCTAAATAGGCCTCCAGTTGCAAAGGTCTATTCTTGGTGAAAACAATATTGCTTATTTTCTTTTCCATATTTTTTAGCGATGGCGATTAGTCCCGACAGGGTCACTCAACGGCACCTGGATTTTCCAATCTTGCTGGGGGTCTTTTCTGCCGTCGAGGCATAAGGCCTTAAGAAAACCTATGTAAAGACGCAGGTCATAGGGCCAATAACAGATAGAATGTTTGTACAAAGCTAAAGCCTCCGCCCTTTCGCCTTTCTTTCTACGGTCTTCAGCTACTGCTCGGGAAGCGTGGCTGAGCCGCCGACGGGCGAGTTTATCAGGCACGATTTTATCTCCGCCGAGCCGAAAGTAAAACCGCTCCAGTGAAAGCATCCGAGCACAGGTTACGCCCTCTTCGGCAGAAATACTGTCGGCACTTATGCGATGGAATGCTTCCACCTGCGGAACAAATAAAAACCGCGTACGCATTGAAAACCTTAAAAGGGCATCACTATCTTCAGCGGTTCTGTTCAACTGTTCATCAAAATAAAAGTCTTTCCACGCTGATCTGAGAAAAACCGCGGCGAAAATCCAGATAAAACTGCTCTTAAATAAATCCAGTGTTATCCATCCGCTTTTGCCTTCGGGTCTTTTATACGATTTAATTCTGTTGCCATCTGTGTAAACGACCGTAATCGGACTGTATGCAACACCAAAATCCTGATTATTTCTCAGATTTGCCACCATAACATCGAGGTAGTTTGTCGGCCAAAGGTCATCTGAATCAAGGAAGGCAATAAATTGGCCCCGAGCTTTTGACAGACCGAAATTGCGTGCGCTGGCAGGGCCACCATTCTGCTTGTAGAAATACCTAATTCTTGGGCCAGCAATGGATTTTACGACTTCTCTGGTATTGTCAGTAGAACCATCATCCACAACGATTATTTCAAAGTCCTGCTCCGTCTGGGCCAAGACGCTGGAAATCGCCTCTTTGACCATACCACTTCGGTTATAAGTTGGAATAATGACGCTAACCTTTGGCATAAAACATTTCAGAAAACGCTAACGATTTCTCACACAAACATTAAACTCATCCTCATACAAATTCTTGAGCTTTTCTCGCACTACATCGTGTGAATAAACCTGCTTTACTCTATTTTGTGCATTTTGGATAAGTCTGTCAAGTCTATCCTTAGGCATATTGGCTACCTTGAACATTGCTTGTGCGAGCGCATCTGCGTCTGTAGGCGGTACCAAAATCCCCACGTTTTCAGTATTGATAATCTCAGGGATTCCGCCAACTTCTGTAGCGATGCACGGCACACCTGCAGCCATTGCTTCTACAAGTGCCAGCCCGAATCCTTCATTTACGGACGGAAAAACAAACACGTCCAATGCTTTTAAACCCTGTGGGACATCGGTTCTTAATCCAAGAAAATGTATTGACTCTCCAAAATCCGTTTTAGAAGCTTCTCTTTTCAGCACATTCTCTAATCTACCACCACCCACGAGCAATAACACAGATTTCGGCAGTTTCTGCTTTACTTTTGCAAAGGCCTCAATGAGGTATAACTGTCCTTTTGTGGGAACCAACCGACCTACTGTGCCAAATACAAACGCATTCGAAGGAACATCCAGCATTCGCTTTGCGTCTGCTTTTGATATGGATACATCAGCGAAGCGTTTATAATCAACGGAGTTCTCCAGGACAGACACCTTATCGGCAGACAACGACCAGTTATTCTTCAAAACATCTTCTCTAACGCTGTTTGCAACACATATTATTCTGTCAATCCATTTGAACAAAAAAAAGTTGGCGATTTTTCTTCTCAGATATTTGCTTCTGTTTAATCCGTGGACGTGTGCGATTACAACCGGGACCCTGACAAATCTCGATGCTATAGCCCCGTAAACGGTAGCCTTATGCCCGTGGCAATGGATTATGTCAACATTACTCCTTTTAAGAATTCGAATCAGTCTTGACAAAATAGAAAAACGAAATCCTTTAAGTCTTTCTGCGCCGGCCAGATAAAAGACATCATATCCTGTTTTCTTAATAAAATCATCATCTGCGCCGATTCCACTTAGATAAATAAATATTACGTTAAAACGCTCCTTGTTCAATCCCAAAACAAGGTCATTTACAGAGGTAACGTTACCACCATACTTTGCCAATAACATGGCTAAAGTAATCTTATTCTTTTTCAACACTAAGCTCCTAAAACAGTTTAGTAAAAAATCCAGTGCAATATATTTGCACCGCGTTATCTGTCAAAAGCATCATCTTTTCGAGATGCCTTTGATAATTTCTGAATCACTTAATTTAGCGTTTTCCATACATTGATTCATAGTATTTCTGATAGTCGCCGGAGACGACATTGCTAAGCCAGTTCTTATTTTGAAGATACCAGTCTATGGTCTTATTGATGCCCTCTTCAAATCTAACCGATGGCTTCCAGTTAAGCTCGGCCATTATTTTATTTGCATCTATAGCATATCGTCTGTCGTGTCCCGGCCTATCAGTAACATGCCTGATAAGCGACTTCGGCTTGCCCAGGCGGTTAAGTATCAGGCCGATTACTTCCATATTTGTTTTTTCATTAAAGCCGCCGATGTTATAAATCTCTCCGGGTGGTGCTTTTTCCAAAACCTGCCATATAGCAGTGCAATGGTCATAAACATAAAGCCAATCCCGCACATACAGGCCGTCGCCATAAACAGGCAATTGCTTATCATTCAGGGCGTTGTTTATCATCAGCGGGATTAATTTTTCAGGAAACTGGTATGGACCATAGTTGTTTGAGCATCTGGTAATGTTATATTTTACACCCCAGGTATGGCCGAATGCTTTTACCAGATGGTCTGCCGCAGCTTTACTGGCTGAGTAAGGCGAATTGGGCCTCAGCGACGTTTCCTCGGTGAATTTACCTTCCGGGCCGAGTGCACCATATACCTCATCCGTCGAGATTTGAATGAACCGTTCTAACTTTTTGTCACGGGCAACTTCAAGCAAGGTTAACGTGCCGGTAACATTGGTTTCTATAAAAACCTTTGGCTCGGTAATTGAACGGTCCACGTGGCTTTCGGCAGCAAAATTAATAATCGTATCTATCCGGTGCTCTTCGATGATTTTTTCTACGAGCTGTCCGTCACAAATGTCGCCTTTAATAAATTTATGATTTTTCTTATCCAGAAAACCAGCGAGATTTTCCAGATTGCCGGCATAGGTCAGCTTATCGAGACCGGCAACAAAACAATCAGGATGCTCAGAAAGCACCATCCGAACGAAATTGCTTCCTATAAAGCCGGCACTACCTGTAACTAATATTTTTCTCATAATTGCTTCAAAAAATCTTCTAATGGGCTCTGCCAGGCTTTGATTGGCTCATCGAGCAGAGCTTGAATTTTATCGCAGTTAAAACGACTGTTCAATGGTCTGTTTGCCGCTGAAGGGAAATCGCTGGTTTTACAAGGTATCAGTTTAACATCCATCGAAAGCTTATCAAATATAAACTTTGCCATCTCATATCGGTTGACGTAGCCGGAATTTGCAAAATGAAAAATGCCTTCCGGCATTTTCGGCAAAAGTTTGGAAACTACTTTGGCAACTTCGATCGTTGCTGTCGGCGAGCCAATCTGGTCATCAACAACCTTTAAGGTTTTATTAGCTTTCGCACGCTGGATTAGCTTGGTTACAAAGTTATTGCCGGCTGAACCGTAAGTCCATTCGACTCGAATTATACAATATTTGCAGCGACTTTTACCCAGAAGTTGCTCCCCTGCCAATTTGGTTTTTCCGTATGTGTTTATAGGATTTGGCTGGTCGGTCTCAATGTAGGGTTTATTTAACCGGCCGTCAAAAACAAAATCGGTGCTGATGTGCAGAACCCATTTACCGGCATCGTGCGCGAGAGCACCCAGCCGCCCTACTGCTTCAGCATTGACCTTATATGCCAGCTGGGCCTCGCTCTCGGCGCCATCAACGTCGGTATAAGCTGCGCAATTGACGATTGTTTTTGCGGCATCGACAGCTTTTTTTAGCTGTCGGGAATCGGTTATATCAAATCCCGGCAAATCAAAAACCTTAACGAGAAAACCCTGCTGCTCGCAGATTACAGCGAGGTCTGTGCCAAGCATTCCCCTGCCTCCAAGAATTGCGATGGTGTTTTTAGCCATCTTTGCGAGTCCAGTCATAGGGGATATGATTATCGTGCGGGTGTGTGCGGAACTCGTCGGGGTCTTTATGATTGTATGGTTCTGAAACGACGTTCACTATATATGCCTCACTCTGGCTGATGCACATCCAGCCGTGCTGAACGCCCGGCGGAATCCTAACCAGGCCCGGGCAGTTCTCGCCAAGATAAAGCTCGTTCACCGTGCCGTAAGTGGGCGAGTCCTTTCGCTCGTCGTATAGTGCTACCTTGAGCATTCCCTTTATGACATAGAAATGGTCAGTCTGTTTTTTATGATAATGCCATGCCTTGACAACACCTGGATAAGTTGTGGTGAAATATACCTGTCCAAATTTCTTGAACCAGGGGTCGTCAGCCCTGAATATTTCACCGAGTCGGCCACGCTCATCCGGGATGACCTTAGTATGACGTGCGGCAACACCATCAATCAGTTTGCCTGAGCTACGCACAACCAGTCCTTCATCTGCGAAAACCGTTTTCAGCAAAGCTATCTTTTTTGTCATTTCGGGGGCTCCTTTAACACCAATTCATTGGCTCTACTAAGCGAATCGAATGTCCCGGCATCCGTCCACCAACCTTCGAGTATATCATAAGCCAGCTGGCCTTTTGCGATATAGGCGTTGTTAACATCCGTGATTTCAAGCTCGCCCCGAGCCGATGGTTTTAGCGTCCGTATGATATCAAAGACCGAAGCATCATAAAAGTATATGCCGGTTACAGCGTAATTCGACCTTGGCTTTTTCGGTTTTTCTTCGATACTAATAATTCTGTCGCCGGAAATTTCAGCAACACCAAATCGTTGAGGGTCCTGAACCTGCTTGAGTAATAGTCGTGCACCGATTTTTTGAGAGGTAAATTTGTCCGCACATTTCTTAAGGTCGTCTTCAAAGATATTATCACCGAGTATAACGGCTAAAGGCCGCCCCTGTGCGAAATTCCCAGCCAGCCCCAGCGCTTCGGCTATACCGCCCGCTTTATCCTGAACACGATATGTAAATTGACAGCCAAAGTTTCTGCCGGAGCCCAATAGCCCCACAACATCACCCATATGCTCAACGCCGGTTACAATCAAGATTTGTTCGATGCCGACTGAAATTAGCTTTTCTATGGGATAATAAATCATAGGCTTCTGCCCAACCGGAAGCAGATGCTTGTTTGTGACCTTTGTCAGGGGCATAAGCCGTGACCCCGTTCCGCCGGCAAGGACAACACCTCTTAAATCCATAATCAATTCCTTACAAGTTTATCGCAGGTTTAAGATTCTAAATCCAACAAGCACAAATGTCAACCCCGCACCAATTTTTACATATCAACCACTGTTTTAATCTCAGCAGGACAAGAAAATAACCAAACACCAGTACTATGGCAAATCCCTGTAAAAATTGGTGCGGGGCCAAAATGACACTTTTTCGGTGTTGGTGCCGTTTTTTTGTAGCAAAACAATTGACAATTCGTCATAAAAGCCGTTATTGTATGAATTGTTAGAAATGTTTGGGAGTGTAGCTCAGGTGGTAGAGCAACGGTCTTTTAAGCCGTAGGTCCTGGGTTCGAGCCCCAGCACTCTCATTTTATTAACTCATAAGAATCGTGTGCCCTTCTCGCCCGCAACCAATCAATCTGCTCTATTCCGGTTTTCTCCGTAGTTATCCTTATATCTTATAAGGTCTTAAAAATTAAGAACCTACGGTGTTTTTTGCTGCGATTTGCGATAAAAGTCGCTTTTCTGCAATTTTTTGATGAACTTTAATTTGGATTTTACAGCTTTCGTCTTATACTTTATTTGAGTGCCGGCTTCGATACATAAATAATTCCGATAATATATCCGAGCCAAACCGAAATCATAGTTTCTTAAACAGGCCGATTAAAATGGGGATTCAAAATTTATCTGATAATATTCTCCTAGCTACTTTGCCTGAACAACCACATCTGGGTAACGAGCTTGACGCTATCAATAAAATCGTCAGTGAGGGATGCGACCGTAACGTAATTATCGATTTTTACCAAGTAAAGATGCTGACTTCTGAAAGCATCTGTAGTCTTATAATACTGGAAAGACTGCTGAGTGGTCTCGGGCATAAGCTTGTTCTGTGTAATGTTCCCGCAGAAATAAAGCAAATCTTCACACGGACCGGCCTTGAGCCATCTTTTGAATTTGCTGATGATGATTACACAGCTCTACAGTCTATAAGGAGTTCCTCTTATTTGTATGGTTAAGCCAGCCACAGAATCTCACGGACAGCAATAAGTTTAAGAATTGGAAACTTTTTGAATGTTTATAGCAGAGGCCTTATCTGCATCTACAGCAAATCCCATTTTTTAATCTTCCCAGGCCCATTTGCCCTCGTGGTCAAGCGTACACCAGCTGGGTGATAGCATAGAGCTCTCACCTTTGACTTTAAACTGCAAGGCCGGAGTGTCTTCTGGATTGTAGCTAACCGTATCAATCGTAATATTATCCGACGTAAAGTAATTGCCCTTGAAGTCAGCTGCCCGAAATCCCAACTGGACTCCCCAGTTTGCGAAGGCACCAGAAGGAGGCACCTGCTCTTTCTCAGCAACATAGGCCCTAATAGCGCTTGCTACAGTACCCATCATCGACTTCGCTTCAGTCCACTTGGAGGCATCAACAACTGACCTGCGAAATAGCTGCACTGCCACCGTCACAAGAATGATGGCTATAAGAATTGTAACCGTCAGCTCAACCAATGTAAAACCCTCCCGACCTTTCATATCGCCAGAAATACGTTTAGCCCGCAAGGTTATACATTTCTTATGGTAAAGATGGTCTTTATCCATGATCACTTCCTGCTTCTACTGTGATAAACCCCTCATCGTGGGTATATACTACCTTCCCTGCTTATCTACAAGTGTAAGTAATTTATACCAAAATATGCCCTAAAAGTCAAGGAAAAAATTACCAAAAATCGAGGATTTTTGCCCCTGAATCCCAAGCAAAAAGAGGCATTTTCCTATAATTCCCATACGCAAGCATAAAAGAACAGGTGAAAACGCCCTGTTTTATTTAACCTTTGCTGGCGTCCAAAGCAGCCCTATAAAAGTTTTGATTTCTTGCTTGATATGCTCCGGCAGTTCTATTTCGTCCGGTGAAAGTGAGAGTTTAACTTTTCCTACTACGGCTTCGGCCTTCGCCGAGACGAGTTACTTTACCCAGGGCGGTACGATAGAGCCAGCAGGCGATTACAACCAGTAAAACCACACCTGGCCAGGACCCTAAGGGTTCTTTAAGCACTGCCAGGACATTGGGTTTTCCGCTGACAACGATTGGTATCGCCAGTAAAATGCCCATCAGTGCTTCGCCGGTAATCAGTCCCGAGGCAAAGAGGATGCCTCGCCGATTGGATTCTTCCGCAATATCCTCGGTTGTATTTTTTCTTTTGTGATATACCTTTATAATCTGATGGATTATTCCTCCTACAAAAATGGGCACCTCCAGCTCAAAGGGAAGATAAATACCGATAGCTACGGCTAATACAGGGGTACGGAATGAACTTGCTCTGCTTCTGAGATATTCATCTAAAATAATGACACCTATTGCAAAGACAACTCCTATCAAGACGAAATTCCAGGGAAGCTCGCCTCGAAAAACACCTTTAGCGACCGATGCAATCAGATTGGCCTGCGGAGCCGCCAGCGCATTTTCTTTTGCCGAGGCGTGGCCTGCGAATCCGTATGCCTTGTACAGCAGGGTCAGTATCGGCGCCATCAATAGAGCCGCCGGCAAGCTCCCTGCCACCTCCATTAGCTGCTGCTTCCAGGGGGTTGATCCAACAATATAACCGGCTTTTAGGTCCTGCATAGTGTCACCTGCCATCGCTGCTGCACAACAGACGACGCTGCCGATAATTATTGCCGCAGGCGGCCCATTTTCTGCTCCAGAACCCATAAGTAGCGATAGCAGTACCCCCGATACCACAACCGTGGCGATAGTTACCCCTGATATTGGATTATTGGATGAGCCGACAAGACCAGCCATATAGCCGGCAACTGCCGAAAACAAAAACCCCGTTATAAGCATTATCACCGCCATCGGCAGCGAGACGCTTACCTTGCCAACAAACATCTGATACAGGATAAACAATGGCACAACTGAACCAGCTATCAGCACCAGAACCCATTTCATAGGGACGTCCATTTCGGTTCTTGCAAGGATAGGTTTTTCCCCCACTACTTTGCGGTAGGCCTTTAGCCCACTGCTGATACCACGCAGCAGGGACGACCGCAAATTGACGATAGTCCATAGTCCGCCGACCAGCATTGCTCCGACGCCGATATACCGCGTTTGCTGCGACCAAAGCTGCTGCGCCCAATCGACTGCCGGCAATGGCTGCCCGTTGACAGTGGGCCAATCCTGGCAAGCCGCACAAATCGGTATTGCAATAAGCCAGTTGAAAAGCCCGCCCAAGAAAATCAGCACCGAGATATTCAGCCCCAGAATGTATCCAACCGATAATAAAGCTGGGCTCAGGTTCGAGCCAAAGTATGCTATCGTCCCCCGCACTCGTCTTGCTACCTCGAAAATCCCTTTCCAGATTTGTAGGCCCTCAGCTGCAAATTTGAATAATCCCCCTGCAATTGCCGCCTTTATGATGTGTTTGACATCCGAGCCAGTGCCTTCGCCGGCTTTTAGGACTTCTGCCGTCGCAATTCCTTCTGGGTACTGAAGTTTGTCCTCGACGATGAATGCCCGCCGAAGCGGTATTGTGAACAGCACTCCTAAAAAACCTCCAAAACTGCCTATCACTATCACCCACACATAGTCAAATTCTTTCCAGTAGTCGAGGAGCACCAGAGCTGGAATTGTAAATATCACCCCTGCAGCCAGTGCCTCTCCGGAGGAAGCTATCGTCTGCACCATATTGTTCTCAAGGATGTTGCTTTTGCGAAAGAACCGCAAGACGCCCATTGATACGACGGCAGCCGGTATTGATGCTGATACCGTCATCCCTGCAAATAGTCCAAGATAGGCGTTTGCCGCCCCAAGCACCACGGCAAGAACGACGCCTAAAATTACTGCCTTAATAGTGATTTCCGGCAGAGATTTTTGTTGTAAATTCATAAACAACCTATTCAGTAAATGGTTAAAATATCATTCGGCATCCAGATGTTTCGCTTTGCTCAACATGACAATAATCTACGCATAGATCTTTCGCCGTGCTCAGGACGACAAATATCATTTGACGAATTGGGCGATGAAGTATTTCGGTGTCAAGTGTTCTCCCGTTGCCCGTTCAATCATCTCGTTGTAATGATAGACTGCAGCAGGTTCAAATACTTTTTCAGTCAGGAAATCCCCCACCTTTTTCTGGCTGACATAGCTGACATCTTTGTCCGATTCGAGCTTAAGAATATTGTGAACGATACAGTAATGCAGCTGGGAAGCAAACAGTTCACCCAGGACGTAGTTGTGATAATAACAGGGTGCAATGGTAAAATGAATTTTTGCGGCCCAGTCGGGCTCGTTACGGTCGGGCGGTTTGTTCACAAGTTGATATTTTTCGACCATTTTCCACCATAGAGAATTCAGGTCCTGCTCAGGATTTGCATAAAGCTGCTTTTCGAAGTTATACATAACCAGGTCCCATCGAACAAAGATGATTTGCTTTAGCTGAGCGTATTTGTCACTTACTTTTTCGATTTCGGCCCGTTGCTGGTCGGAAAGCTGTAACATTTGCTGCATCCATGCGGGATTTCGGCTTAATCGGCCAAAGAACATAGCGATGGCTTCGGTTGTAAAAATATGTGCCGGTTCTCTAAGCAAGTAAGGCACATTTGGGTCACGGTATCTGTCATAAACGCCGTGGCCCAACTCGTGTAAGATTGTTTCCATCCAGTTTTCATTATTTTTAAGATTGCACAGGACGCGGACGTCGCCTTGGCGGTCAATATCGGTGCAGAAGGCGTGAGGATTTTTGCCCTCACGCTCGTATAGGTCACTATTAGCCAGTACGGATTCCACCGGCAATCCGAGACCGGCGTAAAATCTCACAGCCAACTCTTTGACATCCTTGTCCTCGTAATATCTATCCAAATCCAGCTCATATACCATCGGTGTTTCCTGAAAGAATGGGTCGTGATAATGCCAGGGCATAAGCTCAGAGACCTTAACACCATATTTATCTGCTAAAATCTGGTCCAAATCGGCCTTTAATTTTGCAAATGGCTCGTTGGTCAATTCGTATAGTTCGCCGAAGATTCGGTCAAGTTCATTTACGTCCTGCTCACCGAGGGTCAGAGAAAAGGTGTGAAAATTATCAAAACCGAGATTTTTTGCCACTTTATTTCTTAATTTGACCAGCCGAATTAAATCATCTGCAACCACAGGCCCAACCTGTTTGCTGGCAAGCCAGGCCAGTTTTCTTTTGGCTGAATCAGTTTCAGTCTTGAGGATTTCCTTAATTTCATTATCGGTAACCTTTTTGCCTTCAATAGTGCCGCGGAATGTGCTGAAATTCTTTTCGACCTCGGTGCTCAGGTCAACGATTTGCTTCAGAAGCTGCGGTTCTATCTGATTAGCTAAATAGGCGTTGTACAATACCACCAATTGTCGAGCCAGTAGTGGATTTTTCACCTCTCCGGAATCTTTAATATCTTTAAGAAAGGCAAAATCATTGGGATCACTGTAAAGCTTTCGAATTTTCAGCGTTAGTTCACTTACCTTGTCATAATCTTCAGGTTTGCCGGTGTTTGCCGCTTTCCAGGAGGCAAGATTTGCTTCTTTGTACATAGGTTTGATTTTTTCCACGCGGGCAGTGATGAATTCCTGTAATTGGCTTTCTTTTGTGTCAGCCGTGCAATTGGTAATGAGGACCGTTATGGTTAATAACAAAGATATGATTTTTAGAGTTTTCATAGTTTAATACCCCTTTCTAAGTTTCTGATATCTATTTACAAAGGATAATATCACCTGAAAATGGTGAAATCAAGTAGATTTTAATGACGAGAGATATCAAAAATTGGGCTGGTTGTTTATTTTCAACATCTGGTTATTTCTTCTTTGATGTCAGGCGAAACAAAGTTAAGATATTATAGTTCATACGTGTAAAATAAAGTAGATTTTCACATTAATAGTATCTGAGGGCGTCACTTTATGGCTAAAAGCAAATATTTGACAGCGCCGGTCCCATCGAAGAAGATGCCTGCGGGGGTTCCATATATCCTCACGAATGAGGCAACTGAGCGTTTCAGCTTTTATGGTATGAGATGCATCCTGGTTTTTTTCATGACGCACCTGTTAAAAAGCGTCAGTGGTGAGCTTACCACGATGAGTGAGGAGCAAAGCAAAGTCTGGTTTCACCTTTTCGTCTCAGCGGTTTACTTCATGCCCCTCATTGGTGCTCTGCTGTCCGATATCTGGCTGGCCAAATATAGAACCATAATTTTCTTTTCCATTGTTTACTGTTTTGGGTTCTTTGCTCTTACCTTTGACCATACTCGTTCAGGTCTTGGTGCGGGCTTGGTCTTAATTGCAATCGGGTCGGGAATAATAAAACCGTGCGTTTCAGCGAATGTCGGCGACCAGTTCGGAAAAAGCAATCAGCACCTTATGGCACGGATATATAGCTGGTTTTATTTCGCTATAAATCTTGGGGCATTTATCTCTAATATTCTTGTTCCTGTGTTGCTCGACAGGTATGGACCGACAATTGCGTTTGGTACACCGGCTACGTTTATGGTCTTGGCTACCTTCGCCTTCTGGCTTGGACGAAGAAAGTTTGTCCATATCCCGCGTGGGGGGGTCGGATTCGTTAAAGAGTGCTTCAGCGGTGAAGGTCTGCGGGCACTTTTGAAGCTATGTATAATTTACGTATTTGTGGCGCCATTTTGGGCTTTATTTGACCAGATAGATTCGTCCTGGATGCTTCTGGCAGAGAAGATGAACCGCCAATTGCTGTTTATCGAGTTAAAGCCAACGCAGATAGTGGCGGCTAACCCTTTGTTGATAATGCTCCTAATACCCGTATTTTCATATGTTATATATCCAGCAATAAACAGGATATTCCCGTTAACCGCCCTCCGTAAAATCGGCATCGGTTTGTTTGTGGCAGCGGGTTCTTTTGCCGTCAACGCCTTAATCGAAGGTCGCATTGCGGCAGGTAGCATGACAAGCATTGTGTGGCTTATCATTGCTTACGTGATTATGACATCGGCGGAAATAATGGTCTCTATCACCTGCCTTGAGTTCTCTTATACACAGGCGCCAAAGAAGATGAAATCATTCATTATGGCGGTATTTTTCCTGTCTATAACACTTGGAAATGCGTTTACAGCTGTTGTGAATAAATTCATCCAAAATGAAGATGGCACGAGCAAACTGGCAGGGGCGAGTTACTTCTGGTTCTTCGTGGGTGTGATGGTGGTAACGGCAGTTTTGTTTATACCTGTTGCCAGATGCTATCGTGTGAAGAATTATATCCAGGATGAGGCGTCGTTGGAATCGTCGGACTGATATATTGCTCAGAACAGCTTAATCAGAACCTGGTGGACGATAAGTTTCCTCACTGATACTGCCTTTTGTATCATTAGCGTCAGGTGGCTCATTAACATCAGCTTGCTTGGCTCGCTTGACTGAAGAATCACGCTGCGTTTTCTTTTCAGTGTTCTGAAAGAACCAATCGATGGCCTTTTTTGCGGTATAATCGCTGTCTTTAGATGCCACCACACCATTAACCAAATCGCACCACCAGCAGATATATGACATATTGGCCTGCTGAGATTGTCTGTTCAAACCGATTTCTTTTGCAAACTTGTTTTGAGAAATTGGTGTAATACATATTAAAAAAGCTACGAAGCTCAAGACAAGAAATCCGGTCAGAAAGCCCAGCAGACCTGCAAAAAGAACATCAAATACCTTTGGAAATGATACGCTGAATTGACCTGTAATAAATGTATAGGATATACCACATAAAATGAAAAAAGTCCCTACTGCAATTGCTATCGAAGTCAGGGCATTACAGAATGATGCATCACCGACTGCAGGGACAAACTCAGCAACTACCGGGGTCAGGAAAACAGCTACATAGACCGAGATTACGATATTGAACAGTATAGCCCATGTATCGTAGAAGCCCAATTTGACGGCGTACCATGCAAAAATTCCACCAGACAATATGGCCAGCCAAAATACCATAAACTCTATCCTACCACCCTTTTTAGCTCGTCGAGGCTTGTTATTCCGGATACTACTTTTCTCAACCCTTCTTTCCTCAGGCTAGATTTATCTTTCCTGATTCCTTCATTTCTTAATTGTGCTATTAACGCTTTGTTTTCGGCGATATCAGCCTTCAATTGGTCGGTAACGGTCAAAAGGTCACAGATGGCTGTTCTTCCAAAGTAGCCGGTTTCACCACAGCTCTCACAGCCCACAGCTTCGTATATACTTGCGCAGTTTATTCTTTTTTCTTGAAATTCATGGATGAGACTCCGGGTTAACTGGGCCGGTCTTTTACAGTGTTGGCAAAGCCGGCGAAGCAATCTCTGAGAAGCCAGAAGACTTATTCCCGATGACAATAGAAGAGGTGATACGCCTAAATCAAGCAGTCTGATTAACGCCGTGGCATTACTGTCGCAGTGTATAGTTGCCAGGACAAGATGGCCTGTCTGCGCCGCCCGAAGCGCAATCTCCGCAGTTTCCTCATCGCGTATTTCGCCCACACATATCACATCCGGGTCCTGCCTTAAAATACTACGTAGAGCCTTTGCAAAAGTAATATCAGCTTTTGGATTAATTTCAATTTGACTGGTCTGGGGTAAAAAGGCCTCAATCGGGTCTTCTACTGTGATGACATTGTGGGTAAAGCGGTCAATCTGATTTAGCATTGCATACATCGTTGTGGTTTTGCCGCTGCCGGTAGGCCCACAGACCAGCACCATGCCGGATGGTCTATTTATTGCACTTATGATAATTGAAAATTGCTTCTTCGTCATCCCGACGTCAGTGAGTTTGAACCTGCCGGCGCTTCGGTTCAGAACCCTTATCGATAGTTTTTCGCCATTAAGGACCCCCGCACTTGCGACTCGAAATGAAGCGGTTGACTCAGCCCTTTTCGCAATAAACGCTCCGTCCTGAGGTCTTCTTTTTTCTGAGATGTCCATACTCGAGACAGCTTTTATACTATTCACAACCGCCCTGGAGGTATCAGCTTCGAGCCTTTTTACGGTTCTAAGCACACCGTCTATTCTCAACCTTATCTCGTACACCGACTCGTCCTTTGGGTCGATAAGAATATCGCTGGCCCGCTGGTCAAGAGCGTCGGCTATAATTTTCTCGGTTATGTCAAGAATATGGCTGTCTTTTCGCTTACCATCACCGTGTCCGTATATTTCCTTGAGCTCGTGGCCCGATGAATTAAGAAGTCTTATGGCCGAAGCGTCTTTGTCGCGCCTGGACCGCGGAGAGCGTACATAGACAATTGCATCCTTTACCTGTCGTTTTATGACCACAAATATGCTTTCACCGCTTGCAGAGGACTTTCTTGCTGTATCTATAATCAGCAGTATAAGTAAAAGTATCGGTCCTGTAAAAAGAGCGAGGATATAGGCAATGAATTTGTATTTCTTTGGTACTAACGAACTGAATTGAATGCGTTGGACAAAATACAAACAAAGGTATACCCACGCCACGAGTAAGATAAGTTTAATAGGATTAAAAGGCAAAGCTTCTATGGACGGATTAATACCTGCAGACAGCAAGGAGGGGAAACTTAATGCAATATTTTGAATAAATACGAATACTTGCATAAATTTTCCACTCCAATAAACACGAAAGTTAAATCGCTCGCTTACACCAAAATAGCATAATTTGTCAGGTTTGGCAAGTTAAAAAAGCTAAAAAATATATTTGAATCTTAAATTCCCGACCGTGGGGAGCGGTTTAAACATCTTCGAGTTCAGCCAAGAAGGGGTCTGGTTCATCCAGTTCAGGTTCAGCGAAGCTGTCCTCCTCTGATGCGGCTTTTTTTGCCGGTTCTTCCTTCTTGGGCGGCTTCTGTGCAGCCCTGTCAGGGGGGGAAATCTTTTCGGGCTGGCCATTAATCTGCAGCAAGAATGTTAAAGGACCTATTCTGAGGTAATCACCCGGTTGAACTGTCGCTTCATCTATACGCTTTCCATTAACGTATGTGCCATTGCGTGAGCCAAGGTCGCGAATTTTCAAGGTGTCTTTATTGCAGCTTAGCTGGCAGTGCCTTCTGGAGACGGACAAGAGCGGTATTCGCAGGTCACAGTCGTGTCGTCTGCCAATAACCGTAACATTGTCCGGCAATGAGAAGGTTTTATGGTCACCATTATGCTTAAACAGAACCAGATTTACGTCCATTTTCTTTCGTTCTCCATCAACCCAAAATATCTCCTACAACTATGTTTATTATACCAATAAAAGTAGTTTATGGCAATAGCTAACGCAGGCAGCATATAATTATGGATATAGGAGGTCTGCGGAGTTACAGTTACATAACCTCATATTAAGTAAAAAGTTATGAAGGTTGAAGAGGTTCTGGTAATTTGAGGTATTATATGACGTATTGCTTGATTATTAGGTGACCAATGTTTCCATTATTTATTCTTAAAGTGCCTTGCTTGACAATTTGAACTAATCAGGTATATTCTATTTTGATAAAATAGTCGACGATATCGGATAAATCTATGGCGAAAATAACACTGCCCGACGGCAGCAAATTAGAAATTACCGACGGTACAACGGCAAAGCAATTAGCTCAACAGATAGGGTCGGGACTGACAAAAGCAGCAGTGGCTGCAAAAGTAAATGGACGATTGGTAGATTTATCAACACCCATCAAGGGAGAGTCTTCCGTTCAAATCATTACAGCCAAAGATAAAAAAGGCCTTGAAGTAATGCGGCATAGCTGCGCACACATAATGGCCGAGGCAATATGCAACATTTGGCCGAATGCAAAGCTGGTCTATGGCCCCACAGTTGAGGACGGATTTTACTATGATATCGACCTTGATGAGCCGATTCGGCCGAGCGATTTCGAACGCATAGAAGAAAAGATGCAAGAAATCATCGAAGCTGACAAACCATTTATTCGCAAAGAAATGACGAGAACCGAAGCACTGGCGAAATTAGCCGGTGATAAATACAAAACCGACAATATAAAGCATACTGATAGCAACGTTATCAGCTTTTATTCACACGGAGACGGCTTTGAGGATTTGTGCCGGGGGCCACACGTACCCAGCACTGGCAAAGCTGGAAGCTCTAAGATTATGTCCGTAGCCGGCGCCTATTGGCACGGTGACCCGACACAGAAAATGCTCCAGCGGGTCTATGGTACCTGCTGGCCAAGCAAAAAAGAGCTTGACGACCACCTACGGAGATTGGAAGAAGCAAAAAGGCGTGACCACCGAGTATTAGGCAAACAATTGGATTTATTTAGCTTCAACGAAGCCGGCCCCGGCTTTGCATTCATTCACCCCAAGGGAATGATTATCTGGAATACCATAGTGGGCTTCTGGCGCGGTGTGCACGATAAATATGGCTATCAGGAAATTCAGACGCCTATTATTCTCAACGAAGAGCTCTGGCACAGGAGCGGCCATTGGGACAATTACAAAGAGAATATGTACTTTACTGAGTTCGATGATACCAGCTATGCGATAAAGCCGATGAATTGTCCCGGCGGATGCCTGGTCTATAAAACCCGACAGCATTCATATCGCGAATTTCCGATGCGTATTGCCGAGCTTGGCCTGGTGCATCGACACGAGGCCAGCGGTGTTATGCACGGCTTATTCAGGGTAAGACAGTTCACGCAGGATGATGCCCATATTTTCTGCACACCTGAGCAGATTGAGTCCGAAATAATAGGTGTCATCGAACTTGCATTCGAGATATATCGGGCCTTCGGGTTTGAGGATTTCCACATTGAACTTTCAACCAAACCCGAAAAGCACATAGGCTCGGACGAGATTTGGGAAACGGCCACAAATGCCCTCAAAGACGCTCTGGGGCACAAAGGAATTGAATACAAAATCAACGAAGGTGATGGTGCATTTTATGGGCCGAAGATAGATTTTCATATAAAAGACTGCCTGAAAAGGTCGTGGCAGTTAGGCACAATCCAACTGGATTTTTCTATGCCGGAGCGTTTCGGCCTGGTTTATACAGATAAAGACAACACCGAAAAAACTCCTGTTATGATTCACAGGGCTATTCTGGGCTCTTTTGAGCGTTTTATAGGCATTCTTATAGAACATTATGGCGGCAATTTGCCTCTCTGGCTTTCACCGGAGCAGGTAAGAATCCTGCCGATAAGTGAAAAAAGCAACGATTATGCAAAAGCCGTTCAAGACAAACTAAAAGAGGCAAAATTACGCTGTAGTTATGACTTCACGGACGAAAAAATAAATGCTAAAATTGCCAAAGCTCATAGCGAAAAGCTACCCTATATGTTGGTAGTTGGCCCCAAAGAGACACAGACCGATACTGTCAATGTAAGAATCCGAGGGGTAAAAGAGAATAAAATGGTCAGAACTAACGAATTTGTCAAAATTGCAAAACGTAAAATTGTCGATAAAGAATTAGATTTGGTGTTTTAGAAATTTGGTAACCGGTAAGTGGAGACCGGCAAGAGAACTTTAACCGGTTACCATTTAACCGGGGTAATCAATTAGAAAGGTAAGGTGGTGCACAATCAGTGGAAAAGGATTAAGGATAAATGAAAGAATTCGAGTCGATAAAGTTCGACTAATCGACCAAACAAACAATCAAGTAGGAATCATGGACATACAGGAGGCAAACAGAAGAGCCCAGGAGGCCGGCTTAGACCTCGTGGAAGTTGCCCCCACAAATGTTCCACCTGTTTGCCGAATAATGGATTACGGCAAATGGTTGTATCAGCAAAAGCGCCACCTTCGTGATGCCTATAAAAAACACCAACATCATTCTGCAACTCTTAAGGAAATCAGACTCCGTCTTGAAACCGACAAACACGACCTGGATACAAAGCTAAATCACGCACGTGAGTTTCTGCAAAAAGGCCACAGAGTACAATTTACAATGTTATTTCGCGGACGTCAGATGCTGCACCGAGACCAGGGTTATAAGATGCTCGAACAAATCGCCCAATCACTGGAAGACTTGGCAAAGGTCGAACGACCCAGCGAAATTACCGGAAGGCGTATGGCCTTGTTACTCATGCCTAAATAAGTCTTTGACAGAGCACTTTGTTTTCCATGGTGACTGTTTCTCTTGGCACAAATCAATTAACCTTCATATTCCCTTTTATAACTTTTTTCAGGGTCTCTGAGTTAATACCCTGTGAAATTGAGTCCGGCTCCAAAAGTGGGTTCGACCAGCTCACCACAAGGAAGGCATAAACGAGGTCATTTCAAACAAACTGCCCTTATAATAGAAACCACGAAGAATCTGCTCACATCCCCAGAACGGAGAGGGCGGGATTC
>CAZKYA010000012.1:0-21216 GCA_964556725.1 uncultured Pirellulales bacterium
CTCACTTTAGTTCACTTTAGACACTTTAGCTCAGTTTAGTTCACTTTTCAATTGTCAATTGTAAACTTACCCGTTATTATGTGCCAAAACAAGTTTTTTCAGGAAAATAACTTCGATGTCTGAAGCTAAAGTTAAAAAAGGCAAGTTCATATTTCTGCTTTTGCGAATTGCTGTAGTTGCTGGGGGAATCATTTGGGGACTGTACCGGGTTTCCACCGACCAGAGATGGAGCAGCTTAATAGAGAAATTCCGTCTAATGAATGTGTGGGTTTTTGCAATGGCTCTCGGTATTTTTATTATCTGCCAGATATTAATGGGATTTCGCTGGTGGTTACTGCTGAAAACTCAGTCGGTCTTTATAGACTTTTGGGCTTCCGTCAGGTTGAGTTTTTTGGGGCTTTTTTACAATAATTTCATGCCCAGTTCCGTGGGTGGGGATTTAGTTCGTGCCGGGTTCGTAACTAAACACACCAGTAAAAGATTTGAAGCTGTCTTAAGTGTATTTGTCGACAGGATAATTGGGCTGTTAGGTACGTTCGTCATCGCTATTTTTTTCTATTTACTTTTCCTGAGGGGTCAAGGTAGTGTAATAGCCTCCAGCAATGAGGAAAAAGGAGCTTTTTTTAAGTCTGTTGGTGAGCACAAAGGGATTGTTTTTGGGGTGGTTATTGCCGTTGTGGTTGTTTTTTGTGGGTTCTTATTACATAGGCGGGGACGAGCAGGGCTTCAAAAGGCCTGGGGTTCCATTTGCTCATTCAGCAAAAAAACCTTTAAGAAGCTAAAAAATGCGATAATTATTTACTGCAGCAGACCGCTGACGATATTGGTGGTATTTGGGTTAACTATTTTTCTGCAGATTTTGACAATCACGGGCTTCTGGTTACTCGGGCGGGATATGGGGATTACCGCCAGTATCAAATATTATTATGTTTTCTTTACGCTATCGTGGGTTTTAGGGACGATACCGGTCAGTATCGGAGGTTTAGTTGTGGTGGAAGGGTCCCTTGCTTGGTTGTTTATTAATTTTGCCGGCGTTGACGCGGAGGCAGCGGCTGCGCTGGCGTTGTGTCAGCGAGCTGTGTGGATGCTCGCTTCCTTGCCAGGGGCCGTGATACATCTAATCGGCGCACATCTGCCGGGGGACCATATAGACGGTAAAATGCGTTTGGAAGACGCTAAAGACTTTTTTGTTGACTATGACCAGTCAATAAATTAAGATATTTTGCTCTGTTAAAAGATGCCTGTTTAAGCACTTTCAATAGAGCAAAAATTAGAAGATTCGCTGCGCCGGAGCGTTATTTTTAAGGATATGCCTATGGCAGGACGCTTTAAAAGATACTTTTTACGGGGGTTGGCGGTGCTTTTGCCGACCATCGTGACAATCTGGATATTCGTCTGGGGCTACAAGTTTATTCATGAGAAAATTGGCGTTCATATAAAACACAAGTTGCAGGATTTGATACTTCTTGCCGGCGGCGCTGAGCAGGAGCTGGAAAGATTCTGGATAGATGGGGCTTTATCCATAGCGGGATTTCTTGTGGCGTTGGTTGTCGTTGTTATAGTGGGTGCATTTTTGGCCAGTGTCATTGGCAGAGCCCTCTGGCGAATGATTGAAAAGTTCATAATGAAGACACCTCTTTTAAGACATGTCTATCCCTATGTAAAGCAAATTACTGATTTCCTGCTTATGCAGGAAGAAGAAAAAAATAAGATGTTTTCGAGGGTTGTTGCTGTCGAGTATCCACGAAAGGGTATCTGGGCAATGGGTTTTGTTACCAGTAGCGGTATTGAGGGTGCTAATGAGGATGCAAACAAAGGATTTCTGACTGTTTTAGTTCCCACATCACCAACGCCGTTTACCGGCTATGTCATAATGGTGCTAAAAGAGCAGGCAGTAGAGCTGGATATCAGCGTAGAAGAGGCATTAAGGTTTATCATATCTTGTGGTGTGGTGTTGCCTCGGGGCAAATCACCAATCGATTTGCCCAAGCTGGTTTCGCAAAGTGAAAAACAGCAGGAGGATTTTGCTGTAACAAAGCACAATTAAGGAGAAAAAAATTGCTTTTTAAAATTACTGGAAGACATACTGACATAACCGAAGCAATCAGAAAACATGCAGAAGAAAGAACCTCCAAACTTCCGAAGTACTACAATAGTATCAATCAGGTTGAGGTAATTATTGACGGTGAGCAGGGCGGCAATATCAGCGTCGAGGTCATTGCAAGGGCAGAGCATAGTAAGGTTTTCGTTGTTACCGAAACAGGCCAGGATGCTTACCGGTGTATTGATTTTGCTGTCCATAAACTTGAACAACAGATTAGAAGAAAAAAGGGCAAGGAACGAGACAATAAACACGCAGGTGGTGCAGAATAGAGCACGAAAGCATAAGAACACAACGGCACCGGTATCTTGTCCGGTTATGAGGTGTGCACCGGTGCGTTGCAGTTGATTTTGGGCAGGTAAGATGAAGTTTGCGGACTTTGTCTGTTTTGAAGCAATAATTCCGGAACTAATGGCCGAAGACAGAAATTCTGCCATAGCAGAGCTTGTCTGCTCGCTTGATAAAGCCGGTAAGCTCGGAAAAGGAAACTGCCAGGAGATTATCAAGGCCGTAATTAAAAGAGAGAATGAGGCAAGTACGGGAATGGGCAAAGGTGTTGCTGTGCCTCATGTCAAGCATACTGCGGTTAAAAAAGTGGTTGCTACAATTGGACAGAGAAGCGCCGGGATAGATTTTTCCGCTCTCGATAAACGGCCGGTTTATTCAGTGATACTTTTAATCAGTCCTGTGGAAAACCCGGACCATCACTTGCAAGCAATGGAGAATATTTTTAAGCATCTACAGAATGAGAGATTCCGAAGGTTTCTCAGGCAATGTCAGAGTTCCGAGCAGGTTGAAGACCTTCTCAGAGAGGCCGACGAGAATCCGTCTTTATAATTTATTAATTTATTAAACTAAAATACAGGGCCTGAAGATGCGGGCAAAGCAGGATTCTTTGGAGAAAATAGTTTGTGAAACGACGGTCGAGATAAAAAATGCAGATGGGCTTCATATGCGCCCTGCTATGCAGTTCGTGGATGTTGCAAGCCGGTTTGATTGTGATATTACCGTCAGCAACGACGAAAGCAGCGTGGACGGCAAAAGTATTATGCAGATGAGTATGCTCGCTGCGACTTGTGGCACAAAGCTGAAAATTAAAGCCGAAGGCACAGATGCTAAACAGGCGATTGATGCTTTGCGAGAGCTTGTGGAGGAAAAACACTTCGACGAGCCCACACCGAGCGGTCAGAAAAAAGATTAGAATTTGATAAAAGTATTCGATGGAAATTAAGAAAGGAATAGCAGTTTCGCCCGGCATTTCTATTGCCAAGTCGCTGGTTATTGATGCGGAGGATTATCGAATACCCAGGCGGTCGATAGAACCCCTGCAACGGGCTAATGAGGCGCAACGTGTAAGGAACGCCTTTAAGGGTGCGATTGGAGAACTGACCAAGCTTGGGGCCGCTCAGGACCAGACTGCCGGCAGCAAGATAAGGGATATTTTTGCTGTGCACTTGCATTTCTTGCGCGATAGAAAGCTGCGAAAGGAAATAACCGATTTGATTCATTCGGAGTTGGTGACAGCTGAGTACGCTGTTTCTGCCACTATGCGGGGGATTGCATCACATTTTACTAATAAGGTGAAAGACGCCTATATCAGCGAGCGGGCGGCTGATATTTACGATATTGAAAGGCGTTTGCTTAAACAGCTTCTGGGAAAAAGGCGTGAGGATGTCGAGCATCTGACGGAAGAAGTTGCTATCGTTGCCAGAGAATTGAGTCCTACTCAAACTGCCGGTTTTAATAAGACCTTTGTCAAAGGTATTGCTACCGATGCTGGTGGACGAACCAGCCACACTGCTATTGTTGCACGGTCTTTAGGTATACCGGCGGTAGTTGCGCTGGAAGACCTTACTGAGTCCATCAGCGGCGGTGATACCGTCATTATTGACGGCAATCGTGGTATTGTCATTGTAAAGCCAGATGATGAAACAATCCGGCAATATGAACGGTACTGTCACGAATTCGTAGAGCTTGAGCATAGGCTTGATGCGATAAAAGAAAAGCCCGCTGTAACCCGCGATGGTGCAAGAATCACCTTGTTGGGAAATATCGAGTTTCCGGAGGAAGCCGAGCTCGTTTTGCAGAAAGGAGGAGAGGGAATAGGCCTGTACCGGACGGAGTTTTTATACCTTAACAGGACAGCCGAACCTGCGGAACAAGACCATTATCAAGCTTATGCTGAAACTGTCGGCATTGTTAAAGATAGGCCTGTCGTAATAAGAACTGTGGACTTAGGCGCCGACAAATATACACAAAGCAAGCGATTTGCACCTGAGCCGAATCCGTTTCTGGGCTTAAGGTCCATTAGATTTTGCCTGCAAAACCTTATGATGTTCAAAACGCAATTGCGCGCAATTTTGCGGGCCTCCGTTCTCGGCCAGGTTAAGGTAATGTTTCCCCTGATTACAAATCTGCAGGAGATGATGCAGGCCAAGTTTATTTTGCGCGATGTTATGGAGGACCTTGATGAGGAATCTATACCTTATAATAGAGATATTAAGATAGGCATTATGATTGAAACGCCGTCGGCGGCTTTAACAGCGTTTACACTTGCAAGGGACATTGATTTTTTCAGTCTCGGAACCAACGACCTTATTCAGTATACTCTGGCAGTTGACAGGGGCAACGAATCGGTTTCTACGTTATATTCGGCGGCTGACCCCGCAGTGCTTCGGCTTATCAGGACGGTTATTCAGGATGCCCACAAAGCGCAAATAGATATTAGCATCTGCGGTGAAATGGCTTCGGAGCCGGAATATATTATGTTGCTGCTCGGAATGGGCGTTAGAACGATTTCAATTGCTTCCCCAATGATACCGGAAATAAAACAGATTATTAACTCTGTTACGATTCAAGATTGCAGCGATGTTGCAAGAAAAATTCTTACTATGAATTCTGAAAGGCAGATTTCAAATTATCTGCGCAATGCTGTAAGAAAGATTCTGCCCGAAGCTTTTTGATTTGGCTGTTTTTTTGATGAGCAAAGGTAAGAATTAAGATTGAATTATGTTTTGGGTGGGTGGATATGTGGCGAACAAACGATAGAGCTACGGCTATTACCAGGCGCGCATGCATCAACTGGATAATGTTGATTTATTTTGCTTCCGGTGCGTGCGCTCTGATTGATGAGGTAGTTTGGGTTCGGCTGTTGAAGCTGACGCTTGGCAATACCGTTTATGCAACGAGCATTGTGGTATCGGTATTTATGGGCGGCCTGGCACTCGGCGCTCTGATTATGGGTCGTTATTGCGACTCTGTGAACAGGCGTTTGAGGTTATATGCCTTACTGGAAACTCTTATAACGGTATCGGCGCTATCTCTGCCGTGGTGGCTAAAGTATGCAGATACCGTCTATGTTTGGTTTTATCGTGCATATCACCCCACACATACGCAGTTATTGCTCGTGCAGGTAGTAATATCAGCGGCGATATTGCTTGTGCCGTCGATGCTGATGGGCAGCACTTTACCGCTTTTGGGTAGATTTATTACCGCCCTTGAGAAAGAAGCCGGCCATTTAGTAGGCAAACTCTATGCGTTAAACACGCTGGGTGCAGCGGCCGGCTGCTTTTTGGCGGGCTTTGTTCTGGTCCGTGCTTTCGGTGTTATGGGGGCTTTGTACATCGCAGCAGGTTTAAATCTTTTGGTTGCATTTGGCGGGTGGCTTTTATCTCGCTTTTCCGCCATAACTGTTGAGCAGCAGGCCGAGGCCGTTGTGTTAGAAAGCCCTGAAGTTGCCGGTACCAAAACAGCGGATGGCAGATTTTATCTGTTGGTTATCGCTTTTTTTATGAGCGGATTGATAAGCATCGGATATGAGCTGCTTTGGATGCGCAGCATCGTTCATCTGCTCGGTGGATTTACTTATGTGTTCTCTGCGGTGCTGACTATTTATCTTCTGGGCAATGTAGTCGGAGCCGGCATCGGCAGTGCTCTGGTCAGGAGATTAAAGGCCCCGGCTGTTGGTTTTTCAGTGACTTTATCACTGTTGGGGTTGTATGGAGTTTTTTACCTCCCATTGCTGGTATTCTGGATGTCAAAAGGGACGTGGTATATTGACCAGCTTTTTATCAGAGGTTTTATTCCGGTTTCACATTATTTGGCTAAACCGATTGTGCATAGCTTATGCCTGTTTTTAGTTCCAGCCGTTATTATGGGTATAGGGTTTCCGATGGCTTTGCAGGCCTGGGCAAATCATATGCACAAGGTCGGGCGCTCCACGGCAACAGCTTATGGTGCAAATACAATTGGGGCTGTGATAGGTGGAATTGTGACGGGCTTTGTCCTTATTCCGCTGCTGGGGGTGCAGCTTTCGGTCTCAATTCTTGGTTTGAGTGGGGTATGGATTGCCGGCGTTATGTGGGCGTTTTTTGTTCACAGGCCGAGAATTATTGGGCGGTTTGTTCTTTTGGCGGTAGCTGTTATATTGGTAATAATCACCGTGAAGATACCCACGAACTTGTTCAGTACAGTGGTTGAGGCAAGCCCGCTTGTGCCTGATTTTAAACTTGTGCAGGTGAAAGAGGGCATTACCACCACAGTATCTGTGCATCGGGATAAAAACGGAATTTTATATCTGTATTCATCTGGCCAGACATTAGCAGGAGAAAATTATACCGCCCGCGGTGACCAAAAGATGCTTGGACATTTTGGTGTTCTGCTCAATAGTAATACCAGGAAAGTCCTGTCGGTTGGATTTGGCTCCGGGGAAAGCACCTTCTGCCTTGCCCAGCATAAATTAGAGAGGGTTGATTGTGCGGAGATTGCTCCGGAAATAGTTGAAATCTCCTTAAAATTCTTCAGGCACCTTAATCTTGGAGACCGGCTCAATGAAGAAGTAAATATGATATATATGGATGCGAAAAACTATCTGCACTTGACGGACATCAATTACGATGTGATTTTCAATGATTGCATTCACCCCAGGTTTTTTGCTGAAAACGCCTCGCTTTATGCGAAAGAATATTTTGAAAGCGCAAAGAAAAACCTGAGTTACAGCAATGGGCTGTTTCTCTCTTATGTGCCTTTGTATCGAATGACCCCTTCTATATTAAGCAGCATAATTGGTACTGCGATGAATGTTTTCCCGCATGTTACAATATGGTATCTTGCCCCCCATCCTGCGCCTCTGGTAGTAATAGTCGGCTCGGAACACGAGCAATATTTTTCACCGAAGCATATAGAAGATGAGCTGCAGAAAGAAGGCGTGCGTAAAAGTCTGGCAGAAATAAATATTCATAACAGTCTCGACGTATTGAGCTGTTACATTTGTGATGAGAATGATTTAAGCAAGCATATTACAGATTTTTCTGTAAACAGCGATTATTTTCCTTTTGTTGAGTTTGTGACGGACGAACAAATAGAAATCTTTCGAATATTCAAGCGTTTTGTTATGGATGTTCGAAATGACTCCATTTATCACCATATTGACTGGACAGGATTCAGTGAGGAGCAAAAAGCCAGGTGGATTAAGGATTATGAGGACCTTTACCAGGCACTGGCCTATCTTTTACCTCTTTTACCGTTACATGACTCCCCGCCCAGCGAACTGAGCAGATTCATAGTTAGTATGGAGGGTTTACGTTCTTTTCCGGACAATCCTGTCCTTCTCAAAACCAGAGATGAAACTGCAAGAAGAATCTTTTTTGACAGCAAGAAGATGATACTTTCTGGCAGAACTGATGCAGCTCAGGCATTATCTCGCGAGTTAATCAAGCAGTATCCTGATGCGTCTTTGGGCTGGTTAATCAGGTCGAACGTTATGCGCCAAATGGACGAGAAGCAAAAAGCCTTGGTGGATGCCCGGAAGGCAGTAGATATTGCTCCTGACAGCACTGATGCTCGCTTCAATCTGGGCTTTATGCTCTACGGTGTCGGGCAGTTCGAGCAGGCCATTATAGAATATAAAGAGGCCCTGCGGCTGGCCGACAGGCCAGAAGAGATTGATAAATATAATCAGGCCGAAATGCTGGACTTTTTGGCAAAGGCATATGCTGCTGCCGGCAGGTTTCCTGAAGCTATAACCACTGCCGAAAAGGCGCTGGACCTCGCATTGTCTTCTGGCCAAAAGGACCTGGCGGAGGGTATCAGCAAGCACCTGAGCTCATTTAAGCAGGCACAAACTTCTCAGCAGCACCCTTGATTGTGGTTATCAGCTTTGCTTTTTCCAAGGCGGAGTTTTTGAAAAAATGTTTGTTTTTAAGGTGATGATGGGCATAATGGTATAAAGGTTCCAATGAACACTGTTTTGCGTTTGGGCTCCCGCATAATAAGTTGTAGGTTTTGCAGACGGTGTAAGCGAAGTTAGCGAATAAAGTATAAAGGAATAGGCATATAACCGTTTCAAAGCAAACTATATTGGTTCTGATTAGGTTCAATGTTCGGGGCAGTGTCCGATTCCTGTCGCATGCCGAAACAGTTAGGGTTTTTCAGCGCGCCTGCGTTCGAGCGGGTATTGAAATCCGGTACAGTCAAGGTTTCAATCCTCATCCAAAATTGTCTCTGCCTTTACCCAGGCCTGTCGGGGTTGAGTCGGATGGTGATTTGCTTTGTATTCAGATAGATTGTAGCCCGGACGAGACACGAGCAGCAAATTACGTGTCACGAATTAAAGCAGCGCTTTCCAGGCAGCTGCCACAGGGGGTTGAATTGCTTTCGGTCGAAGTAACAGAAGCAAAATCTGCGCCTCAACCTCGTTTGGCTGAATACGTATTAAATGTGCAATCGAAATATTTAAACGAGGATTTACAGTCCAGAATCAAAAATTTACTGGAGCATAAGAGACTTGATATAAGCCGGTTGATAGATGCAAGTAAATTGAAAATTGAAACTTGTCTGACGACAGTCAAGAATCAAAAATCGGAAATTAAGAGTATAGATGTCAGGCCTTTCTTGAAATCGATTGCGTTGGATAATAGAGGTATAGTTGTTGAGTGCGGAATCAGTTCAGCTGGTTCGATACGTGTGCAGGAGATTTTGGAGCTGCTGCAGCTCGATGTAGATAAGCTGGCAGCCCCGATTAGACGCACGAATATACAATGGCAGGAAAACTGATTCGTGACCTTTGACCAATCTTCGAGTCACGGGTCACGAGCGATAAGGGACGAAACAATGGCAAGAGAGATGCTTATAAATGTGGCTGAGAGCGAAGAGTGTAGAGTGGCAGTGGTTGATAATGGCGCCCTTGAAGAGCTCTATGTGGAAAGGGCCAGTCTGGGCAGCCGTGTCGGCAATATTTATAAGGGAAAGGTGGTAAATATCGAGCCCGGCATACAGGCGGTATTTGTAGACTTTGGCATAGGTAAAAATGGTTTTCTTCATATCAGTGACCTGCACCCTCGCTATTTTTCCGGCCCTAAAGATGAACGCACTGAGAGCATTGGCCACAGGAAGTCACTAAGGCAGCGACCGCCTATCCAGGATTGTCTCAGAAAAGGTCAGGAGATTGTCGTTCAGGTAACGAAAGAAGGTATAAAGACCAAAGGCCCGACCCTTAACACATATCTTGCTTTACTTGGTAAGTATCTGGTTATGATGCCCTGGATGAAAAAGCATGGTGTATCGCACAAAATCGAGGATGAGGGCGAACGCAGACGGCTGAGAGAAATCTTTGAGCAGAGCAACCCTCCGAAGAATCAGGGCTTTATTATCAGAACAGCAGGCCAGGGTTGCTCGAAAAGGGATATACAGAACGATTTGAGATATCTAAAGCGATTATGGAGGGCTGTTGAAAAGCGGATAGAAACTGAAAAAGCCCCCGCCGAGCTTTATCGGGAATCGGATTTGGTTATCAGAACGCTCAGAGACGTTTTTAACAGTAAGATAAGCAGGATAGTATGCGATTCGGAAGAGGTGGTGCGCAGAATCAGGGATTTTTTTTCCATAGCAACACCGCGTTTGAGGCAAAGGGTTGCATATTACGACAGCAAGGTCCCGCTTTTTCACAAATACCAGATTGAGGATGAAATCGCTAAAGTTCAGTCGCGTGAGGTAAAGCTTAAAGGCGGGGGCTCGATTGTAATTGAGCAAACCGAGGCACTGGTATCAATAGATGTCAATAGCGGAAAGCATCGCGGGCAGAAAACAGCTGAACAGACTGCTTACGAGAGCAATATGGAGGCGGCGATTGAGATTCCGCGACAGCTTAGATTAAGAGACCTTGGTGGGCTGATAATTTGCGATTTTATTGATATGCACAGCCAGAAACACCGCAGAGATGTGGAAAGGGTTTTTCGGCAGGATGTTAAGACCGACCGTGCTCGTTCGAGAATATTGAGGATGAGCAGATTCGGCGTATTGGAAATGGCACGCCAGAGAATGCGGCCATCGCTGCAATCGGCGACCTATCTGGCATGTCCGCACTGTGCCGGTACTGGCTTTGTTAAAAGTCATGAATCATTGGCTATTGAGATTATTCGCCTGTTGAATCTTTCGGCTTCGGATGAGCGCGTAAAACGCATCGAGCTGGTTGTCTCGCCGGAAGTTGCAGATTATTTGCAGAATGAAAAGAGAACTGCGATTACCCAGATAGAGCAGCTTAACGAAAAGCGTGTGATAATTTATTCTGCTCCGGATCACACCGGCGAAAAGCACGAGCTACTCTGTTACAATGAGCGGGGCAGCGTGATAAAGATATAAAAATTACAATTGATAGTTTGTAACTGATAATTGATAATACTCTGTAGAAAAACATCCCGGCCAAAGTGTGTCATTGAGAGTCCGACACGTATCCGCCGCAGGTGGACGAAGCAATCTCTATTTTTGAATTTTTATTTGTAATTTTGCATTTTGCTTTTTGATATTTAATTTATTTTGCTATGCCGAACCTTGCAGAAATAAAGCTTCTTGCCCTTGATGTTGACGGCGTTCTGACTGATGGCACAATAGTAGTTAATGGCGATGGCACCGAAAGCAAATTCTTCAATGTTCAGGATGGGCACGGCATCCGTCTGTGGCTAAGAGCAGGGCTTAAAATAGCCCTGTTCAGCGGAAGAATTTCACCGCCGACCGAAATCCGTGCCAAACAATTTGGGATTGAATACGTATTTCAGGACTGTCTCGATAAACTTCCTGTGCTTGAGGAATTTCTGCGGCAGCAGGGTCTTTCGCCGCAGCAGGTTGCTTATGTTGGTGACGATTTGCCGGACTTGCCGCCAATGCGGTTCGTTGGCTTTGGAGTAGCTGTTGCCGATGCAGTTGACGAAGTCAAGCAGTATGCAGATTTCATAACCACTCGCCCCGGTGGCAAAGGCGCGGTGCGGGAAGTAATAGAATACATCCTTAAAAGTACCGGCAGATGGCAGGAACTTATGAAAAGGTATTTGCAGTGATGCTTATTAACAATTACTCAGAATGACACTGTGGATTTGCTATGAGCTTTACCCCGTTAGAAATTCTATAATGGGGTAATCGCCCGTGAAAACTCAGTAAGAAGTTAAGTGGCAATATGATACAGAAATGGAAAATTTCTAACGGGGTTAAGTCACGAAAATTCTTTATATGGCTTATTTCGCTGGCGGTTGTGCTTGGGGTATATCTGCTCTATAGCTTGATAAGCAGGACGCCTCCAATTGATATTGAGACAGCAGACCACCTCAAAGAGCACCCTGCCGACAGCAATATCGGCTGGACTGGTGGAGAAGTTGGCAGTATTGGTGGTGTCGGTGTAGAGGAACTTAAAGGGGCTAAATTCTTACACCGCAACAGAGATAAGGAGGTTGACAGGGAATTCGGATTCGAAGAGCTTCTGCACGAGGAAAAAGACCAGTGGGAGATTAAAAAGCCCTTTATGAATGTTTATCAGGATTCTTTCAGATGTTACGTCACCGCTGACAGGGGCACGGTCCAGGTTGAAACTGCTGTTGGCAGGCCTACCCCGAGGGACGCAACATTTACCGGAAATGTTGTCATCCACATTTTGCCTCAAACCGGCAGTGACATTAAAGAAAGCTTCATTTATCTTGATGATATTGTTTTTATAAGCGAAAGGTCGTTGTTTTTAACTGCCGGGCCGGTCAAATTCGTTTCGCAGGATGCTTGGATGCTCGGCACAGGCCTGCAGCTCGTCTATAATAATGAGCTCGAGCGGCTTGAGTTTCTTAAATTAACTCATTTGGAGAGCTTGCATCTAAAAAGCTTGCAGACCGGCTTTCTCTCGACCGCTAAAACACAGGCCGAGAAACCAGCTGATGCCACCGAACTGGTGCAAACTGAAAAACTGAAGGAACCTGCAGCAGCAGGCCAGTTCTACAAATGTATATTTAGCAAAAACGTTGTTATCGACACCCCTGAGCAGCTGGTCTTTGCCGAAAATGAGCTTTCCATCAACGATATCTTCTGGGCAAAAAGCTCAGGCAGCGGGCCAGGCGAAGCTAATGCCTCCGCTGCAGAAGACATAAATGAAACCCGCGTTTTTATAAAACCAGATGAGCCGAATGAGGTGTCTGAAGGGGCAGATATCATCTTGACCTGTGATGGAGGTGTAATCGTAGCACCGATGAATACCATCCAGGCATTCGAGACCCCGGCCAATGTCTTAAATAGCAGGGCCTCTGAGAAATTAGGTGATTCCAGAGGTAGAGTTATGTTTACTGCTCGAAGAATTGACTACGATGCATCTACAGGTGATACTGTTGCTGCTGGGGCTTCGCAGCTTGCATTTTTTGCCGGTGGTGTAACGGCCTCCGACGTAAATGCTGCGGTTGCTGCTGAAGAAGCACCTGTCCCGGTAGTAATAACCGCTCAGAAACAAACAAAATTTCTGTCGGCATCGAATCAGGTGATATTCGAAGGTGACTGTCTCTGCACAATGCCGCAAAAAGTTGCTGGTGGGCAGCAGGATTGCACGCTTTCATCGCCGATGTTTACCGTAAATTTGCCTGAAGATAGGTCAAAGCAGTCATTTGCTTTTGCTGATATTGCTGCTACCGGTCCGGCGGAGCTTAATTTTTACGTCGATGATTTAACCGATGCGACTTCCGGCAGGGCTGCATTACCTGCAAAAGTAACTGCTCAAAAGAAAATCAGTTTCTTGTCCAGGTCAAAGCAGGTTGTTTTTGAGGGTGATTGTCTGTGTTCGGTGCTTCGCGAAGGGCCAAAACTCCAGCAGAAGTATATACTCTCGGCCCCAAATCTTACCATAGATTTGCCCAAAGACACAAACGATAGCTCTGCTGCATTGGCGACCGATATTGAACATCTAACTGCAAACGGTGGTTCGGTCAGGCTTGCAACTGTCGCAACAGCGGGGGAAAAATTGCTCGGTGGTATTGAGCTGAAATGCCGCAGGTTCGATTATGACCTACACCAGCAGCTATTTTTAGCTGCCGGTCCGGGTGTAATAAAGTTCAACAATTCAAAAGTTTCGGACTCGAAGGAAGAATTGAGCGGCTTTAGCTTGCGGAAACCCTGCTGGGCTATTGTTGAGAATTTTGACAATTTACAATATTTTGCGGAACCAAATCTGATTATTGCTGATGCAGGTTCTGAGAAGCTTCTTATTAATTATTTTCCTCTTATAGATGGTGAGTTCGGCCAGCAGGTCGAAGCCAGAGCAGGTCTCGTGGAGGCTTTCCTTTGCCGGACTGTAGATGGGCAAACCGAGCTTGCTACCCTGACTGCCGAAAAGGGTGTTACTTATGAAGATGAGGATAACCAGTTTGTAGGCAGCCGGTTGTTCTATGACAACAAAAAAGCTATGATGAAGCTTGAAGGTGGCGAGTCTCAGCCGTGTTATCTTAATGGTGCGCTTGTTGATAATATTGAATATGACTTAAAGACCGGCAGGAAAAAAGCCCATGTCGTTGGCCCCGGGGCGTTGCAGTTAAAATAATAGCATTTTTTTTAATCTTTGGTATTATGAATAAAAAAACAGTTTATGGGATTATGTAATATGATTAAGAGAATCCTTTTAATAATTGCATGGGTTGTTTTGACATTTACACTGTTTGGCTGCGAGACCTTCAAAGGCTTGGGCCGGGATGTCCAGTCTGTCGGTGGAGCTGTCGAAGGCACCGCCGAGGAAGTTGATGACAGAATCTGACAATCTGGCTAACGGCACAACATTTGTAAATCATCGAAACTTAGCTCATCCAGCCGAGCAACAATCTTTTCAGCCGCTGCCAACTCGTTCGCATCGTAGGAATTTGTCACAGCAATAGTGTGCATCCCCGCTGCCTTGGCGGCCTTTAGCCCCCAGTGTGAATCTTCTATCGCAATACATTGATTGGCCTTGATGGGTTCTTGGCGCCCTTGGTTTAGTTTTTTTAGAACCAGTAAAAAACCCTCAGGACTTGGCTTTCCCTTTTTAACCTGCTCAGCCGATACTATCGCCTCAAAGAAATCCCGCAGCTTGGCTTGTTCCAGTATAAGTTCAATCTCCGCTAACAGTGCACCTGAGCATATCGCCGTCGGGATATTATTGTTTTTGAGCATCTGCAAAAAATCACGCACGCCCTCGATTATCCTGCCTTCGGTTTTTACCAGCTCTTCAAAGACCCGATTTTTTTGTTTAACCAGATTTTCTATCCCACCTGTGGGTGGTTTGAATAGGCCTTTATCAATAAGCGCCTTAAAGCAATCAATATCGCTCAACCCAAGATACTCTTTGTAGTAATCCTTTGTTGAAATCTCCACGCCGTATTGAGCCAGCACCCGATTGAAAGCTCGAAGGTGCAGAATCTCCGAATCCGCTATCACACCGTCGAAATCAAAAACAACCGCTCGTAGCATAATTTTGTTTCTCGTATTTCGTGAAGCGTATATTGAAAATTAAGTACCGACTTTTAAAAATCTGAGTTAATATGTTTTGAAAATTTGAACATTAGAATTTTGAATTTGTTTCGTATTTCGAATTTAGGATTTCGGATTTTTTTATATTTAGTTTACCCTTCATTAATTTTCTAATTCACTCACTTGGCACGGGTCCAACAATCTTTTCATACTCGGTAAATGTAGATTTATCCCCCGTGCGAATTAATCCCGACAGAGCTGCAATCCTCGGCGCATTTTTCGTAATATATCTTCGTGCAATCATCGCCTTTCGCTTTTTCATCTGTATCTTTTCGCCGTTGTTGGAGCAATCTCCTGCTACGCACACCTCCATATCCACTTTTGAGCTGGCCTGATTGCACAATAGATACCCGTTAATCAAATCTATCGCTATATCGACCAGCGCTCTGCCGTAAAGGTCCATATACTCATTGCCGTTTTCTTTTACAAAGCCAATTGCGCTTTTTAACTGCTCCATTCCCTCGCCAAGTTTCTCCTGAAGGTCTTTTAACTGTGGCTCGAATTGTTGTTGTGCAAATTCGCTAATGATGTTTTCTGCCGTCCCGCTGCAAACGCCGCGAACTGCTGCGACGGTTTGTAATTGGCTTGTCCCTTCGTATATGGTTGTGATTCTCGCATCACGGGCGTGTCGTTCGCAGGCATAGTCCTGCATATATCCGCTTCCGCCGAGGACCTGCAAAGCATCGTAAGCGACCCTGTTGCACATCTCGCTGCAGTAATACTTGCTCATCGGCGTCAGCATCCCAGCCATTCTTTTGTATTTTCGTGAGTCGGCTTTAAGCTGCTTGGCTTCTTCTTTATCCATATTGTCATTCCCGCGCAAGCGGGAATCCATCTCCAGCCGTTTGGCAAGTCCAACCTCCATATCAACGACCCGCGATGTCTCGTATAGAAGTGCTCTGCCGGCCTCGATTGCTATTTTCATATCTATCAGCATATCCCGCACCGCAGGCAGTTTCTCAATCGCCACACCGAACTGTTTCCTGCTCGCTGCATAGTCACGGGCAATCCTGTAAGCAGCTTCTGCAATGCCCACTGATTGAGCCGCGATACCGATACGCGCACCGTTCATCAAGCTCATCACGTAGGTAATCAGGCCGCGTTGTCTTTCTCCGATAAGTTTTGCCGGCGCATCGTCGAAAAACATCTCGCACGTCGGGCTGCCGTGAATACCAAGCTTTTCTTCCAGCCGGCGGATTTTAACCCAGGGTCCGCGCTCTACCAGAAACAGACTCAGTCCTCGCCCGTCGGATATTTCCGGCTCGCTCCGCGCCAGCACCAGAAGTATATCTCCGCACCCATTGGTTATAAATCTTTTAACTCCCCGAATGAACCAGTTACCCTCGGCGTCCTGATATACCCTGGCCGGCTGTTCTGTCTCTGTATTATGTCCGGAAACTTTAACTGATTGTAAATCCGAACCCGCATCCGGCTCGGTCAATACCATTGCTCCGGTTACCTTTCCCGCCGCAAAATCCGGCAGATATCGCTGCTTGATTTCTTCCGATGCAAAAGCATTAATCGTCTCTGCGATTCCCTGCAGCCCGAATATATTCATAAGCGCAGCATCAGCCCGCGAGACAATCTCAATTGCCATCGAATAGACAAGGTTCGGAAAATTCAGTCCGCCGAACCGGTGCGGTAGTGTAAAGCCCATCACCTCCGCCTGCGCAAGTTTCTCTAACGATTCTTCTATCCCCTTAGGCCGTGTCACCGTGCCGTCTTCGTTTAGGATATTGCCCTGACGGTCCACCAGTTCGGCTCGTGGTGCAATAAAATCCGCCGCCAGTTGCCCCAGCGAATCCAGTACTAAGTGATAATTTTCTATCGCCTCATCCGCGTTGGCAGGAGCATAGTCAAATTCGCTCGCGAATCGAAAGTCCTTTTCGCAAATTTGGGCCAGCTTGCCAACGTCAATATGCCTGAACGAAAACTGTATATCCTCATTGTCTCTGTAAAAATTCCCCATAGTTTATTGCCTTGATATTGATTTACTTCTTACTTCGAAATTCCTTGTTCATTATTCAATATTCAACTAATTAACAAATTAACTAATTCTCTAATTTACTTTTTTTAGTGACTTTGTGTCTTTGTGGCTAAAGTGTTTTTTCTTTAATGGCTTTAATCATCTTTGGTACTACTTCGTTTAAATTTCCGATGATTTTGTAATGTGCAATCTGAAATATCGGTGCTTGGGGGTCATTATTGATTGCGACGATTTTCTGGCTCTGGTTCATCCCCGCCTGATGCTGAATTGCTCCGCTTATTCCCACTGCAATATACAAGCTTGGCCGAACCGTTGTGCCTGTCTGGCCGACCTGATGGTCTTTGTCGATAAATCCTAAATCGACCGCCGCCCTGGAAGCCGCCGGTGCTGCTCCGAGACAATTCGCCAGGTCCCAGACCAGCTTGAAATTTTCCTTGCTGCCGACACCTGCTCCGCCGGCTACGATTATCCTCGCTGCTTTTAGATTCACTTTTTTAGGCCGTTTATGTTCCTCCAGTATCTCAAGCGGCAAATTCTGTTTTGAAATTTTCACCTTTTCTTCAACGATTTCACCCTTGCGTTTTACATCCGGCTCCGGCATCGGCATAACGCCCTCGCGCACCGTCGCCATCTGTGGCCACCGCTCGGGATTGATAATCGTGGCGATTATATTTCCGCCGAAGGCAGGCCGAATCTGAAACAATAGATTTTTATGCAGCTTTTTGTCTGCTGCCGTCGTATGGTCGCCGATTTGCAAATCCGTGCAATCAGCCGTAAGCCCCGCCTTTGCAGCGCTTGCAATTCGAGGCGCCAGGTCCCGGCCTGAAATCGTCGCTCCGTAAAGCACAATCTGCGGCTGGTATTTATGTATCAAATCGAACATTACCTTCGCATAGCTATTCGTCTGGTAGTGTCCTAATGAAGGATGTTCAATCAGATATACTTTATCCGCTCCGTATTGTATCAGCTTTGTAGAGAGTTCTTTGACGCTGTTACCCAATAGTATCGCCGCTAATTTCACGCCTAAGGTATTCGCCAATCGCCGGGCCTTGCTCATCAGCTCAATCGGCACATCCTGTAACTCGCCGTTATGCTGCTCGGCAAATACCCAAACCTCACCTTGCCTGTTCACTTCTATCATACTCGTATCTCGATACTCGATTCTCGATGCTCGATAATGTCATTCCTGCGAAAGCAGGAATCCAAACTTCAACATTCGTAATTCCTTGTTCGATATTCGATATTATCTTTTTGCTCCTTGTTTTGTATTTTGAATTTTGGTCATTTGTATTTGTCCTTCGACTTTGCTCAGGATGGTGAGCCTGTCGAACCATTTCGGATTTCGGATTTCGATATTCGGATTTACCATTATGCTATAATCTTATCTTCAATCAGCTCGTGTATCATATCGCTGATGCCTTTGTCGCTCGGCTGAATATTTTTACTTTCTTTTGCCGCCAGAACAACGCTTTGGATTCGATGCACCTTCGTCGGCGAGCCGCTCCGGCCGCACCAGGTCAAATCTGCCTCAAGCTCATCTAACTCCCATTGTTTTATCAGCAGTCCCTTGTCACTCAATTCACTGCATTTCTTCTCAACCAGCTCTTTAATCTGAGATTCTGTCCTCTGTCCTCTGTTCTCTGTCTTCTGATTTCTGATTTCTCTTCCGATTTCAACCGGTGTCCTTGCGTTTTTATATTTCATCATTTTTTTCGCTGCTGCCACTCTCGGCTCATTCGCATCGCTGGTAACGGTCAGCAGCACCGGCAGGGCGGCTTTAATTTTTTGCCAGCCGTTGCCGATATTTCGCCGAACTGTTATGGTCTTTTCGTTTATTTCTGTAAGCTCTTCGACGTATGTAATCTGTGTGATACCTAATTTCTCCGCTAATTGTGGCCCGACCTGTGCCGTATCGCCGTCAATTGCCTGCCTGCCGCACAGAACTATATCGTAATCGAGTTTTTTTACTGCACAGTTCAGGATATAGCTTGTTGCTAATGTATCGCTCGCTGCACATCGCTGGTCGGTTATCAAAATCGCATCGTCTGCCCCTCGGTAAAGCGAGTCGCGAAGTATCTCGCTCGCCGCCGGCAGCCCCATCGTGACGACCGTTACCTTTCCGCCGTGTTTTTCTTTTATTTGCAGGCCTAATTCCAGTGCATTGAGGTCTTCAGGATTGAAAATAGCCGGCAGTGCCGCCCGATTCACCGTCCCGTCGTCGTTCATCGCCTCGCCGGTAATCCTTTTGGTATCCGGCACTTGTTTTATTAGAACCACGCAGTTATACGCCACTTATCGCTCCTTTGCCATTTATTGCGTCGTCATCCCGTATTTGATGCGGAATAAATACTTCTTACTTCATCATTCCTTGCCTGTCCCGATGTTTTCTGTCGGGATTTAATATTGGACATTTAATTCAACAACGCATCGACTCATTCACGCATCTGCTCATCTACGAATTACGCCTCACATCACAATTCAGGAATTACGGATTGTATCGACACCCATCCCTCAGGTCAACCCTAAACAGATGTGCAATTTATTACCGCATCATTTCGTGCTTGCTTGCCCACCGCTTGCCCACCGTTTGTGTGGCGGGTTCGTCTGGCGGGATACGGAAGCCGGAAATATTCACCCCCAATTTATTGTGAAGTTGTTTACATCCAGTTATTTGCCAGTGCACAAAACTCGTGGAAATTGATTATGCAATCACCATTAAGGTCTAATGCACCTATCTCATTGCAATCATTGTCCAGCCAAAATTCGGTAAAGTCACCAAGGTCATTCGTATCTACTATGTCATCGCCTGTAAAATCACCATATATTCCTATGCGATACAGTTGGCTGTTTGGAATCGGCTGTTTACTGATGCCGGGGCCTTCCCAGCTGACCTCAAGACCTTCGCTGCCATCTTTGTCAAACATAGTTACCTTGATGGCATGTTTTCCTGCCTTCAGAAGAATCTCCCCGGATGCCTCCTGTATATTATGAACGCCATCATTATCCACCACTTCGATTGAACCTATATACAATTTACTGCCGTCATTGGAGCTGGTATAGAAGCTATACAGCCCATCCGAAGGCACATCCAGATATCCTTCGAAGACAAAACCAAATCCGTCACTGCTGGCCGGCTCACTGATATCAAAATTCATAGCTGCCCCCTCTTCAACCGGCGTTAAGTTGTCGAAATCAGGTATGAAGCTCCACGTCCCTTCGTAATACCTGTAATCCAGCCCGCCGACCGTTTCCGAAGGATTTTCAGGCTCTTTAGCTGGAAAGATGTCAACAAAACATATAGCCGAATCGTCACCCGCCGGCGCCTGTGAAATTGTAAGTCTTCCGTCGTTAACAGTTGCAACTACATAATACTCGTCATAATCGGAATTCAGAGCGCCGTCAGGGTCGGTAACAATAATGCCTTCGATATTCATAGTATTGTTTCGTAGAACATTATTTGCAGGATAGTAGTTGCGGGGGTCTCCCGGCTCTCCGCACATAAGATGGACGTAATACAGGCCGTTTGCAAGACCTATCTCCCAGTATCTTGTGCCGTCGGCTGTGGTGATGATTGAATTGCGGCGATAGTCCGCATCTACAGGAACGAGTGTCGAGTCGTCTTTATAGCTGATAGTCTGTCTCCAATAAGCATTGCCGGTATTTGATACATTCCAGCCGTAGTATAAGCCGCCGCTGCGGGCTGCGTATGTGAGGCCGATATCAGAGCTATAACCTCGCACATCTCCGTAATTGCTGGGCCTGAAATTGATAAATATTGCCGGGCTTGTGGCCATATTCAAAAATCCGCCGGGGCCTGCCTCATCCAAAACAATCGCCGGAACGGCAGATGCGCTATCGAGCTGATATGAATAGGGCGGCGTATAAGTAGTGCCGCTGACCGGAAGGATGTTTGAACACCCATCGAGGATGTTGCCGTTGGCCTGTATAAAACCGCCTTCTTCTTTGTAGGGGTAATTGCTTTGTTTGAAATACATATTTTCCAGCAGTATATGTGTTGGAATACCATAAGTGGGGTCGTTTCTGGGGTTCATACAGTAACTTCGTACGCCGAGAAAATAGTTATTAAAAGCGTGGATATATGCATTCGTGGATGCGACATTTCTTTGATTGGTATTATTGAACCAGCAGTGGTCATAGGTATAATGACCCGGGGTAAAAGGTGATGTTTTTAATCCATCGCCGTAAGTATCCTTGTTATGATGGCTGAAAATGGTATATGAAATGGTAACATAGCCGGATGCGTAGCTCATATCCAGCAGGCCATCGCCGGCGCGATGAAGATGGCAGTGGTCTATCCAGACGTGATGTGTATTTCGCA